>JBNMKZ010000007.1:0-73262 GCA_050874585.1 Verrucomicrobiota bacterium | reverse complement strand
GCCATGGTGGCTTCCTTTCCTTTGTGTCGCGACGCGAAGGATGCCATTTTCCGCCCGCAAGGGAAAGTGGGCATGCGCCCCTGCACGACTAAGTGGACAGCTTTCTCCGCCGCCCCTGTCCACTTACCTTTTCAATCGACAGTCTCCCGTCGATTCTGCAGGTTTCAAGTTTTCTGCACAACGGAATGTGCAAATATGGTATAATCCACTCGTCTATGGAGTTGGGGAATACAGTCCGAGCGGTCCGTGCGGCCGGGAAGGCGGGGTCTCCCGCCCGTGCGCTCGTGCGCCTGGGCGCGGCGGTCACGAACTCGGTGCGCTATGACGCGCTGGGGCGTGTGGCCGCCTCCGTCGACGGTCGCGGCAACGTGACGCGGACGGAGTACGACGCGCATGGCCGCCGTGCCGCGACGGTCGATCCCGCCGGTGCCCGCACGTCCTACGCCTACAACCGCCTCGGCGAACTCGCCGCGGTCACGGACGCGCTCGGCAACGCGGTCGTCTACGGGTACGACTTGCGCGGACGCAGGACTTACGAGGGCGGGGCGACCTATCCGGTCCGCTACGCCTACGACGTCTTCGGCAACAGGGTCTCGATGACGACCTACCGCGACGAGTCGCTCGGACCCGATTCGGGGGATACGACCCGCTGGCTCTACGACGGGGCGACCGGCGCGATGACGAACAAGGTCTACGCGGACGGGAGGGGACCCTCGTACGGCTACGATGCGAACGGCCGCCTCACGGGGCGCACCTGGGCGCGGGGCGTGGTGACGGCGTACTCGTACGACGGGTGGGGCAACCTCACGAATGCGGCCTCTCCGACGGATCGCCATCCGTCGCGCTCTCGTACGACGCGATGGGCCGCCAGGTGTCGGCGCACGATGCGGCGGGTGTCGCGGCCTTCGCCTACGACGCCTTCGGCGCGAATACGAACGAGACCGTGGTTGGCGTTGCGGGGTCGAACATGATCGAGCGTTTTACCGACGAATTCGGGCGTGACGCGGGCTACGCCCTCAACGGAGTCCGTCGGTCGGCAATCGCCTACGACCCCGCGACGGGCCGCATCGCGACGATGCTCGCCGCCGGAAGTGGAACGCCTTTCGTGTGGAGCTACCTGGATGGCAGCGACCTCAAGTCGTCGCTCACCTATCCCAGCGGGCTTGCGGCTTCCTGGGATTACGATGACTGCGGCCGCCTCACGCGGGTGCGCAACGCGGCCGCCACGAACGTCGTCTCGCGGTACGACTATGCCTACGACGCGGCCGGCCGCCGCGTCTCCTGTGCGAAGTCCGGCTCGGCCTTCGCGACACCCGACACCCACGGCTACCGCTACAACGCCCGCAGCGAGTTGACGAACGCGACGGCGGCGGGTGACGCCGCCTACCGCTACGGCTACGGCTTCGACGACATCGGCAACCGCTCGACCTCCTCTGAGCGCGGCACGAATTCCGTCTACACGGCCAATCGGCTAAATCAGTACAACGCGGTGGATGCTTTTGTCCCTGCCTACGACGCCGACGGCAACCAGACGCTGGTGAAGACCTCCACGGGAACATGGAGGGTCGCCTACAGCGGCGAGAACCGACCGATCCGCTGGGAGAGCGGCGACACGGTTATTACGATGTCCTTCGACCGCATGGGCCGCCGAGTTGCGAAGGGCAACCGGCGCTTCGTCTACGACGGCTACCTGCAGGTCGCCGACAGCGCCGGCAGCGCGTACGTGTGGGATCCGACGGAATCCGCCGCGACGCGTCCGCTCGCGTGGACTCGCGGCGGGGATGCCGCATACTACACGCACGACGGCAGCAAGAACGTGAGCGAGGTCGTTGCCTACGACGTCACTACGGGTATGCACCGTTCGGCGCGGTGGCTGTGAAGATATTCACGATAGCAAGGGAAGGGCTAATCAATGAAAAGGCGTAACAATGACAGGGCGATACGGTGGTTGCTCAACGGTCTCCTTCTGTGTTTCTTCATCCCGATGGCAATTCCGGCGTCGGATAACAAGGGGCTTGTGGCGGACAGGTTCTTCCAAATCTTGCCGATATTCCTGTCGCTACTGGCACTACGCATACTATGCGGTCAGAAGAAAGGGGACAAGGACTGAGAGTCCAGGGATTTGCGGCGCAGGAAGTGTTCAAGCCGCCGGTATCTTGGAGATAGGCGATAATGTTGTAGAGTTCTCATGTGAATGAGTTGAGCGAGTGAATCCTGCCCAGTTTGTGATGAAAATATTGTGTACATGCGAATTTCAGGGACGACGAAGGGGTGCTGCGCGACTCGCCGCCGTCGGAGTGGTTATTCCTGCAACCAGGGGCTCTCTGTCGAGGATTGACAGTCTGAAGGTGTTTGCCCGGCCAAGCGAGGAAGCGTTACGGGACCGCCGCCGTATCTGGGTTGGGCGAGGGTCGCATAGGCCACGAGCGTACGGTCTTTGGTATAATGTCCGCAATGAGAAGTTGTAGAGAGTTCGGGGTGTATCGCGACAGGTGTCCGAGTGCCCGAATTGCCACGGTGGGGATGTGGTCGCTTGGCTGTCCCAGCGGGGCAGTCCCGTGCGGGATGTCCCATGGCGCGGGTCGTCGGGTCTGTAGGCTAATGGGGGTGATGGGACGATGAGTGCCGGCGGACGGATGGGGCTCCTGTGTTGTGTCGTCGGGGCGGCGGTGATCGCTGGTGTGTCGCTGTGCGTATTGCACTCGGGTGGCGGACGGAGGAAGGATCCATTGCCGACAGCGGGCGGACGGTACGGGGTTCGGACAATTCGCATCGTCCCATCGAAATGTCCCGTTCGCTCGCAGGGGGATTCTGTGGCTTCGCCTGATGTCTCCGCCGCTGTTGCGGTCGTCTGCGGAAGGGTGGATGCGAGCGCGGATCGGTATGGGCTCCGAAACGATGCGCTCCGTTCGATTGCCCGCCGACATGACCTGGCGGAAGGGGATGTCGCTGCGCTGATGGCGTATGTCGCCTCCGGGGGCGGCGCGCTCCCTCCCTCTCGCGAAGCCGCCTTGCGGAACGATGTGCTCAACCTCCTGCGCAATCAGAATCCGCTTCCGGAGTCGTTGCCCAATCTCCTGATGGACATTGTCCGGAACGGACGGCACGATGCGACGCTCGTCGACTATGCGATTCAGCACCTCGGGGCCTTGCAGCACGGTCTTCCTGACGTGACGGCGGGGCGAGTCCGCGATGCTCTCTTCGCGGCCGCGTCGGGAATCGGGCGGCCCTACGCGGGAACGGCCCTCTACGCACTCGCCGATGCGCACGGGTTGACGGGCGCGGAGGTCGGGAGTCTCCACCACCTCACCTGCGCGGCCTGTTCGTCGCGTGCACATCCGCTGACCCGCCTTGCAGCCTTTCAGCTCGCGGGGCAGCGCGGCTATCGCGAGGTCCTGCCGGATGTGAGGGCCGTCTTCCGGGGCGACCGTCGCGATGCGGTCGCGGACACGGTTGCCATCGGAACGCTCGGTCTCCTTGGTGATGCGTCGGACATTGCGTTGCTCGAATCGGTCGCCGCACGGGGTGGTTCCCGCCTGACGGAACCCTGTGCGACGGCTATTGAAAGAATTAGCGGGAGGATTGTGAAATGAGGGTGTTTCGGTATGCTCTTGCTCTTGCGGCGATCTTCGCGACATCCGCACTCTTTGCGGGGCCTCGTCTCGTGTATCCGCCGGGCGGAATTGACTTCGGCGCGATTCCCGCCGGCGAGTCCGCTCGCGCCGGATGCGCCCTCGGGAACTCGGGCGACGCGCCTCTGAGGGTCTCGCGGGTGACACCGTGCTGTGGCGCGGAGGCGGAGCTTTCGGGCATGGAGATTGCTCCCGGCGCGTCCGTGGAACTGACCGTCTCGCTGAAGCCCCAGCTCCCGGGCGAGTTCTCAAAGGCCGTGCGCCTCTACTGCGACGATTCCGCGACACCCGTCGTCACAATTCCAGTTCTCGGTCGTTCCGTCGAGGGGTTGGCCTCGGGCTTTGCCTCGCGTTTCACGCTCCCCGCAGTTCTTCTCGCGGGTCTCGTGGACGGCCTTAACCCGTGTTCGTTCGCGATCATGATTTCCCTTGTCGGCATCCTTGCGATTGGCGGTCGCCGTCGGAGGACCCGAATCGTTGGGGGGCTTGCGTTCTGCCTCGGTTCGTTTCTCACCTATGTCCTGACGGGACTCGGCCTCATGCAGGCGATCCGTGCGCTTGAGGGATTGCGGACGGTCCGTACCATCCTCATGGTCGCCCTGTCGCTCGCGCTTTTCCTCCTCTCGATTCTGAGCTTCCGGGATGCCGTCCGCTTTCGGCGAACGCCGGTCTTCTCGGTCGTGACGCTGAGGCTTCCCGAGGGCGTGAGGGCGCTCATCCGCAGGATTGCCATGGAGAGCTGGAGCGGGTCGGCCGTTGTCGCGGCGGGACTCGGGTGCGGATTTCTCGTGACGCTCCTTGACGCCCTCTGCACCGGGCAGGTCTATGTGCCCGTCCTGGCACTCATTGCGCACGAGCCTGGGGCCTGGCGATCCTTCGCATTCCTGATCGCCTACAACCTCGCGTTCATCGCGCCGCTCGTGGCGGTCTTCGTCCTCTTCTCCGGAACGACCGACGCCTTTCGGATGGCGCGATGGTCCTCGCGGAACGTGATTCCGTCGAAGATCGCCCTCGGCGTCGTGTTTGCCCTCCTCGGAATTCTTATGCTGCTCATCCGGTGACTGGCTCATTGCTATGGACGGCCCCCTGCGGAAACTGCACTCGCCGCGTCCTCCGGGACCCCACATCGGCGGAGAACGCCAAAGCCCAAACCGGGTTGACAAGCGCAAGAGGAGGGCGCTGGGATGCGCAACCCGAAGGGTCGAGGATGCGCAACCTAAAGGGAAAGGACTAAGGAGTTTTCATCAAAGGACTAAGGCACTTGCCCGTTCTCCTGCTGGTCTCCGCCCGAGGAGGCCAGCCTCTCCACCCTTTGTGATCGTGATAAATTCCGTTCGTGATGGTGGTCTCCGCGTCGATTCTTGATAGGTAAAATCTGCCACTAAGAGAAGTGGTATTTTGGTATAATATGTCCCAAAGGAAAAGGTCTTAGCAAGATGGCAGAAGAAACGAGCAACTATAACGCCGAGAATATTCAGGTTTTGGAAGGAATGGAGGCGGTACGTAAGCGTCCCGCCATGTACATCGGCGACACGGGCGAACGCGGGTATCACCACCTCGTCTACGAGGTGGTTGACAATTCGATTGACGAGGCGCTCGCTGGCTATTGCTCGCAGATTGACGTTGTCATCAATCCCGATGGGTCGATTTCGGTTCAGGACAATGGTCGCGGCATCCCCGTCGACATGCACCCGACCCAGCATCGCCCGGCCATTGAGGTCGTGCTAACCGTTCTCCATGCGGGCGGCAAGTTCGACGGGTCGAACTACAAGGTCTCGGGTGGACTTCACGGTGTGGGCGTTTCGTGCGTCAATGCGCTTTCGGACTGGATGAAGGTCGAGGTCAAGCGCGGCGGAAAGATCCACCACATCGAGTTTTCGCGTGGACATGTCACGAAACCGCTGACGGTCGTTGGCGAGTGCGGGGACGAGACGGGGACGAAGGTGACGTTCTTCCCCGACCACACCATCTTCACCTGCCGTGCCTTCAAGTGGGAGACGCTCTGCAACCGCATGAGGGAGCTGGCGTTCCTCAACAAGGGCGTCACGATTCACTTCCGTGATGACGAGGGCGACCAGCATCATGAGGAGACCTTCCATTATGACGGTGGCATTGACGAGTTCGTCAGCTATCTCAATGCGAACAAGAAGCCGCTTTCGCCTGTCATTCACTTTGAGGGCGAGCGCGAGGGCTTGACGGGTATGGTGCAGGCCGAGGTGTCGATGCAGTACACCGACAGTTATACGACGCTTGAGCAGACCTACTGCAACAACATTCACACGGTCGAGGGCGGTACGCACCTTTCGGGTTTTCGCGGCGCCTTGACGCGCACAATCAACAAGTATGGCACGGACAATGGGCTGATCAAGGCGAAGGACTCGTTGACGGGTGACGACATGCGCGAGGGCCTGACGGTCATTGTCAGCGTGAAGGTCCCCCAGCCGCAGTTCGAGGGCCAGACGAAGACGAAGCTTGGCAATGGTGAGGTTGAGGGCATTGTCGGGGCGATCGTTGCCGATAAGCTCATGACCTTCTTCGAGGAGAATCCGTCAGTCGCGAAGATTATCATCGAGAAGACGCTTCTGGCCTGTCGCGCCCGTGAGGCGGCACGCGCTGCCCGTGAATCGACGCGGCGCAAGGGGATTATGGATGGACTTTCCCTCCCGGGCAAGCTCCGCGACTGCTCCGAGCGTGACCCGGCGAAGACCGAGCTTTATCTCGTCGAGGGCGATTCGGCAGGCGGTTCGGCGCAGACCGGACGCGACCGGGCGACCCAGGCGATTCTGCCCCTGCGCGGCAAGGTCCTGAATGTCGAGAAGGCGCGGATAGATCGGATGCTGGCCAATGCGGAGATTCGTACGCTCATCACGGCCATTGGTTGCGGCTTTGGGGATGAGTGGGACATTTCGAAGGCGCGTTACCACAAAATCGTCATCATGACCGATGCCGATGTGGACGGCGCGCACATCCGTACGCTCCTGTTGACGTTCTTCTACCGCAAGATGCCGGAACTGATTGAGAAGGGCTACGTCTATCTCGCACAGCCGCCGCTCTACAAGGTTGAGCGCAAGAAGAACATCGAGTACGTGTTGACGGACGGTGAACTGACTTCGAAACTCCTGACGCTGGGTCTGGACGACTATGAGGTGAAGGGAAAGGATGGCACGGTTCTTCCGAAGGAGAAGGCGAAGGAACTGATGACGCTCCTGGCCGAAATCGAGGCGACATGCAAGATGGTGGAGGAGCGTGGCTACAAGCCGGAGGAACTCGTGCGTGACGAGTCCGCCCAGGGCAGTGGGGCCTCCATGCTGAAGAAGGAGTTCTCATCCCTGGGTGCCTACGGTTTTACTCCCGAGGACTACTTCGGAGGTCTGCTGAAGAAGCTGCTGGACGATGTGCGGGCGCATGGGCGCGTGGGCCTTTCGATCTACCGTTTCAAGGGCCTTGGCGAAATGGATGCGGACGAGCTCTTCGATACGACGATGAATCCCGAGAAGCGGCACATGCTTCGCGTCAAGTTGAGCGATGCCGTCGCGGCGGATCGGATGTTCTCGCTCCTGATGGGCGACGAGGTCGAGCCGCGTCGCAAGTTCATTGAGGACAACGCCCTTAACGTGCGCAACCTTGACTTCTAAGATCCTTATTCTGGGGTACGGGCGAAGCGGGCGGGCGGCGGAAGCCTTGGCCCGTCGGTTGGGGTATTCGCCCGTCGTGCTGGACGAGGCGACGACACCAACGGTCGACAGATTCGTGTTCGAAGGCGTTCGGCTGGCTATTGTTTCGCCGGGCCTTGCGCTGACTCACCGCTGGCTCCAGCTGTGTCGGGCAAGGGGTATTGCGCTTGTCAGTGAACTCCAGTTCGGGGTGGAGGTACTGCGTCAGCAGGGGGTGCGGTTGCTGGCGGTAACGGGTTCGAAGGGCAAGTCGAGCGTTGTCAAGGTTGTGGCGGACGGGTTGAACCGGGCGGGGGTCGTTCGCGCCGTGCCCTGCGGGAACTACGGCAAGCCCGTTTGTGAAGTTGCGCTTGAGGGGGGTGTCGAGTGGGCGGTTGTCGAGGTCAGTTCCTTTCAGATGGAGACGACGAACCTCGCCCCCGATACGTTCGAAGCCGCCGCGATTCTGAATCTCCAGGAAGATCACCTCGACCGGCATGGGAGCGTGACCGTCTACCACGGCCTCAAGCGTCGGCTCCTCGGCATGGCCCGCGTTCGTTTGGAGGGTCCCGAGGGTCTGGACGAACTCAGAGAACTGTTGAAAGATTCCTATTTTGACAACGAGATTCTGGCGGGGAACGGTTGCCTCGCGGCGCGGCTGATGCAGGTCGCCGGGCTTGATTCGGATGCGATTCGGGCGGCTTTTCGCACATTTGAGCCATTGCCGCATCGAATGAACGAGGTTGGAACATTCGGTGGCGTCAGGTGCATTGACGACTCGAAGGCGACATCGTTGGCCGCTCTCGCGGCGGGGGTGGTGATGGCAGGGGCGGGCGTCCGTCTGATCGCCGGCGGACTCCCCAAGGGCGATGACCCGAAAAGTGTGCTTGGGGTCTTGACGAAACGGGTCAAAAAAGTGTATCTTATAGGGCGGTGTGCGGAAGTGTTTTCGGCGGCGTGGTCCGGTGCGGTTGATTGCGAGATCTGCGGCACGATGGAGCGGGCGGTCGGGACGGCTCTGCACGAGGCCGCAAGAGGTGAAACGCTTCTGCTTTCGCCAGGAACGGCGAGTTTTGATCAATTTAAAAGTTTCGGGCAACGCGGGGATGTCTTCGCGGTGCTCGTTAAAAAAGAAGGACAAGGTAAGTCATGAAGAAGTTGGGTATAGTGCTGGGCGTCGCGGCAGTTGCGACGATTACGGGTTGTAAGGACCCCGATTACGTTGGCCGCGGTTCGCGTGATCCGCAGAACGACGTGAAGAGCGTCGAGACGCAGCCCGCGAAGACGACGACGGAAAAGGCTGAGCCGACGCAGACGGCGACTCCGGCACCGGCTCCGACCGAGGTCGTTGAGGAGAAGTCCTGCACCTGCCCGCCCGGGACGAAGCACACCGAGCCGTGCGGTTGTGGTGCGCCCGACTGCGCATGCGTGGTTGAGAAGCCCCAGCCCACGCCCCCGCCCGCTGAACCGGAGTACACGGTTTACATCGTGCAGAGCGGCGACTACCTTGCGAAGATTTCGAAGAAGTACAATGTCACGATTGCCTCGATTCGCAAGCTCAACCCGTCCATCAAGGGCGACCTCATCCGCGTCGGCCAGAAGCTGAAGCTGCCGGGCAAGATTGACGTCGGTTCGCAGACTGCGCCCGAAACAGCCGCGGCGAAGGCGAAGTCGACCAAGAAGGCCGCCTACACGCCCTACACGGGCGCGACAAAGCAGTATGTCGTCAAGTCGGGCGATACTCTCGGGGCGATTGCCTACGGTAATGGCATCAACATCCGCCAGCTCAAGGAACTGAACGGACTTTCGGGCGATTCGCTCCGCATTGGCCAGAAGCTGAAGATTCCGGCCGATGGCAAGGCGGTGAAGGCCCAGGCGGCGACCACGACGACGAAGCCCGTTGCGGCATCTTCGACGACCAAGAAGACCGAGGCGAAGAAGGCTGAGGTCGCGCCGGTGGTGAAGACCGCGCCTGAGACAGTCGAGACGAAGCAGGCTGATGAGGTCGCTCCTGTCGTTGCCGAGCCCGAGACCAATGCGGTCCCGGATGCGGGGTCGGTTTCGGCCGAGGCTCCTGGCACGTATGTCGTGCAGCCGGGTGACGACCTGACGGGGCTGTCGATTGCCTACGGCGTGACGGCGGCGCAGATTCGCGAGTTGAACAACCTGGGTGAAAACGATCAGCTCAAGCCGGGCCAGGTCATCAAGTTGCCGGCTGATGCGCAGCCCTAACTGACAGTGCGCAAGTCCGCACTATTTGCATTCGGCCTGGTTGTCGCGGCACTCGTGGCGCTGGGCCTTGTCGTTTTGTCAAGCGCGAGCGAGGCGAACGGCATCCGCTTGCACAAGGATGCCTACTTCTTCATGAAGCGCCAGTTCGCCTATTTGGGCGTCGGTCTCGTCATCGCCGTTCTTACGGCTTGGTTTGACTATCGGAAGTGGCGCGAGAACTGGGGACTCGTGGTCTTCGGCTATGTGGTCGTCTTTATTCTGCTGCTGGCCGTCTTTGCCTTCCCGAAAATCAACGGCTCGTACCGCTGGATTGCACTCGGCCCCCTGCGCCTTCAGCCAAGCGAACTTGCCAAGCTGTTCGTCGTGATTGCGCTTTCGGTCTGGCTCGATCGTTCGGGTTGGCGCGTGGAGCTGTTCAAGCGGGGGGCTCTTTGCTCGTTCCTGATTATCGGCGTGCTGGCCCTCCCCATTCTGTTTGAGACGGACTTTGGTTCAACGGTCGTCCTTGCGTTTGCGGGTTTGCTTGTCATGTTTCTTGCGGGTGTTCGCATTTTGCACATGGCCCCCTTGATTCTTCTTGGACTGGCCGGCATTGGGGTGAAGCTAATGATGAACCGCAACCGTATGGCCCGAATTATGGCCTTCTTGGGCGGGGGGACGACGGATGCCGGCGCGGCGGAAACGATGGATGTCGCGGCGCGGAATGCCGCCCACCAGGCGCGGATGGCCCTCGTGGCCATCAAAAACGGTGGCATTTGGGGCGTCGGTCTCAATGAGTCCATGCAGAAGCAGTACTACCTCCCCGAGGCGCATACGGATTTCATCTTTGCCATTGGGGCTGAGGAACTCGGGTTATTCTTCTCGATTGCCGTCATTTTCCTCTTTTTGGCGTTTTTTGCGCTTGCCGTCTACATTGCAAGCCATGCCTCCGACCGCTTGGGCCGTTATCTGGTCATGGGCATGACATTCATCATCTTCTTTCAGGCGACCTTCAACATAGGTGTCGTCTGCGAGGCCCTGCCGACGAAGGGTATGGCGCTTCCGTTCTTCAGCTACGGAGGGACGAACCTCCTCAGTGCTTTTTTTGCCGTGGGAACGATTCTCTCCGTTGGCATTCATGCCTACCAGGACCGAAAGCGGACATTGCGACCGTCCGTCTTGATGAAGTAGTCAGCCATGGCCGAAGCACCCGCCTATACCGTCTCATCTCTGACCCTGCGCCTGAAGCAGACGCTTGAGGGGCGGTTCTCCAAGATTACCGTCGAGGCGGAAATCGGCGGCTGGAAGCGCTATCCTTCGGGTCATGCCTACTTTACGCTCAAGGATTCGGGGGCGCAGATTCAGGCTGTGATGTTTGACTCGGCACTCAGGCGGTGCGAGCAGAAGCATCCGGGGATTTTGGCAAAGTTGCGGGATGGCGCGAAGGTTCTCGTCTACGGCAATGTTAGCGTCTATCCCCAGCGCGGCAATTATCAGCTTGTCGTCCTTGCGGCGAAACTGGTGGGCGAAGGCGACCTGATGCGGCAGTACCTTGAGTTGAAGGAGAAACTTACGGCGGAGGGTCTGTTCGACTCGTCGCGAAAGCGTAAGTTGCCTTTTCTGCCGCGTCGTATTGCCATTGTGACGAGCGAGGCCGGGGCCGTCATCCATGATATGTGCACCGTCCTGACGCGGCGGTTCCCCAATCTTGAGATTCGGCTTTACCCGTCGCTTGTGCAGGGGGACGAGGCTCCGAAGACGCTCATTGCGGGTATCGCCTACTTCAATGGCCTGACGGACTGGATTCCCGACCTCCTCATTCTGGCGCGTGGCGGCGGCAGTTTTGAGGATTTGTTCTGCTTCAATGACGAGTCGCTTGTTCGTGCGCTCGCTTCTTCACGAATTCCAACCATCTCGGCCGTGGGGCACGAGACGGACTACACCCTCTGTGACTTTGCGGCCGATTGCCGCGCCGGGACGCCATCCATCGCGGCGGAGATAGCCGTGCCGCTTCTGAATGATTTGCGTACGCGCATTGCGTCCGGCGCGGAAGGGCTCTTGGCCTCGCTCCGTGCGCGAGGCGAGTGGTACGCCCAACATGTCGACCATCTCGGCGCGGCACTTCTTGCGCAGCTGTCATCCGCTGGGGAGCGTGCACAGTCCCGACTGGCACGTGCCGACGGTCGGTTGGTCCCCGCCCTGCGACTCGCCGCCACTCAGGCGGGCAGTCGGCTGAACAATCTTCGCGGACGGTTGGAGCCTTCGTTCAGGCTGTCGCTTTCACGGGCGGAGGCTCGCTTCGGGCACGCAAAGGCGAAGTTGCAGATGCTCTCGCCCTATGGGGTTCTTGAGCGGGGGTATGCACTTGTGACCGATTCGCGTGGGGAAATCGTGAGGGATTCGACCGCGCTCACGGCCGGGGATGCGATTTCCGTCCGCCTCGGGCGCGGCCGTTTGGGTGCCCGGGTCGAGACGGTGGAGGCGACACCGTCATGAAGCGGACGCTCGACATCCTGATTGTTCTCCTCGCGTTTCCCCTGTGGGGTGTGCTCGGGCTGATTGTCGCCGGACTCATTTGGGTTGTGGACGGTCGTCCGATTCTGTACGTCTCGGAACGAGCGGGGTTGGGGGGCGCACCGTTTCGCTTTCTGAAGTTCCGCACAATGCGCGGGGGGGCGGGGACGGATGCCGAGCGGCTGACGCGCCTTGGCCGGTTCCTGCGGGCGACATCCTTGGATGAGTTGCCGCAACTTCTGCACATCCTTTCCGGCCAAATGTCACTTGTTGGGCCGCGTCCCTTGCCCGTGCGCTATCTGCCGCGCTATTCGGCCGAGCAGGCGCGGCGGCACGAGGTCCGCCCCGGACTGACGGGGTGGGCGCAAGTGAGCGGACGCAATGCCCTCGACTGGCCGACGAAACTGCGGATGGATGTGTGGTATGTCGACCATCGGTCGCTTGCCCTGGATGCACGGATTGTCCTTCTGACGATTGGCAGGCTTTTTCGGCGCACTGGCATTAACCATGCCGGGTGTGATACAATGTACGAGTTCACGGGTGAACAAGGAGAACGAAAATGAGAGACTTATTCATTGTCGGTGCGGGCGGCTTTGGCCGCGAGGCGGTTTGGACGGTTGAGCGCATCAATGCCGCGCTGCCGGAGCCAATGTGGAATGTGGTTGGCTTTGCCGACGACGACCCTGCGAAGGCCTCGGGGAACTTTGAGGGCTACCCGTTATTGGGAACCCCTGCGAAGGCTTCCCGCGACTTTCCCGGTGCGTCCGTCTTCGTTGCCGTTGGCAACAACGCAATCCGTGAGAAGATCTACCGGCAGTTGCGCGGGCACGACTTCCCGGCGTTCATCGACCCGTCGGCGCAGGTCTCGCCGACGACCGAATTCCGTCACGGGACGTACATTGCGGCCGAGGCCGTCGTGTCGGTTGGTACGGACATTGGCAAGTTCGTCATCATCAACGCACGCGCCGGTGTCGGGCACGATTCGGTGGTCGGGGATTTTGCCAACATCTGCCCGGGCGTTTCGCTTTCGGGGCATACGGTCATTGGCGACCACGCCTTCATGGGCACGAACAGCTGTACGGCTCCCGGCATGAAGGTTGGCGCAGGGGCGAGCGTGGCCTGCGGAACGCCCGTTCTAAAGGATGTTGCGCCGGGGACGGTTCTTTCACCTTTTGGGACGTTGAAGGCGTGAAGTGGCTCGTCTATAACGCGCTTTTTGCGCTGGTCTTCCCGTTTCTCCTGCCGGGCTTTTTGCTCCGTATGCTACGGCGCGGCGGTTATCGTGCGCGGATGGGCGACCGTTTCGCCCTTTATCCGAGCGACATTCGCCGCGCCCTTTTGGAGGGTGGGCGTGTGTGGATTCACGCCGTATCCGTTGGCGAGGTTCAGGTTGCCGGGCAGCTGATGCGCGAATGGCGCAGGGTCGAGCCGTCCGTTCGCTTCTGCTTCTCGACGACGAGTTCCACGGGGTGGAAGATGGCGGAGCGTGAGGTCGCACCGGGAGACGTGCTCATCTACAATCCGTTGGATTTCCCAAACTTCGTGAAAAGTGCGCTCCTGACGGTGCGGCCGCGAGCCCTCGTGCTGACCGAAAGCGAAATCTGGCCCGTGTTCATTCGTGCGGCGAAGAAGCGCGCCATTCCAATCTTCCTGATTAATGCACGTGTGAGCGACCGCAGTGCGCCGCGCTATCGCTTGGCGCGGGCGTGGTTTGGCGATGTCTTTTCGTCATTGACGCGCATTTTCGCCCAGTCGGAACTGGATTCGCGGCGGCTTGTGGCGGCGGGTGCGCCCGCCGACCGAATCGAGGTGACGGGGAGTTTCAAGTTCGACGTGGCGAAGCGAAATCCCTCCAAGGAGGAGGAGTTGCGCAAGTGGATTTCACCGGCCGAAGGGACGCGAATTCTCCTCGGCGGTTCCACCTGGCCGGGCGAGGACGAGGTTTTGCTTCGCCTTTATTCGGCCTTGCTTCACGATTCCGATGTTCCGCCGACCGCGCTGGTCATTGCGCCGCGTCACTTCGAGAAGGCGGATGCCATTGAGGAGCATATCGTAAAGACCGGCTTTACTTGCGTACGGCGCAGTCGCGGCGAAAGCGGTGGTGCGGCGGCGAGCACGGGTGTGCGCGTCTACCTGGCCGACACGACGGGCGAACTGATGGGACTTTACGGCATCGCCTCCGTCGTCTTCGTCGGGAAGTCGCTCTGTGCACACGGCAGCCAGAACATGATTGAACCCTGTCTCTGCGGTAAGCCGACGCTGGTCGGACCGTATACGGAGAATTTCCGTCCCGTCATGAGCGACCTGTTGGACGGCGCGGCGATTCTTCAGGTGTCCGACGAGGCGCAGCTTGGACGGGAGATCCATCGCCTGCTGTCGGATGATGCGGCGGCGCGGCAGTTGGGCGAGCGGGCGGCGGCGGCCGTCCGTCGCCGGACGGGTGTCGTACCCCGGTGCGTGGCGGAGATTCGGGAGGCCATTCAATGAAGATGAAGCGACGCGGAATTCTTGGTTTGATTATCTTGGGTGTACTGGCGGCTTTGGTCGTTGGAACGCTCCTCTATGTCTCGCGGGATAAGACGCGCACGGAGGACATTCGCCGCGAGCAGAAGGCCTGTGAAGCCGTTCGCGTCGTTTCAGCGGTCATTTCGCTGGTGGAGCACCCATCGGCCGGGCGCGTCATTCTGCTGGGCGATCGGGCGGCGGACTATCGGGAGCCTTTTGCCCATGCGGGACTTGAGGTTGCTGAGGGCCGCATGTCCCCAAAGGCGGGCGACATCGTCTTCTTTGCCGGCGATCGGGATGCGCGGCCTTTTGGTCGCAAGACCGTCGAGGGCGTTCTTTATGTCCGTTGCGTCGATGCACGGGATTTGCTTGCCTCATCCTTCCGACAGATTCTTGAGGGACATCCCGGGGATGCGCGGCACCTGTGGATGCCGGGGGCGAACGACTGGATTCTGACAGGTCGCCTGGGCAAGTCGCCGCTCAAACTTGGGGATATGATGGATGCCTTTGCCCGCGAGGGCCTTTTCGAGGATCTGGCGCGAGCCGAGTGCGATTCGATTACCGACCTCCTCGCCAATTACGTGGGAACGGTTGAGGAGGTTCTGCCGGCCTTCAATGGAACGGACGCACGCGTACGGGCCGACAATTTCGTCATGCGCGAGGTTCCTCCGTTCGACTGGTTTGATGCGTCGGATGTCGAGTCGGACATTCGGGACATGGTGCTGGCGGATATCCGCACGGCGCAGATTGTGCGCCGCGTCGTCTTGGAGGGCAATCTCGCGGCGGATGAGGGCAAGGAGGACGAGGCCATTGCCGCCTGGGCGCGGGCCGCGCTCCGCAATCCGCAGGATACCATGCTGGTCGAACGCATCTCGCATCTTCGCGTTAATGCGCAGACATTTGAGCGGGTCGCCAATTTCTCAATGGCCGCACGGTGCTACGAGACGATTGGGCGAATCTTCCCGAACGACCCCGTACCCATCCTGCGTTTTGCGAAGTGCATGGAGAGCCTGGGGCGCAAGGACTTGGCCAAGACGGCTCAGGCCCGCGCCAAGCAATTGTTGTCCGCCCGTCGGGTGCATAAGTGACGGTGTCGTAAGATGGATGTGCGCAAGGAGTCGTCGGATGGGGCCCGGCCCGAACAGGAGGCCGTTGAGGGGACTATCCGCTCCGTCGTCTTCCATAACGACGAGAACGGCTATACTGTCCTGCATGTCGAACTTCCGTCCGGCTATGCGTTGCGTCGGTTGAACGAGATTACGGTTGTTGGCAAGACGCAGGCCGTCTGGGAGGGTGAGGATATCCGTGCCGAGGGACAGTGGGTGACGGACAGGGTGCATGGGCGGCAGTTCAAGGCCGAACGGATTACCTGCATGGCCCCGAAGACGCTGGCGGGAATCGAGCGGTATCTCGCTTCGGGGCTGATTCGCGGCATTGGCAAGGTGCTGGCCAAGCGCATCGTCGAGACATTCGGTGAGAATACGCTGACCGTCCTCTCGACGCAATCGGCGCGCTTGCGCGAGGTGCCGAAGCTTGGCGCGGCGAAGATTGCTCAAATTCGGGAAAGCTGGCACGCGAATGAGACGATGCGCGAGAACATGATTTTCGGGCAGACGTATGGCATCAGCATCACGAAGATGACGAAGATTGTCCGCAAGTACGGTCCGGACGCGATAGCGATTGTGAAGGCCGACCCCTACAAGCTGTGCCACGACATTTGGGGCATCGGCTTTGCGACGGCCGACCGTATTGCGCTTTCGGTCGGCATTGCGAAAGATTCGCAGCTGCGTGCCCGGGCGACGATTTCCTATGCCCTTGCAAAGGAGGCCGAGGACGGCGGCCATTGCTGGACATACGAGAACGAACTGCTTGTGAAGGGCAACGAGCTAACGGGCATTCCGGTTGAGGTGCTCGGCACGGCCCTTGAGGCGGAGATTGCCGAGCGGCGCGTCATCGTCGACGGGTCGGAATCGCCGCGCCGCATTTACCCGAAGACGCTGTTCTTCAGCGAGCGTCGCACGGCCGGTCGGGTGCAGGCGATTCTCAAGACGCCGCATGCGTTTCGCGACCTTGATGTCGAGAAGGCCATCGACTGGTGGGAGTCGCGGGCCGGGTTCACCCTGGCCGTCAAACAGCGTCAGGCCTTGGAGCGTTCGCTTTCCAGCAAGTTTTCGATCATCACGGGTGGACCGGGTGTCGGCAAGACGACGATTATCCGAGCGCTCGTCGAGATTTATGGCAGGCGGGGGCTTCGCGTGACCCTGGCCGCCCCCACGGGACGCGCCGCCAAGCGCATGACGGAAAGCGTGGGAGCGCCCGCCCAGACGATTCATCGCCTGCTCAAGTGGAATCCCGTGACGAACCGCTTCACCTTTGACGCGGACAATCGCCTGGAAGGGGATGTCTTTATCTTTGACGAGACGTCGATGATTGACATCGGCCTTGCGGCGGACTTGCTTTCGGCCCTCCCCGATACGGCCGTCGTCGTTTGGGTCGGCGACACGGATCAGTTGCCGAGCGTCGGAGCCGGGAGCGTCCTTGGGGACTTGATTAAGTCGGGTGTCATCGCCTCGACGCGCCTTGAGTTCATCTTCCGGCAGGATTCGTCCGGACTCATTGTGACGAATGCCCACCACGTCAATGCGGGTGAACCCCTTGAGGTACGTTCGGGTGAGACGGACTTCTATTTCATGCGCATTGAGGATCCGGCCCTCTGCGTTCAGCGGGCGATTGAGTTCATGACGACGCGCATCCCGCGCAAGTTTGGAATGGATCCCCTTCAGGATGTGCAGGTGTTGACGCCCATGCGGCGGAATATGCTCGGGACGGAGAACCTGAACGTGGAAATCCAGAAGGCACTCAATCCGACTGGCCCGGCACTCATTCGCGGTGGAACGACCTTCCGCGTCGGCGACCGTGTCATGCAGCTTCGCAACAACTATGATAAGGATGTCTACAATGGGGATGTCGGGTTCGTCAAGGGCGTTGATGCGGAGTCCCGGTCGTTGATCGTCACATTCGACGGGCGGCCCGTTAAGTACGAGGCGGGCGACTTGGACGAGCTCGTCCTCGCCTATGCGATGACCATCCACAAGTCGCAGGGGAGCGAATACCCGGCGGTCATCGTCATCATCCATACCCAGCATTATGTCATGCTTCAGCGCAACCTCCTTTATACGGCGATTACGCGGGGACGCAAGCTCGTGCTGCTGATGGGCGTACCGTATGCGGTTGACCAGGCCATCAAGACGAACACCGTCCGTGAGCGCCGCACGGGACTGGCCGAACGCCTTCAGACCCTGGCGAAGGGGACTGCATCCGTTTAGACTCTTATAGCCCCTGCGACAGGACGCGGGCAGCGATGAGAAAGTCGAGCGTTTCCGCGAGATGCAGAGCGTAAGCGCGGCAAAAACGATGCGGACATGAACCCCCAGAAGTGCCGCGAACGGAGGTGCGAAGAGCCCAGGACGGGAGATGCCTCCGCCTGCCGTCCGTTTGGGAGATGCGGACGGTGCGAAATTGCCGTGCCCATCGGAAGAAAACTTACTCTATGAGTAACTTTAGACTTACTCATGAGTAAGTTTTGATTTACTCATGAGTAAGTCTGCCGCTGATGGGCACGGGAGGCGCGGCACTTGCCCATGCCGCGTTGGGATCGTTCCCATCGGCATCCGCCGCGAAGCCGTTTGATTCATGGAATCTTGCGTTTAATGCACGAATTATTCGGTTATGGGAGCGTAGCGGCATGCCCTCGCCGGGCCGGGTGTCTCCTCTTGCGCGCTTTGCCGCGCTTGTCCTTCGCCTCGGGCGAGAGGGCGCGCGCGAAGTGTCGCGAGTGAGAGCCTTGTCTCGGTGCCCCCGTGCCGCCGGCAACCGTGCTGACCCGCGCCGGGGCGGGTGCTCGGCTGACGGCCGACGGCGCGGGGGCGCGTGGCCACCCTGGTCGAGTTCGTCGCGCCCCACCCGATCCTCACTTCCGCCCGTTGTGGGCCTTGTCCACCATTTTGCAGGCGTTCTGTAGGCGCGAGCGCGGCAGTTTCGATGGCCTGCCGGGCGGCAGGCGCGGCAAAACCATCTGCCGCGTGGTGCCTGTGGGTGGCCCTCCTCTCGGGCGAGCCGCCGCGCAAGCCCCCGAGCAAGCGGTTTTTTGGTATAATATCCGCACAAGCCCTTTTGGGGGTGATCCGGTTTCGACGGGATATGCCGAGGTCAGATCGCGCGTCGTGGATTCTCGTTGGCCACGTTAAAAAACGGGAACAAACTGTAATTGCGAACAACGATTACGCTCTCGCGGCCTAATTAACGGCCCCGATGTCGAGCCGCCGACGTCAACTAAGCGGTAAGGCATAATTCAGTTGGCCTCGCTGCAGGGAGCTCCGCTCGCCCGCTGCAGGGAGCCGAATCGAACGGTTGGACTGGGATAAGCCCGTGTGTCGGCATACCTGGTTCGAGATGAAAGGCCCACTACACGCGTAGAAGTTTGGTCGGAGCTGTTTCGGACAGGGGTTCGACTCCCCTCACCTCCACCATCAGGGCGGGCGCATGGCGAAGCGTCTTGCTGTAATAGACGGAGTCGAGGTTGAGGTCATGCACACGGCAAAACCAGATTGGAAAACAGAAACAGGAGGGAACGAGCAATGAGTTCCAAAAAGTACATTCCCCCGTACAAGGTGAGCGGCAGGGCGATGAATCTTATCGCCGAAATCGCCGCCGCCATCGAACGGTACAGGATTATCCTCGAAGGTCCGGATGGCGTTCGTCTCCGCAAGATCAACCACATTCGCACGATTCGCGGCACAACGGCCATCGAGGGCAACACGCTGACCGAGGAGCAGATAACGGCCATCCTCGCTGGCACGCGCGTGTCGGGGCCACAGCGCGAGATTGACGAGGTCAAGGGTGCGCACGCCGCCTACGAGGCGATAGCGTCGTTTAACCCATATTCTATAAACGACCTCTTGAAGGCGCACGGTTTGATGACGAAAGGGCTGGTTGACCGCCCCGGAAAGTTTCGGAACTGCAATGTCGGCGTGATGGATGGCGCCGGAAACGTTGTCCACATGGCTCCGCCGTTCACCAATGTTCCCTCGCTCGTGAAAGACCTCTTCGCGTGGCTTGCCGACTGCGAAGACCCGGTGCTGATCAAGAGCTGCGTGTTCCACTACGAGTTCGAGTTCATCCACCCATTCCCGGACGGCAACGGACGCACCGGGCGGCTCTGGCAGACCGCGCTTCTCGGCTCCTGGCGCAACGAGTTCTATGGTGCGCCGGTCGAGAACATCGTCTGGGCGCACCAGCAGGAATACTACCAGGCCATTCGCTCCTCCACAGCCGCCGGCGAGTGCGGGCCGTTTATCGACTTCATGCTTGATAAGATTCTGCGGACGCTTAAGGCCAAGGGCAAGGCGTATGAGGCTACTAGCGAGAAATGTAACCAGAAAAGTAACCAGAAAAGTGACCAGAAAATCCTTTCGATCATGAAATCGATGCCAGATATTACAATGGCGGAGATTGCCAATGCCACAGGGCTTTCCATCGCCGGTGTGAAGAAGAACATTCGAAAGCTGAAAGACGCCGACCTAATCCGCCGCGTCGGCCCGGACAAAGGCGGTCATTGGGAGGTTGTCTGATAAGCCGCGTGGGGGTCATCCACAAGGCCGTTGGCGTGTAGTCTTACACCTGGGATGGGCTGGCATCATCCAAAATCCCATCTGCGCGAAAGGAGCATGAAAACCTTGAAAACAAAGGCTGAAACGATAAAACGGCTCTTGAAGAATAGAGAGAATCGGAGGTGCGGCAGTCCGAAAAACGGATAGGTGGGGCCACTCAAAAATAATGTTTCCCCTATTTTCCGGACACTGGGTTCGAGTCTCGCCACCTTCACCATTAGGGCGGGCGCATGGCGAAGCGTCTTGACCTGATCGTCAGGGGTGATGTCGTCTTTGTCCGACCTCGCCAAGCAGGAAGGGGGCGTGTATGGATGGAAAGACGAAAGGATGAGGGGCTTGGGAACATGGCGACAAGGATTGGGTTGTCGTATGAAATGTCAGTTCTAACAATTTGTATTCTATGCTGAAAGTCACCGTCATATCATTCTCGTACAAAAGAGGCCTCCCGGAAGATCCGACCGGGAACGGCGGTGGCTTTGTCTTTGACTGCCGGGCGATGCCTAATCCTTTCTGGAATGAAACCTTGCGCGGCTACACGGGGTGTGATAAGCCTGTGGTGGACTTTTTCGCCCGATTCTCGGAGGCGGTCGAGCCGTTCCTTGGGGCGTCCGAGACACTTGTTCGCCAGTCTGTCGATCAATACAAGCGCGATGGCCGCGACCATCTCCAGGTCGCCTTCGGCTGCACCGGAGGTCAGCATCGCTCCGTGTACTTCGCCGAGCGCATGGCGAAGTGGCTTGCTGCAATAGACGGAGTCGAGGTCGAGGTTGTGCATTCGGCCAAATCATATTGGAAAACAGGAGGGGACAATAAATGAGTTCCATGAAATACACTCCACCCTACAATGTGAGCGAGAGGGCGGTGAATCTCATCGCCGAGATATCCGCCGCCGCGGAGAGGTTTGACATCGAGATTTCCGGCGTCAAAGGTGTGCGGCTTCGCAAGACAAACCGCATCAAGACTATTCACGGTTCAACCGCCATCGAGGGCAACACCCTCACGGAGGATCAGGTCATCGCCGTTCTCGAAGGGAAGAAGGTTGTTGCTCCGCAAAGGGAGATTGACGAGGTCTTGTGCGCAGCGGCGGCATATGAGGCGATAGAAAGCATCGACCCCTACAAGATGAAAGACCTCCTCAAAGTCCACAAGCTGATGATGGGCGGTCTCGTCGAGACCGCCGGAGTGTTTCGCACGGGACAGGTCGGCGTCATCGACGGTGCAGGAAACGTCATACATATGGCTCCGCCTGCCGCGCAGGTGCCGAAGCTCATGAAGGATCTGTTCAAGTGGCTGAACGAATCCGGATCCCACCCGCTCGTGAAGAGTTGCGTGTTCCATTATGAGTTCGAGTTCATCCATCCTTTCCAGGACGGCAACGGCAGGACGGGACGCTATTGGCAGACCGCCATTCTTGGAAAGTGGAGAAACGCATTCTACGCCGCCCCCATCGAGAACATCGTCTGGGAGAACCAAAGCGGTTACTACCTCTCCATACGGCGCTCAACGCTTCTGGGCAATTCGGAACCGTTCATCGACTTCATGCTTGAGCGCATCTTGCAGGCAATCAAGGGCAAGGGTGAAGAATTCAAGAATGTCGGTGTAAATGTCGGTGTAAGTGTCGGTGTAAGACTCTCTTCCCGTGAGCGCGATCTCCAGGAACTGTTGCGTCTTGATGGAACATTGACGGCTGCGCGGATAGCCGAGACCTATTCAATCTCCACGCGGCAGGCCGAGCGACTCCTGACAGGACTCAAGAAAAAGGGATTTCTTGTCCGCAGGGGACCCGACAAGGGTGGTCACTGGGTGGTGGTGAGTTGAGTCGCAGAAGATGTGGTTCAGGCTGCCATAGTGGTCGGGTGGGGCAAGTTGCTTCGAGCGGAAGGGATATGGTATAATGCCGCTATGCAAGCGAAAGTAAACATTCTGACACTCAAGTGGGGGACAATGTACTCGGCTGAGTACGTGAACCGCATTTATCGCGGCGTGAAGGCGCACCTTCATCGTCCGTTTCGCTTCGTTTGCGTAACGGATGCCCCAGACGGCTTGGTGGAAGGCGTCGAGGCGTGTCCTTTTCCAGAGAAGCCGGACTGGCTGCATGTGAACGCCCGCTACCCGACCTGGCCGAACATTTATGTCAAGCTCCTCCTTTTTCAAAAGGGATTTGCCGCGCTGGAGGGACCGACTCTTTTCCTCGATATCGATCAGATTATCGTTGGCGATCTTGACCCGTTCTTCGACTATCGCCCGGGGGCGTTCTGCATCATCCACAACTGGATTGAATGGCGTAAGCGCATCTTTCGCAAGGTGCCGTTTTGCGGGAACTCCAGTTGCTTTCGGTTTGACGCGGGCGAGAAAAGCAATTACATCTACGAGACGTTCAGGCGCGAAGTGGATGTGGCGATGAATCCCGAGGTCTACGGGACGGAGCAGTCCTACATGACGCATGCGGTTGGATTTGAGAACGTGAACTTCTGGCCGGGTGATTTCGTGTGCTCGTTCAAGCGGAGCTGCACCTGGCCTTGGCCGCTTAACCACTTTCTGGTGCCGCGCCTGCGCACGGCGGCGCGCATTCTCTGCTTCCATGGGCAGCCGACGCCCGAGGAGGCCATTCGCGGATACCATGGCAGGCACCTGAACACCTGGACGCTTCCCTGCCCTTGGGTCAAGGAACTGTGGGAGAAGTAGGAGGGAATCCGTTGGTGGATTCAGTCGAAATGAAGACAATCCGCATTCACTTCGCCGATTACTATGGCCTGCGGCCTGAGAACATCTGGGCCTACCGAATCCTGAAACGACACTTTGATGTCCAGTTGGATTCCGTCCACCCGGAATACGTCATTGACGGTGGCCTCGGCGATGATTACCTTGATTTCCCTGATGCGGTTCGCCTTGTCATCGTTGGTGAAAGTTATGTGCCGAACTTCAACCACTTCGACTATGCCGTTGGGTTTGACAACCTCTCGTTCGGCGACCGCTACCTGCGCCTTCCGCTTTTCGCGGCCTATGGGACTTTCAGGCAGTTGTGTGAGCAGGCGCGTCCAACGCCCGATGAATGTGCCGCGCTGGCGCGGCGCGAATTCTGCTCGTTTGTCGTTTCCAACGAGGATGGCGATCCTGCGCGGCTTGAATTCTTCAGGAAGCTTTCGAAGTACAAGCCCGTGGCTTCCGGCGGCAAGCTCTTCAACAACGTCGGCGGTCGGGTGGCGGACAAGTTGGCCTTCATCTCCCGTTACAAGTTCAACATTGCCTTTGAGAACTCGGTCGTACCCGGGTATACGACCGAAAAGGTGATGGAGGCACTTGCCGCCCGAAGCGTGCCAATCTACTACGGCAATCCGCGGATAGAGGATGATTTCGACCCGTCGTGCATGGTTCGCGTTTCGTCGCGGGACGACATGGACCGGGCAATCGAGGAGATTATTCGGCTCGATCGGGACGATGAGGCCTATTTTGCGAAGTTGACAGCCCCGACCTTCCGTCATCCGATTGAGTGGTACGAGGCGCGGTTCGAAGCCTTCTTGCTCAACATCTTCAGTCAGCCGATAGAGTCGGCGCGGCGGCTGAATGCCCATGGCTACCAGTGGAACATTCGCCATCGTGCCCTGCTGGCGCGGCAATTCTACATGTGGACGCATCCGGGCAAGCTCATCAAGCGCCTGCGGAAGACCCTTGGTCAGCGAGGAGGGGGTGCGAGATGAAAGTCTCCGTCATTGTTCCCGTCTACAATGTTGAACGCTATCTTGAACGGTGCATTAGGTCGGTCGAGGCGGCGGCGCGGCAGTTCATGGATGGCGAACAGGGGCGATCCGTGGAGATTATTTGCGTCAACGACGGTTCGACTGACCGCTCGCCGGCGATTCTTGCCGATGAGCGGTCACGGTTTTCGACCCTTGACGGGGTGACCTTCGTGGTCGTTGACAAGCCGAACGGAGGGCTTGGAACCGCACGAAACGCCGGACTTGACCGCATGACGGGTGATTACGTGATGTTTGTCGACTCAGACGACTACATTCCATCCTGTGCGCTGTCGGTTTTTGCCTCCGTTGCAACGGCATCGGGTGCGGCCATCGTGATCTCGACGTCGTTTCGGAAGGATTCCGGGCGCGGCGTTTCCGCGGCATCTCCTGCGAAGGTGCCGCGCTGGTGTGTGCGCCCGTCTTCCTGGATTGCTGGGCGGAAGGTCCAGTACAGTGCCTGGAACAAGTTCTATCGGGCGGACTTGCTGCGAAACCGCCGGTTTTCGGATGAAGTCCGCTATTTTGAGGACTATCCTTTCACCACGCAACTCTTCTGCGATGTCGCGACGATGGCCTTTGTCGACGAGCCGCTCTATGTCTATTGCATCAATCCATCGGCCTCCTCGCTCATCCACTCGCCATTTTCTGAGCGCAAGCTCCAGGACTCTGTAGCGGGCATCCGCGCGATTCTCGGTCATGCGCGGGGAACGTCCGCCGAGCGTTTTGCCCGTCGGCAGGCCGGGGACGGGCTTTCTTCCACGATTGGTAAGGTCTGGAAGGTTAGGAATCTCGATTTCAACCGAAAGTTGTTGGCGGCTTGCGACGATTTGTTTGCCCGCGATCCCAAGTTGCGCGGCAGTCTTTCGCTTAAGGCGAAGGTCCGGTTGCTGCTCATTCGCTGGAAGACCCACGCGTGAGAAGCGCGGCAATCCTCGCTCCCGGGGTGTCGCCGTTCCTCAGGCCGGCGAAGGGACGGGGACTGCGCCCCCGAACCCCCGTTTGGGAGCGGCGGAGCGCAGAAGGGCGGGAAGAAGCCCCATCGCGCAGGCGTTCAGTAGGCGCAGGCGCGGCAAAACCATTCTGTCGCGTCCCTGCCTGTAGTCGGCCTTGTCCCTCCTCTCGGGCGAGCCGCCGCGCAAGCCCCCGAGCAGGCGGTTTTATGGTATAATACGCGCCAAAAGGATACAGAAGATAATGGGTATACGCATATTAGGTACGGGCAGCTACCTGCCTCCGAAGGTCGTGACGAATGACGACCTCGCGAAGCCGTTGAACACGTCGGATGAGTGGATCTATTCGCACACGGGCATTCATGCGCGCCATGTTGCCGAAGAGGGCGACAGCGCCTCGACGATGGGTACGAAGGCGGCGAAACTGGCCCTTGAGGCGGCGAATGTGAAGCCGGAGGACATTGGCCTGATCGTGGTGGCGACTTCGACGGCGGACTACAATCCGTTCCCGTCGACGGCTTGCCTTGTGCAGGCTCAGCTTGGGTGCACGAATGCCGGGGCCTTTGATCTCCAGGCGGCTTGTTCGGGGTTTGTGTATGCGCTGGAGCAGGCGCGTGGCTTCCTGAATTTCTATCCGGAGAAGAAGGCCCTTGTCATCGGCTCGGAATGCCTGACGCGAGTCGTCAATTGGGCGGATCGCTCAAGCTGCATTCTCTTTGGCGATGGCGCGGGTGCGCTTGTCCTTGGCAATGACGAGGCGCCTGGTGTCGCTGCGACACATACCAAGGCTTATACGATTCTGGGCGCGGATGGGACTGGCGCGAACTTCATCACGCGGACGGGTGGCACGAAGGATGCGCTCCAGTTCGATCCTGAATTTGGCATTCCGATGCCGCCTCCGCCTGTGCAGCCTGAGATGAAGCTCGCCGGGCACGACGTGTTCGCCTTTGCCGTGCGGACGCTGTCGAAGGTCGTGACGGATCTCTGCGAGAAGTTCGGCACCACGCCTGAGCAGGGCGTTGACCGCGTCTTCGCCCACCAGGCGAACGGGCGCATCATCGAGGCCGTTGCGCGGCGCATGAAACTGCCGCTGTCGAAGTTCTGGCTGAACCTTGAGTCGACGGCGAATACGTCCGCCGCGTCAATTCCGATTTCGCTTGATCAGGCCGTGCGCGCCGGTGAGCTGAAAGATGGCATGAAAATTGTGATGGTCGGCTTTGGTGCGGGGCTCACCTACGCCGGTACATACTGCACTTGGCCCAACCTCTAATTATTCTTCAATAGAAAGGACACGTAACCATGAAGAAAGTCATGATCACGGGCATTGGAATGCTCACCGCCGTTGGCAACGGCAAGGCTGCCACCTGGGAAGCGATTAAGGCGGGTAAGCCGGGCGTTGGCCGCATCACCAAGTTCGATCCTTCCCGTTGCACCTGCCAGGTTGCGGCGGAAATCAAGGGTTTTGAGGAGTATGCCATTGGGGGTGGTCTCCTGAACAAGCGCGAAGCCCGGCATATGGCGCTTTTCTCGCAGTATGCGGTGACGGCGGCCGTGGAGGCCTGGCGTGACGCCGGGTTCACGGACGAGAACCGTCCTGACATGGACCGCGTTGGTACGATTCTCGGCGTGGGCATCGGCGGCCTGGACGTGACCGGCGAGTCGTACAAGGTTCTCTTTGACCGTGGCCCAGACCGTCTTTCCCCGCTGGCGATTCCGGAGCTCATCTCGAACGAGGGTGCGGGCAACATCGCGCTGACGCTCGGTGCGAAGGGACCCTGCCAGGTCATCACGACGGCGTGTGCGTCTTCGACGGATGCGATTGGCTATGCGATGGATGCGATTCGTGCGGGTCGTGCCGACATCGTGATTGCCGGTGGCTCCGAGGCGACGATTTTGGAGTTCTGCGTGGGCGGCTTCATGAAGGAGAAGGCCCTTGCGACGAAGTTCAACGACACGCCCGAGAAGGCCTGCCGTCCGTTCAATGTCGACCGCGATGGCTTTGTGATGGGCGAAGGCGCCGGCATCCTCATTCTCGAAAGTGAGGAACACGCCAAGGCGCGTGGTGCCAAGGTCTACGCCGAGCTCGCCGGTTATGGTGCGACGTGCGATGCCTACCACATCACTGCCCCGGATCCTTCCGGAGATGGTGCGGTGAAGGCGATTGAGGTCGCGCTCAAGGATGCCGGCGTGACGGACAAGTCGACGGTGGACTACATCAATGCGCATGGCACCTCGACGCATCTCAACGATGCGATGGAGACGACGGCCTTCAAGCGCGTCTTTGGTGATGAGCAGGCGAAGAAGATCAACATCTCCTCGACCAAGCCGTTCCACGGGCACTGCCTCGGTGCGACGGGTGCGATTGAAGCGGCCATCACGGCCCTTGCCATCAAGGAGGGCTATGTTCCGGCCACGATCAACTACGAGCATCCCGACCCTGAGCTGGACCTCAACTACACGCCGAATGTCGGTGTCAACCGCGACATCCGCGTGGCGATGAGCTCGTCGCTTGGCTTCGGCGGGCACAATGGTATTCTCGTCTTCAAGAAGGCTTAATCATCATGGCGACACCTTTTGAAATTCCTGTCCTTGGCACGGTCTACAACACGCCGGGAATCGATCTTCTTCCGCATCGTGATCCGTTCCTCTTCGTCGACAAGCTCTTGTCGGCGGACGAGACGGGGGCGGTTGCCGAGTACACGTTCACGATGGAGAAGAACGAGTTCTTCAAGGGGCACTTCCCGGACTTCCCGATTGTCCCTGGCGTTGTGCTGGTCGAGACGATGGCGCAGGCCGCCGGCGCGGGATTGATTGCCCGCGGCTTTTTCGGCGACAAGAAGCCTGGCTTCCTCTTCGCCAAGGTGGATGGCGCGAAGTTCAAGCGTCCCGTCCGTCCCGGCGACACGTTCACGACGGTCGTCAAGACGGTGAAGCTGCGCTCCATCATCGCCGTCTTCGAGGCGAAGGGCTATGTCAACGGTGAGTTGGCGGCCGAGGGCACGTTGACGTGCATGCTGGGCGAGAACAAGGAAAAGTAAGGGCCGAAGAAGTCTATGATTCGGATTGTCAAGACGGGCGATGCGCGCATTGAGCAGTTCAATGCGCGTCCAGCCTTTCCAGAAGAGGCCGAAAAGGCCGCTTTTGGCGTTCTTGCCGACATTCGCAAGAACGGAGATGCCGCCGTCCGTAAATATGTGGCGAAATTCGAGGGCTACAAGGGTTCGAATCTGCGACTTGCGGACGAAGAGGGTGCGGCGGCGGCGATTCCTGCGGCTATCCGCAAGGCCGTTCTTGATGCGCACCGCCGCGTCCTGAAGTTTTCAAAGGCCTCCCTTCGCCGCGGATGGAGCATGAAGACTCCCGGCGGCGGTTCGGAAGGGGAGTTCTTCTCCCCGATGGATCGCGTCGGTGTCTATGTGCCGGGCGGGACGGCTCCGCTCGCCTCGACCTCCATCATGACCGTGACGCTTGCGAAGGCGGCTGGCGTGAAGGAGATTGTGGCCTGCACGCCGGCTGGGCGGACGGGAGAGGTCAATCCCGTCCTCCTGTATGCACTTCGTGTGGCGGGGGCGACCGAGATTTACCGCGTGGGCGGCATTCAGGCGATTGGCATGATGGCCTTTGGCACGGAGACATGCCGGAAGGTCCAGAAGATTGCCGGTCCGGGCAATGCGTTCGTGACGGCGGCCAAGCGTCAGGTCTATGGCTATGTCGCCATTGACCAGGTGGCGGGCCCGAGCGAGATCGCCGTCCTGACGGATGGCTCTGTCGACATCCGCTGGATTGCGGCCGACTTGCTTTCGCAGGCGGAGCATGGTAGCGGGTGGGAGAAGTCTCTCTGCGTGTGCACCTCGATGAAGTTGGCAGAGGCCATTCGTCGGGAAGTCCTTGCACAGACGGAAACCCTGTCGCGCAAGGCTCTCGTCCAGCGTGTCATCGATCGTGAGGGAATCCTGATTGTCGTTGCGAAGGACGTGCAGGAGGGACTCCAGGTCGTCAATCGCTTTGCGCCGGAGCACTTTGAGATTATGACGCGCAATGCCACGCGTGTCATGAAGGGCGTTCGTGCGGCGGGCGCGGTCTTCGCGGGGCCTTGGACGCCGGAGTCCGCCGGCGACTTTGTCGCGGGCCCCAGCCATGTGCTTCCGACGGGAGGCGCGGCGAATATGTTCTCAGGCCTTACGCCGGATGACTTCCGTCGTCGCCACAGTTTCGTTGCGTTCAAGAAGAAGGACTTGCAGGAAACGTGTCGCACGATTGAGGCGTTTGCGGGCGTTGAGGGCCTCGACGGTCACGGCCGTGCGGCCACAATCCGCTTTTCATGACCTTTTTACAACGTCATGCCTACGACATTGGAGCGAGTTTTGCCTCGCTCCTTTGGCCGTTTTTCCGCCGTCGTCGCCAGATTGCCATTGAGAACATTCTGCGGGCGGGTGTCGCGTCCGATCGACGGACGGCGGCGCGGATTGCGCGGCGTTCGTTCGGCCATTTTGCCGGGCACATCTGTGAGGCACTGTTTGTCCCACGGGTCGTGAACGCCGACAACTGGCGCGAACATCTTGACATGACGACGGAAGCCGATGCGACGACTGTCCGGCTTCTCCTTGAGACACCTGACACGCCGATTCTTCTGGCGAGTTCACACCACGGCGTTTGGGAGGCGGCGACGAACATCCTCTCGTTTGCCCGGCCGATGATTGCCATTGCGCGCCTGCCCAACAATGGGCTGGTGACGCGGTGGATGAAGAATCATCACTTCAGGGGACCGGTGACAATCGTCAACAAGAACCAGGGCATGTCGCCTGACATCCTCCGCAAGTGGCGCGAGGATTGTGCCGCCATGACCATCCTGATGGATCAGTATACGCACGGTGGCCTGCTGCTGAAGTTCTTTGGTCGCCCGGCACGGACCTTCACGAGCGTCTCGCGGCTTGCCATGCGCACGGGCTTTCCGATCGTCGTCGGTTCGTTCGTGCGGCTTGCCCCCTATCGCTACAGGCTTGTGGGCGGTAGCCCGATTCGTGTGGAGCGCGGCGCGGATCTCGCGCAGGTGACGCAGTTGCTGAACGATCGTCTTGAGGAAGCCATTCGTCGTTATCCCGAGCAGTACCTTTGGGTTCACAGGAGGTGGCGAGATGACTGATGCGCGGCTTTTGCTCCTCTTCAACTTTCTGTGCCTGGGTCTGACGCTGGTCTTTTTCTGGTCGACGGTGATTGTCCTTGTCGGCCTTCTGCGGCGGGCGCGGGTGCATCCCAAGGCGAAAAAGAACCTTCGCTTCGCCATTCTCATCTGTGCGCGGAATGAGGAGCGGGTGATTCGCCTGCCTGTTCGAAGCCTGCTGATGAGCCGTTATCCGGCCGCCTTGCGCGATGTTATCGTCCTTGCGGACAACTGCAGCGACCAGACCGTTGCGCGGGCGCGCGCGGCGGGCGCAACCGTTTGGGAGAAGACGATCCCGAGTGCGGGGAAGGGCGATGTGCTCGCCTGGGGCATCGAGAAGATTCGTGCGTGTGGCGGCTATGACGCAATCGCCGTCTTTGACGCGGACAACATTGTTTCGCCTGAATGGCTTTGCAAGGTCAACGCGGCGTTGTGCGACGGCGAGTCGATTGTGACCGGGTGCCGCCATTCCTCCAATGCGCGGACGAACCTGATTTCCGGTTGGTACACGATTTACTGGAACATGATGAACGAGTTGTCCAACCGCGTGCGGACGAACCTGCACCTTTCGGGGAAACTGACGGGCACGGGGTTTGCCTTCCTTCTCTCCGTCCTCGGGGAGGAAGGGTGGAAGACGAAGACCATGGTGGAGGACGTTGAGTTTACCGTCATGGGGAACCTGCGCGGATACCGGGTTGCCTATGTCCCTGGTGCGGATTATGCCGACGAGCAGCCTGTGACGGTCCAGTACATGTGGCGGCAGCTTCGCCGCTGGGCGACCGGCGGTTGGCAAGTCGTGCGGATGTATTTTCGGCCGTGGGCCAAGACGCTCGCCAAGCGTCCGACGCTTCGCCTGTTCGACAGTTTCTTCGCCATCCTGACGGGAATGTCCGTTGCGTTTATTCTGTTGTTTGATGTCCTGGCGTTCATTTTCCGTCTTTTGAGCGGCGAAACGCTGGCTTCGGCGAGCGGATTTTTCTTCGGTGTCATTGGGTTCGTCTTTGTCATGGGGTGGTTCACGGCCTGGGCTTCCGTGGCGCTTTCGCAGGAAAAGCGGCGGCCGCGTGTCCTGCCCATCCTGCTTTTCCCCGTCTTCTCCCTCATCCTTTCGGCCTCGGTTTTGGCGGCACTTGTCGTTCCGACGCGCCAGTGGAAGCCCATTCCCCACGGGGCGTAAGGTGCCCGCAGCTCGCGGTTTGACGGGCGGACGCGGCATCTCAAGGACTCCTTTTTGCGCCGCCCTTTGGGGCATTAACGGCGCACGGAATCGGCTGGAACGCCTCTTTATGTCACGCACCTGATTGTCAGATTGTCCCTTTCACCAGGCATTTTCGTCAGTTTACGGCGCACGGTTGACAGCAGTGAGTTAGTTTTGGTAAACTTTGCCGCATCTAACAAAAGAGGAATACGACAAAGAATGCAGAGACTTCTTGTGATGATTGGGATGGCCGCCGTCGCCTGCTGTGCCGGGGCGGCACCCTTTGAAAAGTGGTTTACCCATCGCGTGCCATCGACGGGCGCAATACAGCGGATTTATGGTGTTGGTGATGAGTATCAGGCGACGTTCAGGGATGAGGAGGGGAATGCTCTCAGCTACAATCCGCAGACGGGATACTACGAGAAGGCTGACGAGCAGACGCGGCAGTCTCGGATGGAGAAGGTCCGCGAGCGGATGCGTGAATACTTGCAGGCAACCGGGCGGGCGGAGCGGTGGCGTGCACGCAAGGCGAGTCGCCTTTCAGTGGATTCGACCACGGCATCCCGCTCGGCGGCCCTCAAAGTGCAGTGGCCAATGAAAACTATCAGGCGACTTCGGGTACGATCGTTGGCGTCACCTTGCTCGTGGATTTCCCGTTGATCGATGAGGATGGTCGGCAGACGAACACCCTTGCGGCCGTCGCGCATCCGAACGTCTCGGCGGGCGACCTGGAGGAAATGATCAACGGCAGCAAGTTTACCAAATATGGGAATGTCTCCTCGTGCCGCGCCTATTATGAGACGGTGAGCGGTGGGGCGCTCATCTACACGAATGTCGTCATCGGATGGATTCAGGCACCGCATCCGCGTGACTACTACGACAAGCCGTCTGTTGAGAATGGGCAGTGCGGGCGCCAGCTCATTGGCGATGTGTTGCAGGTCCTCGCCGCACGGAATGATTACGCGACGAAAATTCTGCCGCGTCTCCAGCAGGCCAGTTACCGTGAGCAGAAGAAGATCCTGACGAAAGATTATCAGATTTGTGCGCTGAACGTGTATTTTGCGGGAGAAGAGTCGACGACGTGGGGCTATGGCCTCTGGGCGCATCAGTCGACGCTTAAGTCCGACCAGTACAAGGCGGCTCCGGTTACGATTGATGGCAACGAATGTCACTTCTCGACTTATCAGCTGACGCCCGTGACATCCAATCCTTCCATCCTGACCTTTTGCCATGAGAATGGGCACATGGTCTGTGACTTCCCGGATCTTTACCATTACAATTCCCTGCCTGGAAATGGCGTTGGCATGTGGGACTTGATGTGCGGTCGAACGGGGACGTACGACACGCATCCGCAGTACCTGTCCGCCTATTTGCGTGTGGCGATGGGATGGGTGCAGCCGAAGCCCCTGCCAATCGGTGGATGGGTGACGGTGACGGATGCGCTCAGCGACGTCTATTATTTTGCGAATCCACAGAACGCCAAGGAATACTACCTGATTGAAAACCGTCAGGCGCGAGGCTACGATCAGGAGATTCGCTCAAGCGGCATCGCCATTTATCGGTGCAATGAGGATGGCGACAACATGTACCCGACGGTGCTCTCGGACGCGCTGAAGAAGGTGTTCGCCAACTACGGCGCGGCGACGAACCGTCTGAATTACGAGGTGAGCCTTGAGCAGGCGGACGGTCTCTACTCGCTTGAGACCGCAAAGACGAATGGCGATTCGGGAGATGCGTGGAAGGCGGATAATCCGGCGCAGACTTATGGCGGGGAGTTCAATGGAACGAGCATCCCCTGTGCACGATGGGCGGATGGCACGGCGGCGACTTTGAACCTTTCCCATTTCTCACCGAATGGGCGAACGATGAGCTTCTGGAGTGCCGCGCCGGCTTCCTCCGCCACTTCGTCCGCGGCATCACGATTCAACCTGGCCCTTGATTGTGATGATGTGAAGTTCTGGACAAAAGCCCATCGTTCGTGGTCGGTCGATGAGGACGTATCGCGGGACGGGAAGAGCGCGGCACGGAGTGCGGACATTGAAAAGGGCGAGACCAGTTGGTTCTATTGTTCTTTCACAGGGAAGGGGACGCTTTACTTCGACTGGAAGGTCGACGGTAGTGACACGAATGACCGACTTTCGTTCTTCACCTCGACGAATGAGGGCGTGACGGCCTCGACAACGATCAAGGGATCGGATGTTGCGTGGGCGAGGAAAGGCTATGTTTTCAAGGCGGATGGCGCACATTGCGTCCATTGGCGCTATTACAATCAAAGCGGGAAATCAACGGCCGCGAACGCCGGTTGGCTTGACCGCATTCGCTGGGTGCCGACGACATGGAAGGGCGAGCCGATCTTTGGCACGGCGTGCAGCTATTCCAAGCAGAGCGGCGTCCTGACGATGTTGGCATCGATGCAGGAGTATGGTTCAAACACGGTGACGCGGACAAAGGCTACGTCTGCCACGGCGCAAATCGAAGTGGCCGACAATTCGGCGTTCAGCAATTCGCGGCTTTTCGATGCCGTTGCACTCAATACGGCAGCCGTCGCGACGATAACGGCCGTGCCTGTCTTTGAGAGCGGGCGCAAGTGCTATGCGCGTCTTGTTGTGACAAACAACGGAAAACTCAAGAAGAATGGACGCACCTATACCTTCACGGCCGTCACGCCGACGCTTGCCGATGTGGCCGTGAAGCCGAAAATGGAGGCGTGGCACACGGCAAGCGAAGAGTCCGCTGAGACATTTGAGGTGAAGGTGGAGTCTTCGGGTGTCAGGGATGACACCGTGAACATGGTTGCCGAGTTCTCGAAAACGGCGGACTTTGCAACGGTTGTCCAGTCCGTGAGCACGGTACCCTCAATCGTTCCGACAGGCCATGTGACTCGCGTCAGTGTGCGGGGATTCCCAAAGCATGATGCCTTTTACCTGCGCCTTCGCGCCATCAATTCGGCGGGCTTGTCGTCACTCGCCGCGCAGACGGTGCGCCATGACTACGCGCTCGACGTGACGGATTTTGATCGTTGGTTGAAGGCCAAGGGGTTCACCACAAGGGACTATGCCCGCAGTAGCGAAATCGCCGCGATGAAGGCACGGGCAACGCGATTTGCAAAGTGCCGCGCCGATGGTCGGGTCATGTCCGTCTTTGACGAGTACGTTGCCGGAACGAATCCAGACGATGCGGCAAGCGTCTTCCGCACGTCCATTCAAATGGGCGCGAACGGACCGGAGCTCACGTGGACGCCTGACTTGGGCGACGAGCGCGTGTACACGGTTTACGGAAAGGCCGATCTGGCGGATGAATGGTCCTCGCATCTCGATGAGACGCATCGGTTCTTCAAGGTGTCCGTGTCGTTGCCAGAGGGATTGGACGCATCCATCGAGGACCGTGTGGGGGCGGCCTCATCCGTGGAAGCCGATGCCGAGGATGAACAGCCGTCAGGTGATGCGCCAGCAATCAATTCGGGTGTCAGTACGCTTTCCGTGCCGCCAACTCTCCAGCTTCGCGAGACGGAGGAGGCTTCGGGGAAGGTGGAAGTTTCCGCGACAAACGATCTCGTGCAGACGGTGCACGTGAATGTGGAGAAGGTGAATGGGCGCAAGCGAATCACGTCTTTTGACGTGAATCTCAAGGGAACCGTTTGGCTTGATCTCGCGGTGGAGAAGGGGACGCTCTCCGTTTCAAATGTGTCGCTCTCCTCGGTCCGGAATTTCTCCGAAGCCCCGTTCCTGTGCTGGGCGGGTCCACGGGTGGATATTGACGCGGCGGTGAGCGGAAGTGTGGTGATGCGCGTTCCAATCGCCGTCGATGCAACGCTCACATACAGGAACCGGACATTGACCCACGACGGCAAGGTGTCCATTCGGGATTTCGATGCGCACGATGATATGACGGTGTCGGACCTTGGACTTGATGCGACAGTCTTTGCGGGATTGGAAGTCGGTGCGGCAGTGGGGGCGGAAACATCCGCCGCGTCTGCAAAGTTCATGAAGGTGACGGTCGTGCCCGGCGTGACGGGAACGTTCAAGAAGGAGGATGCTGACGTCTCCGGCACAATCACGCCAACCGTCAGTTTTTCATTCGCGCCGCTTTCACTCGAACTCTTCGACAGGACATTTGAGCTGGTTGAATTGACGCGGACGATTGTCGGGACATCCTTGCCGTTCGCTGTCCACCTTCCGTGATTTTTGTGTGGTCCATGGATGGTTTTCCGTGCAATTGTCTGAACGAATAGGGTGTTTTTTCGCGGCAAAACCGCGAGAGTCGAAAAGCCGTTTCCCGTGGTTTTGGGCCGTTTCACGCGGCCTGCGGGGGGGGCGGACCCGCCGTTCCGAACGGAATTTCCAGTGGTTTTAAAAGTCAAATCCAGTGGATTTTTCCCGAAAGTCTCGCGGGAGTTTCTTCGTTTTCGCCCCTCAGGCGGCCCGCCGTGGGGCAGGCGTGTGCGCCGCGCACGGCCCGATTCGCGCAGGCGCGGCGCATATAAGGGTGCTTGCGGGCAAGGCTGGGGGCGAAGGGACGGGGACTGCGCCCCCGAACCTCCGCTTGAGAACGGCGGAGCGAAGCCCCACCGCGTAGGCGTTTTGAAGGCGCAAGCGCGGCGCTTTTGTGCGTGCGGCTCCCCGCGTTCCTTCGCGGCGGAATGTGTAATCCCTGACAGGGGCTTCAAAGAAGTCCCGAACGCCCTCGTTGGCAAAATCATTTCTCTTCATCGACATAGTCAATCCTTCCTGCCGGCCCTGCCGACGTTTTGCGTGATGTCATCCCGTCCGACCGTCTAATCGTCTCGCCAGCAGCGCGTTCGTTCTCTTCCGCCGGTGCCGCATAATTCATTGCGCCGGCCTTTTTCTTGTTGCGCTGGGCGAGGTCCTCCGTTCGTTGAAGAGGGAGTCCTCCGTCGGACAAGATGCCGCGAATTATACCATATCTGCCGCGCCGCTTGCAAGGGGGGGGCGGATCGCCGAACCACGGAATACGCGGAGCGCACGGAAAAGGGGCGGGCGTTTTTAGCCGCAAGGGACGCAAAGGTCGCAGGGAAAGTGGGGATGGGGCAAACACTCGAACTGTCGGTTGACGCTGGCTTCCTTCCTGTGGTATACTCCCAAGTAGCAATGGACAAAGGAAGAACGGAGTGAAATGATGGTGAGAGCATCACAGGCATCTTCGGATGCGAGAAAGCGGATTGTGCTCATGGTTGGATTGGGCACGTCCCCGGCGATTTTGACGGAGACCATTTGGGAATTGGCGAAGCTGGCCGAGTCCGTTATCCCGGACGAAGTCGTGGTCATTACGACGAAGACGGGCAAGGTGCGCCTTCGGGAGCAGATTCTCTCGGGGATGGACAGCGTCTGGCAACGCCTGCGCAAGGCCCTGGCGGATGAGGGGCACGACCTCACGAACCGCTTGGTTTTCGGTGAGACGTCCATCCGCGTCATGCCCGATGGACGGGGTGACGAGATTGACGACTTGCGCACGGGCGCGGACAATCTCCGTGCGGCGGATTTCATGCTGCAGCAGTTGCGGCAGTACACCGAAGACCCTGGGACGGTTGTCCTGACCTCGATTGCGGGCGGACGCAAGACGATGAGTGCCCTGTTGTTTTCCTGCATGACGCTTCTCGGGCGCGAAGGGGATCGCGTTTACCACATTCTCCTGCCGGCACCTTTCGAGGGCGGCGTTGAGCCTCCGTTCTATTTCCCCGAAAAGGGCGTGAAATACACGGCCAGGGACGGTCAGACGTTCTGCGGCAGTCGGGTGAAGGGCGAACTCTTCGAAGTCCCCTACGTGCGGATGCGCGGGTGGTACCAGGAGAAGTTCAGCACGCTCCCACCCAGCTACCGCTCGCTGGTTGAACAGGTCCAGTCCCTCGCCCCGGCGGCGGTTGTCTATCCCGAGCTGAAGATGGACGCATGGGAGGGACGGCTTTGGATTGCAGGACGGGAGATCCATCTGGCTTCGACGGAGTTCGCGGCACTTCTGCTCATCGCGGGAGGTTTGGCGGATGGGCGGTTTGCCGACCGGATGTATGAACTTCATTGCGAAAAGGGATGTGCTACCTGCGATTGGCTCTCGAATTTCCGGGCGGGGTCGCGCTTTGCCAGTCCCGACTGCAAGGCGGACCTCTCCAAGGTCCTCTCGACCCTGCGGAAGAAACTCGTGGCGGCGGAATTCCAGTACGCCGAGAGTCTCGTGCCGAGGCGCTTGGCCGCCGTGGCGTTTCCCGTCAATCAAATCAAGATGATTCATGCGTCGAAACTTGCGGATATCTGCGGATGTCTTTCTTCGTGTCGGGAGGACTAAAATGCGCTACAATAGGCGGCGTCATGAAGAAGGTGAAGAAGATACTCGTCGGGAACACGTTCCCGCTGTCACTCGTGCGCGGCTCGGGGGTCGTCCGGATGTCGTGCCGCCGCGTGGAGGAACTGCGGGAACAGGTGCAGTCGCATGCCGTTGTCTCCTATTGGGGGCACGAGAACACGCGGGCCGTTGCCGAGGGGCTGCTGGGCGTTTCGCTGAAGCCCGCAACGCCGCGTCCGAGCCTGTCGCTTTCGGCGGAGGGGCGGCCCATGCTGGACGGCGAGGCGTTTTCCGTCTGCTGGGTGCTGTCGCCCGACTACCGGGACGGCATGCGTCCGCAGATTGGCGAGGAGGTCGGGCCGGAGCGAATCGCCGGCTGGCAGGTCGTGAAGATTACCTTTCCCTAATTGGGTTTTAAGAAGAGAGGAGAAATGATCAGGATGGAGAAGGAACTGTTGCTTTTTCAGATTGGCCCTGTTCAGGAGTTCATTGCACAGGCCGAGACGCTGGGTGACCTGCGCGTTGGCTCCGAGTTGCTGTCGGATGTGACGGCGGCGGCGTTGCGGACGATTCCCAACTACGAGACCGAGGCGGTCTTTCCTGCGGTGGAAAAGGATGAGCTGGATGGCATCCCAAACCGCTTTCTCGTCTTTGTCCCGACTGGACGCGGCGAGGAACTGGCGCGGCAGGCGGCACAGGCGGCGCGGGCGGCCCTTCTGAGGATCGCGGCGGAGGCGTTCCCGAAAACGGGACTGCCCGAAAACTGCCGCGCCGCCTATCGGCAACAGGTGGAGGTGTTTCTCCAGACGACATGGGCCGTCCTGAAGAATCCGTGCGGCAAGATGGGCGTGGACTACAGGACGATTGGCAAGCTGATGGCCCTGCGGCGCAACGTGCGCGCATTCGACGCGTGGCACGAGGAGGCGACGGGATGCGTGAAGGACTTCCTTTCGGGCAAGGAATTCGCGCTCGACATCAACCTCGACGGGGCGGACAACCGTACCAGCGGACGCGGCGCCATGAATCTTATCAAGAAGGCCTTGTGGACGGAAGAGGAGAAGGAGGACAAGACGGACAAGCTGGGCAATTACATTGCCGTCATCGCCCTCGACGGCGACCACATGGGCGGCAAGCTCTCTGGATTCAAGACGAAAGAGGAGCATCGCGCCTTCAGCAAGAAACTGGCGGCGTTCGCCCGGTCGGTGTCCATTCCTAAGGAGATGGGGCAGCTCATCTACGCGGGCGGCGATGACGTGCTCGCGGTCGTCAAGGCGACGCAGGCGATTCCAAAAGCAAGGGAACTGGCCGAACTGTTTGAAGAGACGGTCAAGGTGGACGGCATCACAGCCTCGGTTGGCATCGCCATCGGCTCGTCAAAGGCGCCGCTTCAGGATCTCGTCCACGAGGCACACGCCGCCGAGAGCCGCGCCAAGCGTGTTTACGGACGCGATGCGCTCGCGGTCAGTGTCGTCAAGCGGTCGGGCGAAATCCTCCACTGGGGCTGCAAGTGGAATTCAAAGGCGTTCGACATCTATCAAAGTCTGGCGAAGAATGACAAGGGCGACTTCTCGCGCTTCGCCTACAAGCTGGCGGGCTTCCTCGCGCCCTACGGTCTGGACGACTGCAGGGAACTGGATGCGGAGATGCGGAAGGTCATTTGGGCGGAGACGCAGCACGTCATGGAGCAGACCGAGGGGGCGAAGGCCGTGTTGTCGGACGAGGTGCTACAGGACTACTTGAATGAGCCTTCGGTCGGTACGCATCCGGCGGACTATTTGGGACTTTTTCTGTGCGAGGCGTTCATTGACCGCCCGCGTGGGGAATAAGGAAAGGATTGGAAGATGGGAAAGACGACTTACGAACTGACGCCACGCGACGTGCTTTTCTTCCGCGATGCGCGGCCAATGGATGTGAACAAGGCAGGAAAGGACGACCACTTCAATGTCGGGCACGGCGCGAACTGGCCGCGTCCCGACCTGCTCTTCAGTGCGGTCATTCACGAACTCGTCCGCGACCCCCGCGCACCGGAAGGCGCGTGGTACGGCACGGTCTCCGACTTGCACATCACGGGTCCGTTCCCGCTCTTGAACGGTGAACTCTACCTGCCGATGCCGCTCGACTGGGATATGTCGCTCATTCGGTTCGACGCGGCGATTGGGGCGACGGACGTTCCCGCACCGCTCGCGGCGGGTTTCGCCGATCGCGTCGTTGAGAAGAAGTCCTATCCGCGTTGGATTTCGGCGAAGGATTACGTGCGCTATCTGACGGGTGACGTCGGGCGCGGCAAGGGAGCGCAGGAGACGGACGAGCCCGTGAACCGCGACAGTGCGCTGTGCCAGTGCGAGCCGCGACTCGGGACGACGATTGACGCGGAGACCGGGGCCTCGAAGCGGGGCGAGGGACCGGCGGAGAGCGGACGCTATGCGGCGGAATACCTTCGTCTTGGTGCGGGCGTGAAAATGGCGTGTGCCATCGAGACGGCGCAGGCTGATTCGCTTGCGAATCGGTGGGTGCGCTTTGGTGGGCAGGGCGGCCTCGTGCGGTTCGAGCCTGCAGGGCGGGACCTTGCCGCACAGTTGGGCAAATTGCCGAAGGGCAATCCGACGCGGTTTGTCCGCTGGACCCTCCTGACGCCAGCCCTCTTTGCGAAGGGGTGGTATCCGAACTGGCTTGAAACGGCGGCGGACGGATCGCGCACGGGCAAGGTGATGATTCCAATGGACAAGGTCTTGCGCCGTCCGGGCGAATCGCGTGCGGCCTACCGTGCACGGATGAAGATTGAGATGAAACCGTTTGAGACGGCCCGCCTGATCGCGGCCTGTGTCGGCAAGCCCGTGGCCTTTTCGGGCTACGACTCGCAAACGTGCGAAAAGCCGACGGAACTCGCCGTCCCGGCGGGTTCGGCCTATGTCTTCGCGTGCGAGACGGTCGAGGAGGCCGCGAAACTGGTGGATGCGCTGCACCTGAAGCCGCTCTCGGACTTGGGCGAGAAGGGTTTTGGCCTCGGTGTGTGCTCGTATCTGGACGAGCCAAGGGAATTTAAAGTTGAGTCAAACAATTGATCAGAGAAAGGACAGACAAACCATGCAGACGAAAATCATGACACTCTTTACCCGTACACCGCTTCACGTGGGGTGCGGATCTTCGGTCGGGGCGGTCGACCAGCCGGTCGTGCGCGAACGCCATACGGGCTTTCCCGTCATCCCCGGCAGCGCCATCAAGGGCGTCCTCGCCGACCTGTGGAATGAGTTGAAGGATAATGAGATTGTCCGCTCCAAGGAGGGCGTCGTCCTCTTCGGCAGTGACGACACGGCGAATGCGGCGGCTGGCAAACTCCTCATTGGCGAGGGCCGGTTGTTGGCGTTTCCCGTCCGATCGGCGAAAGGGGCCTTTGCCTGGCTGACGTGTCCGCTCGCGTTGAATCGCTTCCGCCGCGACAGCGGAGCGGCCTTCGCCGTGCCCGAAGTTTCGGGTGAGGAGGTTCTGCTCACGGCGGAGAGCGCCTTGAAGTTTGGCGAGAGCGGAAAGGTCATCTTTGAGGAATATCCGCTGACCGTCTCGGGGACAATTGGCGAGGATGTGGTCGCGGCACTTTCGGGCCTGTGCACGGATGACGTCTGGTCTGAACTGCCGCGCCGTTTCGCCGTTGTCTCGGACGAACTCTTTCAGTATTTCGCCGAGAACGCCTGCGAAATCGCCAACCACAATCGCATTGACGATGAGACGGGCGTGGTGGCGAAAGGGGCTCTCTTCAGTCAGGAGAACGTGCCGAGCGAGACGCTCTTCTATGGCGTGATGAATGCGATGGACGGTGCGCACCTCGACCTGCTGGCGGCTGGTCTTAAGAAGGCGGGCAATCTCCTGCAGGTCGGCGCGGACGCGACGACGGGACTTGGCTGGTGCTCGGTTACGCTGAAGGAGGTGAAGTGATGACAATCATGGTTGAAAAGACGACGCTGCGGAACTTGGAGCAGATTCGGGCGAAGAACGCCTTGGCGGCGAGCGGCAAAATCGGCACGGGCAAGGAAGGTGGTCGGGCCGTCGCGAAGAAGGTTCCGACAATGATTGTCGCCAACGGTTTTATCGGAGCACTGGCATTCGCCATTGAGGATAATGGTGGCTATCTCACGGTCTTTCAGGCGGTGATTGACCACCTGCACAAGGCGAATCTCAACTGTGGAATCGCCGCGACGGATCCGCAAATGTTCCTTGACGAACTCTGTGGCAAGAGCGCTGATGTGTTGCGGGCGATTACGGACGAGTCGATGGCCTACCTGAACTACCTACGGCGGTTTGCAAAGCCAGATAAGGAGGATGCGTCCAATGACGGCGACAGCGCTCAGTGAGGTCAAGGACATTCTCGGCGGCGCGGCGTTTCCGAAGTGTGAATCGCCCTCCCTGCGCTTGGAGAAGTTCGTCCGCATCGGAGATAATTCAAAGCGCGACGAGATTGACGCGGTGGTGGAATGCCAGCGAAAGCATGCCGTGAAGCCGTCGGTGTCATCCGTGCCGTCCGGTGATGTGCGCTTCCCGGCGAAGCTGAAGAGCCGACTCATCGTCAATCAGGCGGGCGGCATTTTGGAGAATGCGGGACTCTGCCTGCATCCCCACTTCGGCTATCCGTACATTCCGGGCAGTGCCGTGAAGGGCGTGGCGCGTCATGCGGCGTGGTGCGCCTGGAACGAGGCGGAAGGAGATGAAAAGGTCTCTCTTGCGCGGCAGATGGCGACAGTCTTCGGCTATCCGACGGGCGACAAGGGACTTGATGCCTACCTCAAGGATTTGACGTGCGATGCGACACGCGGCGGATGTGTGGCGTTTCTCGCGGCAATTCCGGAAGGAAAGGCCAATCTTGTCACGGATATCGTGAACTGTCACCACATGAAGTACTACGGAGACGACAATCAGTCCGCCGTTGCCACGGACGACGACGCTCCGAATCCACAATTCTTTCCTGCGGTGGAGGCTGGTGCGACCTTCCTCTTTACGCTTGCGCCCCTGCGCGGCGCGGGTAAGGCGGAGTTGGCGTTCGCCAAGGAATGCCTCATCAAGGCCCTGACCGAGAATGGCGTGGGCGCGAAAACCTCCGCTGGCTACGGCTGGTTCGAGTGGTCGGAGGAGTCGGAGTCTGCGTATTCTAAGAAGATGGAGAATGAACGGGCACAGAGGAACAGGGAGCAGCGGAAGGCGGAACTTTCGCGGCGCATTGCCGCGCTGAGGGATGCGGATGCCGAAAGTTCGGCGTTTGCGTCCGAGATTGCCGCGCTGGAGCGGGAGGAACTGGGCCTTTTGGAGCAGTCCGACAGGGAGGAATTCAGTCGCCAGAAGAAGCGGCTGCCGCAACTGTCGACGGATGAACTTATTCGCCGCGATTGGGAAGGAAAGACGGAGAAGGAGTGTGCGCTTTCGCACTACGTCCTTGGCTTTGCGCAGAAGTCGGACGAGGTGAAGTGCGCCGTCGTTGCCGTCTTGCGGACGCATCCGCTGTGGAAATATCTTCGAGCAGGGGATTTCTCGGCAATCAAGAAGAAGAACCAGCAACCCCTGCGTCAGCAGGTTGACCAAATTCGCGCCTATGCGAAAAAGACAGCCGAAGGGAAAATGCCATGAAGTCGAGTACCTACGAGTTGGAATTCATCACCCCCGCGTTCTTGGCGGGGGCTGATCAGGCTACAGCCGAATTGCGAGCGGCATCCGTGCGCGGAGCGCTCCGTTGGTGGTTTCGCGTCCTCGGCGGTACAAAGGCGGAGGAGACGGAAGTCTTCGGCGGTGTGCAGGGCGGCGCGACGCGCAGCAAGGTTATGGTGCGCTGTTGCATTGGAAAGGGGGTTCACGAGAAGTTTCCCGAGTTCAAGCCACTTTCAAACTTCGGCTATCTCTACTATTTTGCCTCCGTTTCGGGCGAATCGAAGGGGGTTCGCATCCGCCCCGAGGCCTATTTCGCGCCGGGGACGACCTTCTCGATTCAGATTGTTGATAGGGGACTTTCGTCCGCTCTCGCTGAAAAGTTCGAGACTGCCGTCCAGTGCTTCTTGCGTCTCGGGGCGCTTGGGCTTCGGTCCACGCGTGGATGTGGGGCGTTTGCGGAGAAGCGTGTGCTGTCAAAAGCGGACTTCCTGAACTGGGCGAAGAGTCTTCCGCCGAAAAGTGGGGTGGTCCGTCTCGTGACGGATGAGGTCTTCGCAAGCGCGAAAAAGGCGCAGGAGCACCTTGGTGGCTATTTGCGTGATTTGCGCCGCGAGAACCACCTCAGTGGAAAGAAACGAACGGCTCTTGGGTTTTCGGATGGAAAGTCCCGCCAGTCATCCGCCCTTAAATTGCGGCCGATCAGGGTGAAGGAGGGCTATTTGGCGGCGGTGTTTTATTCGGATGTTGCCTGTACCTGCCCAAGTGTGGAAGGTTTGATATAATTGTGTCCATGCACCTCGCGTACGCACATCACGGTCGGCAGTTCTTCTTCCTCACGATTTGTGTGAGGGGGCGGAGGGCCGTGCTGTCGCGTCTCGTGGAGGGCGCGAAGCGTCCCGACCTGACGCGGGCGGGTAGTTGCGTCAAGGCACTTTGGCTTGCAATTCATGGATTGAACCCAGCCCTGTCGGCGGGGGAGTTCGTCATTATGCCTGACCATGTGCATCTGCTGCTGATTGTCAATTATGATCGGGACCCTGATTTCAGGCCGCTCGTCTTTCTCCATTGGTTCATGGAGGAGAGTGCGCGGATGATCGCGGTCGTGACGAAGGACGGGGGTAAAGCCCCCGAACCCCCTTTGCCGACCGCGATTCGCGCGACCTACCGCTCGGGGGCGTGTGGGGGTAAAGCCCCCGAACCCCCTTTGCCGACCGCGATTCGCGCGACCTACCGCTCGGGTGCGTATGGGGGTAAAGCCCCCGACCCCCCTTTGCCGACCGCGATTCGCGCGACCTACCGCTCGGGTGCGTGTGGGGGTAAAGCCCCCGAACCCCCTTTGCCGGCCGCGATTCGCGCGACCTACCGCTCGGGTGCGTGTGGGGGTAAAGCCCCCGAACCCCCTTTGCCGACCGCGATTCGCGCGACCTACCGCTCGGGTGCGTGTGGGGGTTCGGGGGCGCAGTCCCCGTCCTTCGCCGCATTCTGGGAAGACCGCTTTTGGCTCGACCTTTCGTTTGATGCGCGGCAGTTGGCCGCGATTCGCCGCTACATTCGCGGCAACCCGGTGCGCGCCCTTTGGAAGCGACTGCATCCCGATCGGTTCGCCTGCCATCCGCGCATTCGGCATCGCATTTTGGACCCCGACTTGACGTGGAGTGCCTGTGGCGAGTTGACGCTTTTGGCGAGTCCTTTCCTGTTGGCCGTTTCGCTGACGCGCAGGAAAACGCTCGCCGAACACGAGCCGGAGATCGCCGCGCTCGTGGAAAAGGCGCGGCAGGGGTGGATTATCGTCTGCGGATTCCTTTCGCCCGGCGAAAAGGAACTCGCACGGCGATTGCGCGAAGAGCCGCGCACACGCTGGATTAAGACCATTGCCCAGGGACTGCCGCCGCGCTATGACCCGTCATTTGCCGATTCGCGGGAGCTGGCGGCCGGCCGGTTGTTGATTTTGAGTGCGCTGCCGCTTGGCGCACCCTTTGACTGGAATTCTTGTCACAAGATGAATGCCCTCGCGGCGGAAATGTGCCGCCGCGCCCGGGGCGAAATATAAAAAAGGAGAACATGAGATGAGTAATGTGCTGATTACCACACTGGGTCGTGCAAAGCCCTTGGATTCTCAAAAGGTTGGAGTTGGACGCTATCAGACGGTGAAATATCAGTTTGATAACGGGTATTGTTCGGATTCGACAGCATTCTTCGGAATGGCACTCAAGACCTATTTGTGCTCTCACGATGTGAAGATCGACAAGATCGTTATCTTGGGGACGCGAAATTCCATGTGGGATGCATGGTTTGAAGTAAATGATGACCTTTATTTTGAGAACGAAGGTTTTGCAGGAGAGGTGGCAGCGGCCGCACAGACTGAAGAGGGCGTTGACTCCGAACGTCTTGAGAAGTTGTCCGAAATTCTGACAAAGCAACAGAATGTGCAGATTGACTGTTCACTAATTCCATATGGGGTGAACGAAAGTGAGCAACTGGATATCTTGCAAATCATTTCAAGTTGCGCTAACTCGGGTGACTCAGTTTATATGGATGTTACGCATGGACTGAGACACTTGCCCATTTTGGAGCTTCAGAGTGCATTCCTGATGAATTCCAAGTTCGAGACTAAAGGCATTTATTATGGTGCATTTGACAGGAAGAAGGGCGATATTGTTCCTGTTGTCTCACTAACGGGGGCTATGACAATCAATGAGTGGTGTTGTGCAATTTCGACGCTTAGAGAAACTGGGAATGTCGCTCCTTTGGCCCGCTTGCCAGGAATGGAGAAGTTAAGAGGCGATTTGTTGCAGTGCCAGTTTTACGAGCAGATGAATGAGGTATCCCAATCGCGCAAGCACGCAAGGGAAGTGCTTGCGCACTTGGATGAACTTCCGCCTGAGGGGGTTTTGTTCGCGGATGAGGTTCGTCGTGTGTTCGATTGGGGGAATGAACAACGCTATGCGCGTCGACAGTTTGAACAGTCGAAAAAGGCCTTTGAAAACGGCGACTATCTTCGCTCGACAATTTTGCTGATGGAGGCGGCGATTTCTGCGCATATGCAGGGCGATGCGACAAACGCCGAAGCGAGAAGCGCAATGCAGGAAGTGCTCAACAAGGATCATTGTGAGGAATGGCATTGCATTCGGAAGCTGCGAAATTCCTTTGCTCATGGTGGTGCACCATCTGGACGAGGGGCGGAACGGGTCATTAAGATGAGAAAAAGCGAAGAAAATTTCAAGGATGGAATGAAGCCATTGTTTAAATGGGTTGAGAGCGTCTTGCCCTAACGGCCTTTCCTCTCGCTCTTTGACAATTGGTTCTGATGTCGGCGCGGCGGATGTCTGCGGATATCCTAAATCGCATCCGCCGCGCCTGAATGTGGTAGACTATCTCCCATCGAAACGTGAAAGGGGCCTCGCCTCCTTCCACACTCAAAACGATGGGTACACTCGTCATCAATCGCAAGTCGCTGAGCGTCAAGCTTGAGTCGGAACATTTGGTCATTCACGACCATGTGGACGGTTCCGTGCGGAATATTCCGCTCGTGAACGTCGACCGACTGATTGTCTGCGGCGAACCGGCCGTGACATTCCCCGTTTTGGCGGAACTCATGGATCGCGGCATTCCCTGTTCCTTCCTGAAGGGGAACGGACAGTGGCGCGGCCTGATGGATGGGGACGGCGGCTTCCATGCCGATCGCCGTGCTCGTCAGTACGAGCGGCTGGCGGATTCGTCCTTCTCTCTCGGAATGGCGCGGCGGATTGTCGCCGAGAAACTCGCCTGCAGCCGACGCACCCTGCAGAGGCTTTTCGCCAATCGCCACCTCTCCCCAACGGAGGACTGGCACTTCAGGCGGCTGAGCAACCTGGCTGGATGGCTCTCGACCATTCAGACGCTGGACGGTGTGCGCGGACTGGAGGGTATGGCCGCCGTCGCCTACTTTGCGTCACTCGCGCAATTCTTCCCGGCGGACTGTCCGTTCGAGAGCCGTTCGCGGCGGCCGCCCAAAAATGCCGCGAACGCCTTGCTGTCGTTTCTCTACACGCTGCTGACGGACGAGTTTATCGCGGCCGTCCGGGCGCATGGACTGGATGTCGCCGTCGGATTCTTCCATCGGGGGCACGACCGTTCGCCCGCGCTGGCACTCGACCTGATGGAGCCGTGCCGCCCCGTCTTGGCTGATCGCCTGGCCTTGGACCTCCTCAATCATCGGCGCATCCGCCCCGAGGAGCATTTCGAGTCGGCGGGAACGGACGGTGTCCACCTGAACGCCGAAGGGCGGCGCATCGTCTTTCGCGCCTTTGACGCGGAAATGAAGCGCACGATTCTGCGGGATGGGCGGCAGATTACCGTCCGTGCCGCGATCGACGTAACCGTCTGCCGCTATCTTGATGAACTGGAAGGGGAGGCGCCGCTTCGTTTCTATCAGGCGGCCTAACGGCGTATGCTCCATCTGATTGCCTATGACATCGGACATCCCCGTCGCCTTCGCCGCGTGGCGAAGATTTGCGCCAATTATGGTGTCCGAATGGAAAAGAGCGTGTTCGAATGCGACCTGACGGACGAGCAGATGGCGCAGTTCTGGCAGCAGCTGGAGCGCGTCGTCGATGAGGAGGAAGACCGCGTCTTTGACTATCGGATTGGCACGGTCGACCGACTGAACATCCGGCGGATGGGCCATGCGCCCGAAACACCGAATGCGGAGGAAATGGTCGTCCTGTAGGCGCGGCAAGTTCTGACGGCGGACGAAATGTGTGCGAAAGGGGCTTCAGCCGTCAGACGGAAAGTGAATGAAAATGAAGAAAGAGCGAGTAAAATGGTCTGAGCGCGGCGTGAAAGTCGCGGCAGATGCGTCAGCCGTCAAAAACCCTGCGCAACCCCCTTGCCCACAAGGCCCAAAATATGATAGACTACCAACCACTTCCCAAGCCGAAAGGCAATTGAGACCCGCCCGGAGTATGCCCTTTGTGTGGGCATACTCGGCAACTACCAACCACTTCCCAAGCCGAAAGGCAATTGAGACAAGCCCATTCGACCTCCATTTCTTTGAGAGCCTTTCTCAGCTACCAACCACTTCCCAAGCCGAAAGGCAATTGAGACCAACGCGTCCGCAAGGGTAAGGTCCTCGCGGCCCGCAACCACCTACCAACCACTTCCCAAGCCGAAAGGCAATTGAGACGACTTCGTCCAAATTTGCCCAAAACGGGACGCCGTTGACTACCAACCACTTCCCAAGCCGAAAGGCAATTGAGACTTATAGGCGGCATAAGGCGCACGCGACCAGTCGTCGTAAACCTACCAACCACTTCCCAAGCCGAAAGGCAATTGAGACTGTGCAGGGACATCTGCACGGTTGCGGCCGACTTGCGAGACTACCAACCACTTCCCAAGCCGAAAGGCAATTGAGACCTCCTTGCGGCGGCGACATAGGTCGCCCCGACAATCGCGGCCTACCAACCACTTCCCAAGCCGAAAGGCAATTGAGACCTCCTTGCGGCGGCGACATAGGTCGCCCCGACAATCGCGGCCTACCAACCACTTCCCAAGCCGAAAGGCAATTGAGACTCGCCGCGCCGTGCGGCGAGGGAAATCACCCCATCTCGCCACCTACCAACCACTTCCCAAGCCGAAAGGCAATTGAGACAAATGCCCCGCCGCCGCAGGGCGGATTACGCCACGACCCGACTACCAACCACTTCCCGAGCCGAAAGGCAATTAAGGCCAAGGAAGATAGAGTAAGGTATGCGAAATTAAATATATCAATGAAAGGAAAAACTAAAATGAACGAACTAAACGATAAAATGAACGAACTAAGCGACAGGCTTGATGAAATCAAGAAATTGATGGAAGAACAGTTGGAGGTGATGAACAAGACGCTTGAGGCGATTACGCAACATAATAGCAATATTATGTCTGAATTTAATCGCAATAGTAATATGATGAGAGACATGATGAGGGGTATTCGTCAAGATATTGGTTTCTTGATGTAAAGCACACAAAAGGAACTGAAATGAGAAACGAAATATCATACGAAGAAGCAGTAAGAAAGGCATTGGATTTCCCTCAACTGCCAACCACTACCCGAGCCGAAAGGCGATGAAGATTGATTAGATTGCTTTGCGATAGTTCAACCTATTCCTTGCAGGGATGCGGTTCGTGAAGTGCCGCGTTTGCCCAGCCTTGCCTGCGGATGTCTGCGGATATCCAATTCCGCTTGTCGCTGAAGGAGATGTGCTATAATAGGCGCGTCTTGAGGGGAATGAGTCCTCTTGGAGATAAGGAACTGAAGTAACGACTGACGCAGACGATTGGATTGACATGAAAGAACTGATTTGCCCGAACTGTCACAAGGCGTTCACCGTTGACGAGGCCGGCTATGCCGCGATTCTCAATCAGGTGAAGAACGAGGAATTCAATGCCGAGTTGGATCGCCGCTTGGCGGAACTCAGCAAGCGGCAGAAGGCCGAGGAACGGCTTGCCACGGCCACGGCCGAGAAGAACTATCAGGAAGCGCTTGGCAAGAAGGATGCCGCGCTCTCCGAAAAGCAGGCGGAAATCGACCGCCTGAAAGCCGAGAATCAGGGACAGCTGAAACTGCTGAAGTCGGAGCGGCAGAATGAGATCGATCGCCTCCGTTCCGAGCAGCAGGCGGAAGTGACGCGGCTGAAGACCCAGCTGGCGGAGGCCGAACAGAAGAAGGCTTCCGAACTGTCGCTTGCGCTGGCTGGCAAGGAACGCGAAATTGACGCGCTGAAAGCGTCCGTCAGCGATGGCGACAACCGCCTGCGCATTGCCGTCCTTGAGGAGCAGCGCAAGGCGCAGGCCGTTCTTCAGGGCAAGGAGACGGAAATTGCGCAGCTTCGTGCGGCCGCCGAACTCGACCGCCAGAAGGCCGTCCTCCACGAGAATGCCGTCCGCAAGGAGTTCGAGATGCAGTTGCGCACGGCCCAGGAGCAGGTGGACTACTACAAGGATCTCAAGACGCGGATGTCGACCAAGATGATTGGCGAGACGCTTGAGATCCACTGCAGCACACAGTTCAACCAGACGCTGCGCTCGATGATGCCGCGTGCCTACTTTGAGAAGGATAACGACGCGTCGGGTGGTTCGAAGGGGGACTTCATCTTCCGTGACTTTGACGAGGATGGGACGGAATACATTTCCATCATGTTCGAGATGAAGAATGAGGCGGATGAGACGGCCACCAAGCACAAGAACGAGGACTTCTTCAAGAAGCTCGATGCCGACCGCCGCGCCAAGAAGTGCGAGTTCGCCGTACTCGTCTCGTTGCTCGAACCCGACAGCGAACTCTACAACGGCGGCATTGTCGACGTGTCCTACCGCTACGACAAGATGTACGTCATTCGTCCGCAGTTCTTCCTGCCGCTTATCGGTCTTCTTGTGCAGACCTCGAAGAAGAGCCTGGAGTATCGGCGGCAGTTGGTCGTGGCGCAGAGCCAGTCGGTGGATGTCACCAACTTCGAGAATCAGCTTGTTGACTTCAAGACGCGGTTCGCCAACAACTGTCGCCTTGCGAGCGAGAAGTTCGGCAAGGCCATCGAGGAAATTGACAAGACGATTGAGCACCTGCAGAAGATCAAGGAGAACCTGGTCGGCAGCGAGCGGAACCTGCGTCTTGCCAACGACAAGGCCGATGCGCTCACCATCAAGAAACTGACGCGCAACAATCCGACGATGAAGGCGAAGTTCGACGAGGTGCGTGGAAAGTCGGCGGAAGGGGAGGAATAAGAGGGAGTGGGGATACCGCGCCCTGCAAGCGTCGTGCGCATCGCGGCATTGCGTGGTGCGCACGGCAGGGTCCTGAGATGCGCACGACAGAACCGAGTCGTGCGCATCGCGTTGTGCGCGGCTCGGAATGGCGCGGTTGAGATGCGTCCATTCCACCCTCATTCCGGATTTTCGGGATAAGGATGAATTTACCCCCTTGTCACGGGTCGGCGGGTTATGATATACTATGCCCCGTTTTCCGTGCTGGGCGATTAGCTCAGTTGGTTAGAGCATTACCTTCACACGGTAGGGGTCACTGGTCCGAGTCCAGTATCGCCCACCAGTTCGGAAAGCGAGCCTTCGGCTTGGAGAGGATTTCCCATCATTTTTTCGTGTTCGAGAAGCCATTGTTTCCGTTCGAGTCCACCGGCGTATCCCGTCAGGCGGCCGTCGTGTCCAACGACGCGATGGCAGGGGACGATGAGTGCAATCGGGTTGCGTCCAACGGCTTGTCCGACGGCTTGGGCGGAAATGTGGGGCTCCCCCGTTCGGCGTGCAACCTCGCGGGCGATTGCACCATAGGTTGTGGTCCGTCCGAACGGAATGTCCAGCATGACGGCGGCAACGAGCCGCCGAAAGTCGGAGCCGTGGGTGATGAGAGGGGGCGTGAATGGAGGAACGGTGCCGCGAAAGTAGAGGTCGAGCCAGGCGCGAGCACGATGGAAGGCCAGCAGGTCTTGACGCATGGTCGGTTGGTCGCCGAGGGTTGCGCGGTCGTGCCGCTGGCCATCGAACCAGAGTCCCGTGAGAGCGTGGCCGTCGCTCGCGAGCGTGATGCCGCCCAGCGGGGAGGCATAGCTCGTGACAAAGGACGGAATGACAGGTGCCGTTTCCATGAGAGAGCATTCTACCATTTTCCGTGGCCGTCGTGTCGGACGAATTGGTTTTCTGTGGGGGCTGGCAGACGCGAACGGATGCGATTCTGGCGTAAAGGGGAGTAGTAAGATACCGCACGATTATGGTATAATAAAGGCCATGAAGAAAGTGTTAGTCGATAAGGGCGTGTCATTTGGCGACGGCGGTCTGACGTTCATTGCGGGACCGTGCGTGATTGAGTCGCGTGAGATGGCACTTGACCTGGCGAAGCGGTTGACGGCTTTGGCGAAGAAGCTGAAGGCGAAGCTCATCTTCAAGGCGAGTTTTGACAAGGCGAATCGTACGAGTGTGGATTCCTTCCGTGGACCGGGGCTTGAGAAGGGCCTTGAGGTTCTCGCCGAGGTCCGCTCGACATTTGATGTTCCCGTGCTGACGGACATTCATGAGCCGTGGCAGGCGAAGCCGGTGGCAGAGGTGTGCGACGTGCTGCAGATTCCCGCGTTCCTGGCGCGGCAGACTGATTTGGTTGTTGCGGCGGGCGAAACGGGGGCCGTGGTGAACGTGAAGAAGGGGCAGTTCATGGCCCCGGAGGACATGGCCCAGGTCATTCGCAAGATTGAGTCGACGGGAAATCGGCGCATTGTCCTCTGCGAGCGCGGCGCTTCGTTCGGCTACCACAACCTCGTGGCGGATATGCGTTCGCTGCTGATTATGCGCGAGCTCGGCTACCCCGTGGTGATGGATGCCACGCACTCGGTGCAGCGTCCGGGCGGACTGGGCACGGGCTCCGGCGGCGATGGAAAGTATGCGCCGGCGATTGCGCGCGCGGCGGTTGCCACGGGCGTGGACGGCGTTTTCATGGAGACGCACATGAACCCGAAGGTCGCGAAAAGCGACGCGGCGAATGCGATTCGGTTTGCAGAACTTGAGAAACTCTGGAAGGTGTTGCTTCGAATTCATGCGGATATTCGCTGAGATTGCGCTTGTTGGCCTGACGCTCCCCCTGTTCGCGGCGTTTGACTCGGCATCCTGGATGGCGGGTCGTGCGGAGCACTTGCGTGAGGCCGACCGGCTGCGGGCGGCGTATCGTATGTGCGCGGCGGCCGTGCAGAGTCCGGCGGAGAATGTGACCGTTCCAGTGGAGAACCATCCCGACGGTTCGGTGAAGACGAGCGTCTTCGCCCAGCGGGCGCAGTTCTTCCTAAAGGAGGGGTTGATTTGGTGCTCGGGCGTCCAGATTCGGCAGTTCCGCGAAGACGGGACGGTCGAGTCCACAATTGACGCGGACAACTGCGTGGTGGATCGTGCGACGCGGAGCGGCTGGGCCGAGGGGCAGGCTTCGGCCTCCTATCGGGAACAGGCGGACCTCTCGGGTGCGGGTGTCTACTTCTCGGCATCGGATGAGTACGTGATGATTTCGACGAACGTTCACCTGAAGGCGGACGGCAATGTGCTCACGTCCCGTGCGGCGGACTACGACCGCCGCGCCGGTGTGGCCATGTTCGATGGGGCGGTCGAGGTTGTCCACGAGATGAAGGACCAGCCGTGCCACCTTTCGTGCGAGCGGGCTTTCGCCTTCATCGAGGGGACGAATGACGTGCGGCGGATTGTTGCGCTGGGAGGCGTTCGGGTGACGAGCGATGACAAGACGGGGACATGTGCACGAGCCGTCTACCAGAAGCAGGACGGCACGTCACGCGTGACCATGTTTGGTGATGGGACGAACAATTTGGCGCGGCTTTCGGTTGCCGGTAGTCGCAAGGGTACGGTTGAAGGGCGGCGCATCCGCTTCTGGCTCGACTCGGAGCAGGTGGAGGTGCTCGATTCCCGCGTGACAATCGAAACGAACGGGCTTCAGTTGCCAGGGGGGATGAAATGACGAATGACGATCCGGTATTGGGCGCGATGAAGGCGATGGCCGAGGAGCGCGGCGGCGACATGGGGCGGCGCGAACCCGACCTGCGGGCGACGGGCCTTGTGAAGGTCTATGGCGACCGCACGGTCGTCAACGGGATGTCGATGGAAGTCAGCTGCGGTGAGATTGTCGGTCTTCTCGGGCCGAACGGGGCGGGCAAGACGACGACCTTCTACATGATTGTCGGGCTGGTGCGTCCCGACGGCGGCAAGGTGGAGTTTCGCGGCAAGGATTTGACGCGGATGCCAGTTTTCATGCGGGCGCGGAACGGGCTTGGCTACTTGGCGCAGGAGGCGAGTATCTTCCGCAAGCTGTCCGTCTGGGACAATGTCATGGCGATTTTGGAGACCCTGCCTCTCTCACGGAAGGCGCGCATGGCCCGTGCCGAGGAACTGCTGGAGCCCTTCGATCTCATGAAGGTCGCGAAGCAACCGGCGTATACGCTTTCGGGTGGCGAGCGGCGCAAGCTGGAGATAGCCCGGTCGCTGGTGCGCAACCCGTCCATCCTGATGTTGGACGAACCCTTTGCAGGCGTTGACCCGCTCAGCGTGAACGAGATCCAGGACATCGTGCGCCGGTTGGCGCGGCAGGGACTTGGAATCATCATCACCGACCACAACGTGCGCGAGACGCTGTCCGTCGTCGACCGCGCTTACATGGTCTACAACGGGCAGTTGCTCAAGGCGGGTACGACCGCCGAACTCGTGGAGGATCCCGAGGTGCGGGCGCGCTATCTGGGCGATGGCTTCCGAATGTAAACGGACGAGGATTTTTGGACGAACACTACATACACAACAAGAAGGAGGAAAAAGATGAGCATTGAAGTAACGATGAGGCACAGCGACGTGCGGATTGAGTCGCTCAAGTCATACGCCGAGGCGCGTATGGCGAAGCTTGTTGAACGCTTTCCGAAGGTGACGAAGGTCTCCGTGGTCATTGACATTGACGTCAAGAAGCACATGTACATGGCCGAAGTCGTGGCGAACCGTCTCGGCGAGACGGCCGTCGGCGCGAAGGAGTTCTCCGAGAGCGCGAAGAGCGTGATCGACACGGCGGCGGCGCGTGCGGAGCGTCAGCTCCTGCGTATGCGCGTCAAGGCGCGCAAGGGCACGGTGCGCAAGCAGCGTGCGGCTTCGGCCAAGAACTGAGGACTGCGCATGGACGCGATTCCTTCCGGCGGCAGTGCCAACGGCACAGATTTCACGGTGTCCGACTTCTTTGAGGCCGGGCGCGAGGAATTGTGCCTTGAGCTCGTCGCCGGAGGGAAGAGCCTCGACCGTCGAATCGACGAGCCGATTGTCAATCGGCCGGGTTTGGCGTTGACGGGCTTTCACGAGCATTTTGCCTGGAAGCGCCTTCAGCTCCTGGGCAATGCTGAAGTTGCCTACCTTCACTCGCTGAAGGCTGAGACGCGACTGGCGCGCATCCGCGCCCTGTTGGAGCTGAAGGCATTTTGCTTTATCATTACGAATGGCAACAGGCTTCTGCCGGACGAGATTGAACTCGCGGAGAAGTCGGGTGCCGTCATTATGTCCACCACGCTGAAGACGAAGGTCTTCTCGCACCTGTGTGCATTTGTGCTCGAACGGTTGAGTGCGCCGCGCACATCGATTTACGGGACGATGGTGGAGGTCTGTGGTCTTGGGGTGATGTTTGAGGGTGCACCGGGGCTCGGCAAGTCCGAGACGGCCCTTGGGCTGATTCGCCGCGGCTATGCGCTTGTCGCGGACGACCTGACCTGCATACGCCGTGGTGCGGACAACATTCTCTTTGGGTCGGCTTCCGATTCGACGGTCGGCTTTATGGAGATCCGTGGCATCGGCATCCTTCATGTGCCGAGCATTTTCGGCATTGGGGCCGTGCGCGGCGAAAAGCGCCTGCAGATGGTGATTACCTTCAAGAAACTGAAGGACGTCGTCGGAGAGATTGACCGTGTCGGGCAGACGCGGCGGGTTCGGACGATTCTGGGCGTTGACGTGCCGAACATCATTATTCCCGTTTCAGAGGGACGCGATCTCGTGAACCTTGTCGAGACGGCCGCCCAGCAGCAGAAACTGATACTTTCAGGTTATGATCCGGTTGAGGATCTGTCGGAACGCCTGCGCCGCCGCGCAGACGCGGCAAAAATGAGGAAATCAAAGGAAAAGGGGTAAACGGAATGGCAGAGAAACTCACGAAAACACTGACGCTCGCTAACCGCTACGGAATGCATGTCCGTCCGGCGGGGCTTTTCGCAAAGACTGCCAGCCGCTATGATGCGGACATTGAGGTCGAAAAGGACGGCACGGTCGTGTCGGGCAAGTCGATCATGGCGTTGATGACGCTTGAGGCGGGACATGGTGCCGTCCTGAAGGTGACGGCATCCGGACCGCAGGCCCAGGAGGCCCTTGACGAGCTGGAGGCGCTTGTTGGGCGCAAGTTCGATATACCTGATGAGCAATAAGCCGACCATGATGACCGTTGCAGGCCTGGCGACGGCGCGTGGCTTCGCAGCGGGTCCAGTCTTCCTCTATCGGAGCGGGGAGGAGATTCCCGTCCCCGAGTATGTCGTCGAACTCGGTCGAGAAGGCGATGAGCTCCAGCGCCTGAAGCGGGCCGTGGCGAGCGTCAAGCGCGATCTGGAGGGCATTGTCGCGGCGCTTCGTGAGCGGGCGGGGCGTGAGGATGTTCGGGTCTTCGAATGTCACCTGATGATACTTGAGGATCCGATGATTGCGGCGGAGAATGAGCGCCGCATTGCCATTGACCATGTCAATGCCGAGGCGGCCGTCAAGGCCACGGCGGCGAATTACCGTGAACGGTTTGCGCGGATGAATGACCCGTATTTCCGCGAACGCGTCCGCGACCTTGACGATGTGGAGCGTCGTCTGTTGAAGGCGTTCTCGGGTTCGTCGCCGGGTCCGTGGAGCGAACTGAAGGTTCCCTCGATTGTTGTTGCGGACGATTTGACGCCGTCTGAAACGGTTCAGTTGCCGCGTGAGTATCTTCTTGGCTTTGCGACGAACGGCGGTTCGACGACGAGCCATGTGGCCCTGCTTGCCCGAGCGATGGGCATTCCCGCCGTTACGGGACTTGGGGACATCACTGAACGCGTGAGCCCTGGCGGGACGATTCTTCTCGACGGGACCAACGGGGCGGTGACCGTCGACCCCGACGAGCAGACGCTCGCCGACTTTGAACTTCTCATCAAGCGGCAGAAGGAGCATTCCGAGGCGGCGGTGGACGGGTCCTGTGCGGGGCGGCTCGCCGACGGAAGCGAGGTCCTGATTTACGCCAATGTCCACCCGGGCGTACCCATTGCCAGCGTTCAGCCTTTCGGTGCGCGGGGCATTGGCCTCTACCGCAGTGAGTACCTTTGGCTCAACGGCGAGCGCGAGCCGACCGAGCAGGAGCAGTTCGAGGCCTATCGCGATGCCGTCAAGTTCGCCGCGACCCTTTGGAATCGTGGGTCGGTGACCATTCGGACGCTCGACATCGGCGGTGATAAGACGGTGCGCGGCCTTTCGGTGAAGGAGGCGAACCCATTCCTTGGCAACCGCTCAATCCGCTACTCGCTTTCGCACATTGATGTCTTTCGGACTCAGCTCCGTGCCATTCTGCGGGCTTCAGCCTTTGGTCGCACGAAGATCATGTATCCGATGGTCAGTTGCATTGAGGAACTTCGCGAGGCGGCCGTGCAGGTTGAGAAGGTGAAGCGTGAGCTGGATGCGGAGGGCATTGCCTATGACCGAAATGTCGCCATTGGGGCGATGATTGAGGTTCCTGCGGCGGCCATCAATGCGGATGCCTTGGCGCGGCATGTTGATTTCTTCTCCATTGGGACGAACGACCTCGTCCAGTATGTCATGGCGGCCGATCGCGGCAACGAGGCCGTTGCCAACCTCTACCAGCCGCTGAACCCAGCCATCCTTGAGTTGATTCGGCGCACGATTGCGGCGGCGCGTAAGAACGGCATCCCCGTCTCGGTCTGCGGCGAAAGTGCGTCGGATCCTGTGGTGGGGGTGCTATGGGTGGCGATGGGCGTTGACGTCCTGTCGATGTCGGCGACCTACATTCCCGTCATCTCGAACATTCTCCGTCGTCTGACCAGGGCCGACCTCGCGGGATACGCGGCGTTTGCGCTGGGGATGGATGCGGATCGCCCCGCGCAGGAAATCTTCGCCGCCTGCCGGAAGTGGCTGACGGCGCGAATCCCCGACTTTGACGACTTGCTGATATGATTGAGTGTCCCGAGGTCGTGCTGGAAGGCGTATCTGCGGCGGTCGGTGGGACGGTCGTTGACAATGCGGTGACCGTCGGCCCGGAAGTCATTGAGGCGACGGGCTTTCCGTCGCGGCGAATCGTCTCCGGCGAGTCGCTCGTCGACTTGATGCTCCGTGCGGCGCATCCTCTCCGGGAGGCGGATGAGGAACCCTGGGGTGGTGTCATTGTTGCGACATTCTCCGCAGAGGAACGCTTCCCCTCGCTCGCCGTGCGGATCGCGACGGCTTTGGGCCTTGGACCGAATGTCGTTGCGTTTGACGTGCAGATGGCCTGCAGTGCCTATCCTTACGCCGTCTACTTGGCCGGGCGGCTCGCGGCGGATACGGGCCGAAAAATCCTTGTCGTGGATGGTGACATTCAGTCGCGCCTGTCGGGCGAGTCGGCGCGTGGCACGGGAGAACTCTTCTCGGATGCCGCGACAGCGACGCTTGTCTCTTCTGGACACGGGGTGAACAGTCGGTTCGACTTCCTCTCCCACGCATCGGATGCGTTGACATGCCCGGCAGCGGGGCCGATTCGAATGGATGGCTTCAAGGTGTTTGCCTTCGTGGCGACGGATGTGGTGAAGTTCCTTCGGCCGTTCGCCGAGACTCCGTTTGAGGACTTCGTGCCTCATCAGGCCAATCTTTATATGGTTCGCCAGTTGTCCCGTGCGTTGAAATGGGAGGACCGGCTTCTGATCTGTGGTGCTGCGTACGCGAACCCGGGTTCCTGTTCCGTCGCGCTGGCATTGGCGGCGAAGGGAAGCCCCGGTCGACGGGTCCTGATTGCGGGCTTCGGCGCGGGCTTTTCCGCGTCGGCGGGTGTCGTCAGGCTGTCGGATGATTTCAAGGGCTTTGTTGACGAGGGCTTGTGAAATGAAGGACTTCTTTAAGATTGCGGCGGCAACGCCGAGACTTGCCTTGGGGAATCCGCTCCGCAATGCGGAGGAAATCGTCGCAATGACGCGTGCGGCGGCACGGGATGGCGTCGCGGCGATTGTCTTCCCTGAACTCGCGCTCACGGGTTATACGTGTGGCGACCTGTTCTATCGGGATGAACTGTTAGACGGCGCGAAGGGCGGGTTGGAGCGGATAGTGAAGGAGACCGCCGACCTGCCGATTGTCTGCATCGTCGGACTCCCCGTGCGTGAGGGCGGCGTCCTCCACAATGCCGCCGCCGTCGTCAGCGGCGGATGCGTGAGGGGGCTCGTGCGCAAGCACATCCTGCCGAATTATGCGGAGTATTATGAGAAGCGGCAGTTCGCACCCGCACCGCTTGATGAGTCCGTCCAGGTTTTTGACATTGGTGCGTTTCGGTTCGGCGTTGAGATTTGCGAAGACGCATGGTCGCCGGTGCCACCCAGTTCGGTGATGGCGACGGCCGGTGTGGATGTCGTCTTCAACCTTTCGGCGAGTACGGATTTCCTTGGCAAGGCGTTGCGGCGACGTGAGATGGCGAGTCATCAGAGTGCCCGCCTTGGGTGCGTGTATGCAATGGCGTGTGCGGGAACGGGCGAGTCCTGCTCGGATGCCGTTTTCGGAGGAGCCTCGCTGATTGCCACCGATGGGCGAATCGTCTCACAGCTGCCGCGTTTTCATGGGGACGCGGCCCGCGCCGAAGCCGTGGTCGATCTCGCGGCACTTCGCTATCGTCGGTTGGGGGACTCATCGGATGGCGAGGTCCGTTGCACGGCTCGCCCGCCGGTGGTTGTTCCATTCGAGGTGCCAGTGCCGACGGCGCAGCCCGAGTCGGTTTCGCGGATGCCGTTTGAGGATGCCTATGGGGAGGCTCAGTGGCCGAAGGCCATTCTTGAAATCCAGTCCGTGGCTCTGGCGCGGCGGTTGCAGAGTGCCCATGCGCAAAAACTTGTCATCGGTGTCTCGGGTGGAGCGGATTCGGCACTCGCCCTGATGGGCGCGGCAGAAGCCTTGCGCCGTGCGGAACTGCCGCCGACGAACTTGGTGGCCGTTGTCATGCCGGGCTTTGGTTCGACCGATCGGACGCAGACGGCTGCCGTGCGGCTTTCCGAGTCGGTCGGTGCCACCGTTCGGGTCATCGACATCAGGGAGTCGTGCCGCCGCCACTTGTCGGATATTGGACATGCGGAATCGGTGCACGACATTGCCTATGAGAACGTGCAGGCACGGGAGCGGACACAAGTGCTCATGGATGTCGCCAACATGGAGGGCGCGCTCGTCGTCGGAACAGGCGACCTTTCGGAAATCGCCCTCGGGTGGAATACCTACAATGGCGATCACATGAGCATGTACCAAATGAACGCGTCCATTCCGAAGACAATGGTGCTCGGGGCCTTGCGCGGACTCGCAGAGAGCGCGGCGGAACCGCTGAAGTCCCTTCTTGTTGGGATTGCTTCCGCGCCGATTACACCCGAATTGGTGCCGGGTGCGGTGGCCAACGATTCGGAGTCGCGCCTTGGGCCGTATCCGCTCCATGACTTTTTCCTTTACCACTTTCTCGCCGAAGGGGCCTCATCGGCAAAACTGCTCGACCTTGCGGCAATTGCCTTCCGGGGCGTTTATGCGGACGATGTCATCAAGCGGACGCGAGACACGTTCATTCGTCGCTTTTTCGCCGCGCAGTACAAGCGCAACTGTGTGCCGGACGGACCAAAGATTACGCTTTCACTTTCGCCGCGTGCGGACTGGCGGATGCCGGCGGATATTCCGCCGCCGCCGCTCACTTGACGGGCTGCGGCGTACGCATTTCTCGGATTTTCCTTGCCGTCTTGCGATTTCTCATAAAAGCGTCACCTTTTCGTCTGATTTGCGATGATTTTGTGCGAGAAGGTGAGCGGAAGGGGCATTCCTGCGCATCCCGGCGGTGGGGCCTCGGCATCTCCCGGCAGGCTGATGCCCATCGGAAGGAAACTTACTGCCGAGTAACTTTAGACTTACTCGGCAGTAAGTTTTGATTTACTCAGGAGTAAGTCTTCGTCTGATGGGCACGGCGCAAAAGCGTTACCTCGGTCCGGTTCCGTCCCGATGCGGGGCATAGGGCCGTCTGATGCCTATCAGAATTTTTTCCGACGGGCATCAGAAACTTTTCTGATGGGCATCAGAATTCCGTCCGACGGGCATCAGAAATCTGCCGCAAGGGGAACAGTTACGGAATACATACTTGCCTTTGGGCCGGCTGAACGACGCGACCGCTCACAGAGCCGCCGAAGCATACTATTTACCGGGATACGGTTGAATGAGATCTTGGGGATAGTCGGGGTTGTCGGTGAAGACGACGCGCGAACCGGACTCGACGTGGTAGGCGGGAAGCAGCAGGGAAAGGCCATTGGCATCCTTCGGACTTTCCCCTGCCGGGTATTCGTTTATCAGCATTGTGCGCATCGAATATGTGTTCGTCGATACGATTCCTGATGTGACCAATGTAGCGTTGGAGACAAGATAGACATCGTATCCCACAATCTGCGACAGTTTTAACGTGCCCGGACCAGAGACAACAAGAGGTCTGCGCACATACCGCACCGTATCGGTCTTTCTGTCGTAGCACCAATCTGGGAACCAAATGAGATCTTCCGTGTATGTATAGCGTCCGCCAGGCCGCAAGAAAATCCGTGTCCCGTAAAGTTCGTGCTCCATGCCGTCCATCTTGATTGTGTCGGCTTCGCGATCGTCCGGTGTCAAGTCCTCCCATTTCGGACGGCAGTAGAAGATGACCCCGGCGATAAGAGCGAGAGACAGGGCGGCAGCCGTCCACGCCCGGGTCGGCGAAAGGATGCCGAGTAGGAGGAGTGCACGTCGGACGGCGGCAAGCGAGCGACTTCGTAGCGCTGGTAGCGAGCTGGTCATTTGCCGAATGAGGATGCGCCAGGCAAAGGGCGGATGTCCGTCGAAGAGATTGTCGAAAAGCACGCCGAGGGCGTGGATGTCGGCGGCGGGCGATACGGCTTTCCCCTGCATCTGCTCCGGCGCGGCGAAGCCGGGCGTGCCGAGCGCATGATCGGTTCCGCCCATGAGCGTCGGGTTGCCGCGTCCGAGTCCGAGGACGAATCCGGCGAGCGCATCGTCTGAGAGATGGGCGATGCCAAGGTCGGCGAGGACGTAGCGTCCGTCTGGCGCGACCAGCACATTGTCCGGCTTGAGGTCGCGATGGACGATGCCGTGCGCGTGGAGAAAGGTGAGTGCGCGGCAGAGGTCTCGTCCCAGAGCGGCAATGGCGCGGGCGGACATTCTTTCGGACAGCGGTCGCAGCAGTTCCATCGTGAAGTAGGGTGCGCCGCGAAACGAGCCGGATGCGAACACGCGCATGAGGTTGGGATGGCGAAGGGAGCTCAGTAGACGGGCCTCGGCACAGAAGCGTTCGCGTACCCGTTCGGGTGGAACGCCGCCGCGCGGGCGGAATATCTTGAGTGCGAGATCTTGTCCCGATGCCTCGTCGTGAACGCGCCAGACGTCGCCGGTTGCGCCGCGCCCTACCTGAGCAATCGCGACGAGGCCGCCGATGTGGTCGCCGGGGCAGAGAATCGACGCGGCGAGGTCGGCCGAGACATCAGCGGCGGCGGACGTGGTGAGGTAGTGCTGGATGTCGGCGGTGTTCATTGCGGCGCGGCTTCGTCCTCGGCTTCGAGCGTACGCACTTCGGCGGTGAGGCGTTCCGTCAGACGGTTCTTGATTTGGTAGAGTGCGTTCACGGAGATTCCGAGGTCGGCGGCGACGCGTGCGGCCGGCTCGCCCAGAATGGCGTAGCGGCGGAAGGCGATCTTGGATGACGATCGGATGGTCGGATCGGCGAGAACTCGACGGAGGGCCATGGCGCAGAGTTCTCGCCGCCAGTCCGTGTCGGACAGTTCGAGCGTGATGTGCGGCTCGGCGGCATCCGTCGATCCGGCGGTGGGATCGGCGACGAATGTGACCCGGTGGTTCTGTGCGCGTGTCTCGCGGCGCAGAAGGTCGTAGGCCTTGTTTTGGGCAATTCGGAGAACGAGCGAGTGGAACGCGCCCTTTCCCGCGCGGTCATGGTGATAGGCGGGCATAAGGGCGATAAGCGCAATCAGCGTCTCGTGGATGACGTCCTCGACGTCCGAAGGCGAAAGCGGCGTGTGCTTGAGCAACGTGCTTTCGATCCACGGGGCGTAGTCGCGGTAGAAGCGCGCCCAGCGCGTCTCGTCGTTCGCGGCAAGCCCCGCAATCAAGGTTTCTGTCGTCTGAAGCATGGGAGGAATTATACCATTTTCTGAGGGCGGGTGAGCCAAATATCCAAATGCCCAATTTCTCGCGTAAGAAATCGCGGGGGCGGACGAGTTGGTTATGTGGCGGGGTCGGAGAGCGATTCTGCCGCGAAAGGAAGCGCAGCGGCGCGGCGTGGAGTTGCGGATTTTCGCACAGAGTTGTGAAAATATGGTATACTTTGCGCCGTCAGACGGGGAGAAATCCGTCTGCCGCTGCGTCCAACGCATCGATGGCATAAGTGAAACCTGAGAAATTTTACTGAAGATGTCACGATTCGGGGGTGCGTCCTATGGGGCGCATTTCCTTTCGTGGTTTCTTCAGGGCTTCTCAGGGCCTCACTTAAAACCGCGATGGGAAGTGTGCCCTCTCCATTTCCCGGAGCGAAACAAGCTGAGAGGGGAAGGAAAGGTAGAAAAATGAGTGAAAAAAAGGCACCAGAAACAACCATCGCAACTCTCGATATGGAGGGAAGCGGTAGTTTGACACTGACCAATAAGCATTTGCGTGGACAAGTGCTACGCGTCATCCGACAGGGTAATATGACGCTCAAACAACTGGAACAGGTCGACGTTCTTCTGAGCGCGGTCGGCGGGTATTCCGTGATTGACATACCCATGAAGATTGTACGCATCATCGCTGTTGTCGTTTGTACGGTCGTCGCCATTGGAACTTGGTTTTTCTACGCGCTACTGTCAAACTTTATCTCAGCTACGGGACCTATCTTTATCACTTTATTGGCTATCGGCGGGGGTGTCCTCGCCTGGTTCAAAATACGTGATCAGGTCGCGCTTCAGTTGAACATCATGGGTGGCAAGTTCGATGTGGTGTTCAAGCCTTATCTGGCCCCCAAAGTGCGTTCGTTCATTACGCAACTCCAGCAGGCAAAGACTGAATACGAAGAGGCGAATGCCTAATCCGTAAGGTGGCACGGCACCAATCGCCGTGCCACCCTCTTCCCCAATTTTATATCCACCGAAGAAAGAGTGTTCACATGATAAATGGCAAATTGATTCTGCAAGTGAGCCTTGCAAGCGCCCTCTTTTTGCATTGCTCTTCTGGCATTGCGGAGACATTTGGACAGGAAAATACTCTTTCAGGGGTATGGAAAACCGTCGCTGAAGAGGAGAGGCGAAGCCGAAATTCCGCCAAACCCATCAGCGAGATGTCGGATATAGAAGTGATTGAACAGGCCGAACAAAAGGTTCAGGACAAGGTAAATAATGCCCTCATTGGCTTCTTGTCGGCGACCGAAACAGTCGTGAAGGGTGCCGTCAAAAATGCCGCAGATTATATTCGCGAACAAGAGCCTACCAACACCACCACTCCACAAGAGCCATCGCCAACAATTATCACGCCTACCCCAACCTGCGACAATCGCATGTCACGGGCAAAACCAGATGCCGCGACAACAGGCGACTCGCCAATGGTCGTTCCTATCAGCGATAATCCACGGATAAAGCCTGAAACTGAAAGTGGCAGCCCAACTGCCGCGATAACCGTTCTCGTCATTCTCCTTATCGGAGCTGTATGCCTTTATGGCGTTACTTATGCACGAGTCATGGCCGGGCACATGGTCGTGTATGTGTCGTGGGGTGACTTTGTTGCGTCCTGCGCATGGGTCTTACTGGTGCCGCTCGGCTATTGCCTTGAATATGAGTCTTCACACATTGTGCTTGCAACGATTCTGAAAGTAATGGGCGTTCTCTCTGCCATTTGGATGATAGGCGGTGCATTCCAAAACAAACGCGCAATCAACATTCTCATAGCCGTTCCAGCTCGTCTTATTGTCGCACTTCTCTCGTTGTTGGCATGCGCTAAGCTAAGTGAGGCAATGGACGGAATCAAAAACCGACGCAAGGGAGTTATAACTGGCGTCCTCCTTCCTCTTGGCATCGCCCTTTTCATATTTAACTCTCTTCTCAAGCCAATGATCGGCGATAAACGACACGAATCTCTTTTATAAGCAGTCATCCAACAAGACGTGCTCCCTAAGAGTCGAGGTTTCCAAGCTGCCGCGCAAGCCACCGGGTAGGTGGTTTTTGATATAATACGCCCATCCATGAGAGGGGCAGTCCAGAGAGCACTGACGATGGCGGGGCGCACGGGTGTCGCGGCGCTTGCGCTCGCGCTCGTTCTGCACGGCTCAACGAAGCGTCCTGCCGTGCGTCATTCCGCCGCGTCCGCCCCAGTTGCGGCGCGGACGCTGACGGACGAGGACTTCGCACGGGGCTTCGTCATGCGCCGCGTCGGTACGGGCGAGCGGTTCGATTTCTCAATCCCGTCCAATGCGACCGCCGTCGCCGACTGGCGGGCCTTCGGCGCGGCGGAGGACTGGGTCTACCTCGCGTTCACAAACCGGGCGTTCAGTGTCGGCACGAACGATGTCGGTCGGCTTCGCCTGTTTTCCTCGGGGAGGGTCGGCACACTCGCGGGCGACGGAGTTGCGCCGCTTGCCACATCCCTCGGCATCGTGCCGGAGGCGAACTGGAGCCTGCTCGGCGACTCCGCCGCGCCGAGTGAGGTGTGGTACGCAGCAACGCCGCAGGACTCGCTCGTCGTTACATGGCGGAATGCGCTCCTCGGCCGCCGCGTCGACGCACCCGTCTCATTTCAGACGGAGTTCTTCCCCGATGGGCGAATCGCCTGCCGCTACGACCTTTCGCGCATGAGTGCCGATGCCGTCACCAACATCCTCGCCGGTGCGTTCCTCGGGGGCGGTGCGTGGACGACCAACGCGCTCGCGGCGAATGTTACCTCGCTTGAGTTCCACCCGCTCACGGCGGCGGATGCGCATGATTCGGATGCCGATGGGGACGGGCTCCCGACCGCTGACGAGTTGTTCGTTTACGGGACGTGCCCCCACCGCGCTGACACCGACTGCGATGGGCTTTCGGATTCCGAGGAACTGCTCGTGCGCGGGACGGACCCGCTCGACCCGAACTCCCTGCGCCCTGACCTTTGCGACGGCTACGCGGTTCTTGCGGGCGGTCTCGACCCGCTCGCCCCAGCCCCAGGTTCGACGAACGCGGTGCTTGAGCACGTCTTCTATGCAGGCTCGCCGTCTGGCGCGTTTGAACTGCCGCGCCCGACGGAATCGTGCGCAATCCTCCGCGTTCGTGCGGCTGGGACGGGGACGGGCGACCTCGTGGTCGGTGGGCGTCCCGTCCCGCTCGTCGCCGCACGGGACGGCCTGCCCTCGCCGGAACTGCTCGTGTCCGTGGAACGCGGGCAAACGGTCTCGGTCTTCCTGCGGGGCGGGGACGGCATCCGCGTCGAGATGGACGCGGACGAGTTTCTTGTCGGAGTCCTCCCGTCGGATAGGTCTCGGCGTGGATGGATTCGCTTTCCGGGTGTCGTTCCGTCCGCACCGTGCATCCACGACCTTGCCACGCGGCGCGTCCGCGTGGCACTGCCTGCCGCCGGGGAGGACGCGGACCTCGGGTGCGAGTGGATGGCGGAGGGGCCGGGCGTCTCGGTTTCGAACATTCCGCCGCGTGCGGCGATCGTGACGGGCGGCTTCCCGGCGGACGGCGAGGGGCACGTGCGCTACCGCCTCTCGCACCCCTTGCGCCTTGTCGGCGGGGGATGGCGAGACCAACCCGTGCGCCTCTGCCCGCGCCCATCGGGGGACGGTGACGAGGCGTCCTCCCCGTCCGTCTGGCGCGGCGAGGACGAGGGGCCCGAGCGTCCGCCCGCGCCTGCACCGGAGGCCGTGCGGGACGACATCGTCGAGCGGTGCGCCGAGCACGATGCCCTCCGTGCGACATGCGAACCCCTCCATCAGGCGGCTTACACGAACGCGCTCGCCGCGCTCCCTCGCGATATGGGGATTCTGCCGATTCGTGCGCGGCCCGTCTACAGGACGCTGAAAGTCGACGCGCCACCTCGTGGGACGGACGCGGCCTGCTGTCCGTGCCCGGATCATGCGACAAACCTCGTGACGGCGGCGTTCGTGTCGCGGCGGCTTCGGGTCGAGCACCCCGATGGGAGGCCGTTCACGGGGAGCGCGACCTCGTGCACTGTCCGCGTGTGCGCCGTCCTCCCGAGCGCGGAGCATGGGGATGCCGCGCTCGCCTTCGCCACGACGGGGCGGGTTTCCGCGGCCCACGCGTGGACGACGCTCGGTGCATGGATTGCGGGCGGGCGCGGTACGCCCCTCGATTCGTACGACCGCCTCTCGTCTTCCTTCGGTGTGCCCGTTGTGGCCGGGGCGAATGTTGCGGAAGCCCCCGAGCTCCTGCTTGAAACGCGCGTCGGGCTTCCGAGCGGATGGGTGCGCGTGGCTCTCGATGGTGCGGAGGGGAGCGGCTTCCGCGTGTGGTGGCGCGATGCGGTGCTTGGGGTCTGGCGCGTCCTGCTGGATGCGGCGGAACGCCCGGCGGCCGAGTTCGCCGTCGAGGAGTGGCGGTCGCTGCTCGCCCGTGCGGGCCGCCCGTCCGGCAGTGGGCTACCCGTGCGGGTGACCGCGTCGGCTTCCGGTCGGGCGCATCTCGCGCTGCGCTACTGGACGGAGACGGGGGGCGAGGTGCTGGAGGACGGGGAGTCGCGCACCCTCACGGCGGTTGAGCCGCCCCTCCGGTTCGATGCGGACCTTGACGGGGCAATCGGACTCCGCGACCTCGGGCCTTCCTCGGTCGGAGGTGCGTTCGTCTTCTGGACGCGTGGAGACACGGGGGGCGGTCGTGCGGTCGGCGGCCCCGCCGGACTCATCGATCTCTTCCCTGCCGCGCTCGACCTCGGACCGCTCCTCTCCGCCTGGGGGGAGTCTGTCTCGTGCCGTCTCGATGCGAACGGACTGCCGTTGGATGACATGTTCGAGTGGACGCTCGTGGATGTGCCTCGGTCGCGGTCGGGTTCGATCTGGACGGAGGATGTGCGCACGAGCGGGGGTGGAATCCTTCGGGATGCCGCGTTGCGGGGGATGCCGGCGGGTGGGACGGACATTCCCCGTTCGGAGCTTTCCGCGCTTCCAGAGGAGTCGCGGCTCCTTGTCCTCCGGGCGCGGGGAGAGGATGCATCGCTCAGGATTCGTGTGCTCGATGCGGACGGCACGGTGCTCCTTGCGTACGCGCCGCCGATGGTCGTTTTGCGTGCGCGTAGGCTCTACGACTGGACGAATGTCCGCCGCCTCTTGGGCGGGCGGGAGTCGTACCCGAGCTCTCTCGGTGACCTTCTGCCCGAGCCCGGGGAGCCGACACTCGTGTTTCTGCACGGGTTCAGCGTGTCGGAGGAGGACGCACGTGTGTGGGGCGATGCGCTCTTCAAGCGGCTTCGCCTCGCCGGGAGTCGCGCCCGATTCCACTGCGTGGCGTGGCGCGGCGACCAGGGCGGAAGCGCGAACTACCAGGAGAATGTCGCCAACGCCTTCGCCTCCGCAGGTCACCTCGCGGCCGAACTGAAGCGGATTCCAGGCAGGATCGTTCTCATGGCGCATTCGCTTGGCAATGTCGTCGCCTCGTCGATGGTGCAGGACCACGGGCTGGGGGTCGACGCGTACCTGATGCTCGACGCGGCCGTCCCCGCCGAGGCCTACGACACATCCGCCGCGCTCCGCGTCCCGCAGCTCGTCCACCCGGACTGGGACGGCTACCCGACGAACTCCTGGGCGGCGAGTTGGCATCGGCTGTTCATGGGGATTCCCGGGGACGGGCGCTCACTCCTCGGCTGGCCGGGTCGCTTCGCCGCCGTTGCCCCCTTCGCGGTCAACTTCTACTCCACTGGCGACGAGGTGCTTGAACTCAGCGATGACAACGACATCAACATTCTGACCGGAATCTGGAGCGGACTCTCTCAGTATGCCTGGCACAAGCAGGAGATGTTCAAGGGGCGGGGAGTCTTCAACGGGATGGGCGCGACGACATGGTCGGGATGGAACATCGACGAGAACTTCCTCGGAATCAATCGAATTTCGGTCCAGGAAGCCCAGCGGATGAGCGATGCGGACTTTCGGACGAACACGGTGTTTGTCTGCACTCCGAAGAGTATCCTCGACCCAAAGATTGACCGTGAGGGAAGCGACGCGCACCTCGCCATGGGCATTCCCGCCCTCACGCCCGCCGCAGGGACGATGGCACTGACAAAAATACTTGAAAAGGGACAGAACATCGATCTCAATCTTGTCGAGGATACAGGAAAGGGCGTTTCACGTCCGAACGGATGGCCCAATCGTAGCAATTATCCGGGGCGATGGTTGCACTCGGATGTCAAGGATGTGCCTTATTTCTATACCTATAAGTTGTTTGAGAAAATAATAGAGAAAGGAAACCTGAGATGAGAAGAGCATTCATCGTTGTCGGCTGTGTGTTCGTGTCGTTGGTGGCCTGTGCCCTGAAGAAGGATCCCTCGTACCGATCGGCGCGGAGAAATGGGGCGGACTACCGCACGGTTCTCCGTGTTGTGGATGATGGTGGACGTGCCGTGCCGGATGCAAAGGTCAGGGTCCAGATGGGCATGAACTTTGCCGATGCGTCCTACTTCATCGAAGGGACGACGGATACGAACGGACTGTTCATAATCAGCGGACGGACGACGGGGAACGAAATCGTCATCGATGTCACGAAGGACGGCTACTACGGGTCGCGGCGGGAGCACTGCCTCATCGCGATGGGCGCGGAGCACGAGGTGCGGGACGGCAGGTGGCAGCCCTACGGGGCGGAGGAGCGCATGGAATTGCGACGCATTCGGCATCCGGCGGATTTGGTTGTGAAAGGTATCTACATTCCCGTTCCTATGACGAATGCCTGGTTCGGGTTTAACTTGGAGAAGGCGACAATCGTCATGTCTAATGCGCAGGATCGTGCGGACATTGAGTTCTGGGTCGACTGGGATGGGCTTCCCCCGCCTCAGAGCAGACGTTGCGCCTGTTTCTTCAGGACGGTCGGAGACCTTTCGGGCGGATACAATGTGGAGAAGGTCATGGAGAGCCTTCAGCCCTATCCCTACGAGGCTTCGACGAATGAGTCGTATGCCGTTCGTTCGGTTCACATTGTTGATCGGGACGAGAATCACGAAGACGGAGGTGGCGAAGCCCCGTTTAGCCCGAAGTCGGCGTTGGTGCTTCGCCTGCGTCCCAAGGTCGACGCGGACGGTTCGCTGAAGGAGGCGAACTATGGCCTCGTGAGGACACTGGATGTAGGACCCGGATGGAAAGGAGTTTCCAAGGTTTACCTGTCCTACATCTTCAACCCCACGCCGAACGACACGAACCTTGAGGCGAAGCGTTAAGAAAGGAAGATTGCGATGAGAAGAATGTTCATCACCGTCAGTTGTGTGCTCGTGTCGCTGGTGGCTTGTGCCCTAAAAAAGGATCCCTCATATCGTTCGGCGCGGAGAAATGGGGCGGACTACCGCACGGTTCTCCGTGTCGTGGATGACGGGGGGCGTGCCGTGCCGGATGCGAAGGTCAGGGTCCTGATGGGCATGAACTTCATCAAGTCATCCTACTTCATCGAGGGAACGACGGATACGAACGGGCTGTTCACAATCAGCGGACGGACGACGGGGAACGAAATCGTCATCGATGTCACGAAGGACGGCTACTACGGGTCGCGTCGGGAGCACTGCCTCATCGCGATGGGCGCGGAGCGCGAGGTGCGGGATGGCAGGTGGCAGCCCTACGGGGCGGAGGAGGAACTTCTCCTGAGGCGAATCGAGGACCCCGTCAGGTCGGCTTCAGGCTATGCCCTTGATTTCCGCTATACCAGAAAACTGCGGGAGTGGGTTGGCTTTGATCTCCTGGTGAACGATTTCGTTAAGCCGTCGGGACGAGGCGAAGTCTCCGACATGGAGGTTTTCTTTGACTGGGACGGCAAGTGGTTGCCCGAGTACTCGGGGATGGGGGTGAAAATCCGATTTTCTCCGCCGTCGGGATACTATACGGAGGCGGCGCGGAACGAGAGTGAGTTCACTGGACCTTATGCGGCGAAGGGTGATGCCTTCCCTTTCCATGATGCTGAGTTTTCTGAACGCATTCAGGAGGATGGGAGTAGGAAACAGGTTCACTTCGATCCAAGTCGGTGCTGGGTTGTTCGCAGTCGATGCAGGGTGGACGAGTCGGAAAAACTCGTGTCGGCTAACTACTCGGTTGTGCTGGACATCCAGTTCACCTGCGACCGTGGTGGTCTGGCGGGATTGCTTGTGAGGGGTTTTTCCAACCCCACGCCGAACGACACGAACCTTGAGGCGAAGCGTTAAGAAAGGAAGATTGCGATGACGAAGAGAATTGTGATGGGCCTTGTCCTTGTGTGTGCGGCATTTTCGTTCGCCCCCTGCAAGGGTGTGGTGGATGCCGAGTTCAGGGCCGCCCTTAAGAGGGGCGCTGACTATCGCACGGTCCTGAAGGTCGTGGATGACAGTGGCGTTTCCGTGGAGGGAGCCTCGGTTCGGGCGACGATTGAACAGCTCCACAAGATCTACACCGTGCGGGGGACGACGGATACGAACGGACTGTTCACAATCAGCGGACGGACGACGGGGAACGAAATCGTCATCGATGTCACGAAGGACGGCTACTACGGGTCGCGGCGGGAGCACTGCCTCATCGCGATGGGTGCTGAGCGCGAGGTGCGGGACGGCAGGTGGCAGCCCTACGGGGCGGAGGAGGAACTTCTCCTGAGGCGAATCGAGGACCCAGTGTCGTTGCCGCACGAGTGGTTTTGGGAGTTCAGGTATACGATGGAGAGGGGTAGGTGGATTGGCTACGACATCTTGAAAAATGACTTTGTCGGACCGATCGGACATGGAGACATTTCCGACTTCGAGGTCTTCGTCGAATGGGATGGGCGTTGGATGCCAGGGGAGTATAAGGGCATGAAGGTGTGTATTCGCTTCCCCGAACATTTTGCAGGCTTCTACGAGTATGATGCCCGAAACGAGAGCGAGTTCATCTTTCCCTACCATGCGCAGACGAACATGGGATACAGGCAGTCGTGCGAATTCTCGGAGCGGGTCAATCCCGACGGATCGCGGGTGGTTGTGGAGTTCGACCGGCGGAAGTGCTGGGTCGTCAGGAGCCGATGCCGCGTGGACGAGAGGGGCCGTCTGGTGGCGGCGAATTATTCTGTCTTGTCCGACATCGCATTCTGCTGCAAGATGGATGGGCGAATCGGTTTTTGTGTCACGGGGGCATTCAACCCCACGCCGAACGACACGAACCTTGAGGCGAAGCGTTAAGAAAGGAAATCTGCGATGACGAAGAGAATTGTGATGGGCCTTGTCCTTGTGTGCGCCGCGGTTTTGTCCGTTGGGGCACGCACGGTTGAAATCGCGGCACTGCCCGTGGCGGAGTTTCTGGATACGGAAGTGTCGACCAATGTCACGCTTCGTATGGGGGATGCGTTCGGCGGACGGATTCTCCAGTTCTCATTGTCGCTTGAGGCCACGCCCTCGAATGCGCTCCAGATCGCCTTTGGGGATGACGCGAATGGGGACGGAATCCTGTCGTTCGAGGAGTCGGCATCCGTCCTTGGGTGGCGTTCGGGGCGGTGCTTCGTCGAGGCTGTGCGCGGCGGTTGTCGGATAGAGGAATGCGTCCCCGCCGTTGGGGCGCAGGTTCGTCGTCTGGATGTCCGCATTGTGACGGATGGTGACAACGGCATTCGGGAAGCCGTGTTCACATGCGAGGGTCAGCCCGTATTCAGTGAACTGGACGATCTGTCCTTCCTGTTCGGGCGGGAGTGGAATCTCCTACGCGTGACGCGTCGTGGAGTCGGCGCACCGGACGATTGGGTCACCTGTTCCGTGCGTGACAGGGCGCTTGTCTTGCGGATTCGGTAGCTCCCTTGACGGATTGATTTCCTGCGGCCGACCGCAGAAACGCACGACAACTGCCAAAACGCAGTTTCTTCCATTCGTTCACGGGCAGGCTTCCCTGGGGATCGACGGAGTCGTGACCGCGATGCCTCAGCCCAGGTTGAACGGACGCGACAAGGACGGCAAACGCGCCTTCGAGTACGACGAATAGGCCTTCGGGGGCGGGGGGATGCGCAACCCAGGGCCTTTAGGTTGCGCAACCTAAGGCCCTCGACTTGCGCAACCTGACACCCTTAGGTTGCGCAACCTAACATCCTTGATTACCGCATCCCCCTCCCGGGGTGGACATTCTCTTCGGGGGCCTTGCCGACCCGATCGCCGGATGCGGCCCCTGCCCATTGGCGCGGCAT
>JBNMKZ010000006.1:0-75260 GCA_050874585.1 Verrucomicrobiota bacterium | reverse complement strand
GGCTTCGCCGAACTGCTTGAACTCAACGACGGATAGCAGCTTCGCCTTCCGATACGCAAAATACACTTCCTGAAATCAACTTCACCCTATAAAACACGGGGCGAAATCAACTTCTCGCCTCAAAAAATGGGTAAACTCCAGGTCAAATGGCGAGAAGGGAAAAGGAAGTTAAGGCAAATGGATAGATTATCGGGCGTAGAGAATGTCGGGCGGTGGCTCCGCGGCAAATCGCAGACGACGACCCGTCCTCGGGTGTGGGAACTCAAGTTCCACCGCATGCAGAAGCGGACGCGTCGGATGTGAGGCGAGATGCCGATCCGCCGCAACATTTCCGTAGAGGGGATCGCCCACGACCGGATGCCCCAGATGGGCCGCATGAACGCGAATCTGGTGCATTCGTCCCGTTTCAATGACGAATTCAACCAAGGCAAGCGGCCCATGGCGGGAAAGAACCGTCCAGTGCGAAATGGCCCGCTTGCCGTCCGGCACACCAACCGCCATACGCTTCGGATCCCACGGCTTTCGACCAATCGGCGCATCAATCGTCCCCTGCTTCTCACGCGGCGCACCCCGCAGGACGGCGAGATAGGTCTTGCGAATCGTCGTATGGGATTCAAATGCGGCCCTCAGTTTCAGGTAAGCCTGCCGCGTCTTGGCGAACACCATCACACCGCTTGTGCCGACATCTAACCGGTGCACAACCCCCGGACGCTCCCGGCTGCCGACCGATGCCATTTGCGGACAGTGGGCCACGAGCGCATCCGTCAACGCCCCCGTCGTATGTCCTGGGGCCGGATGCACGATGATTCCCGCCGGCTTGTTGACGACAAGGATGTCGTCGTCCTCATAAATGATTTCAATTCCCGACATCCGCCCTCACCTCCATGTGCCGCGTCCATGCGACGACATGGTCCTTTCCATCTGCCGAAGCAACACGATGATAGGTTCGCCCGCTCGCTTCGTCCTTGCCGACATCGACCGCAATCCGCTCACCTGCAAAGGTCTCGGACCGAAAGACAATCTCCATTTCAGCGGGACACGCGGCACCCGACCGCTCCGACGCGAAGCACGGTTCAAGCATCCATTCGATGTAATGGACATTGTTCACGTGTCCATTGAGGTCGATGTCCAGGTTCTTTGCAACGAACGCACGGTTCGCATTCACCTGAACGGACACAGGGAACCGCAGGCGCGGCGTAAATGGATCAAGCCCAAGAACGGCTTCATTGACCCGTTCCGAAGCCTCAAAGACAGTGTCGGGAATCGAGACAATTCGCCGCGAGGAAAGGTCGATCATCATCCATTCGCTGGTGGCAAGCCCCAGCATTTCCCCCTTCTCCGTCTTCACCGAGAAATCGCGCCAGGCGACAATCTTGCGTCCACCACGCGGGAACGTGACCACTTCAACGCGCTCGTTCCACTTGGGATAGCGGAACATCTTGACGCGAAGCCGTGTCAGAACCCAGGTGATGTTCTCGCCCTGCGAGGCGAAATCCACCCGTGAGAACGCCAAAGCCTCCGCATGGAGCGAAGCCGATTCCTGCAAGTAGTTGCAAATCGTCGGGAGCGTGGCCAGTCCATCGCTTCCGCATTCGTACGAGCGAACCTGAAACCAGTAGTGTCCAAAAACGTCCTTCACGGGGCTACTCCTTCTAAAGCGTGACATGCGCCTCGCCCGCAAAGACACTCACATCCCCGACAAGAAGCGTCCCGTCCTTCTGAATGCCCTTGCAAATCCCGACAATTGGCTCGGGATCCGCATCGGTCTGACGGACTGAAATGAAGCGTCCCTTCAAGTAGTCGACTTCGGCAAAGTCCGGCTGAAGGGATGCAAAACCGCCGCGCAACCACTGCCGATGCCGCGTCTGAATGGAATCGAGCACCATCTGCAGAACCTGCTCGCGGTCAATCGGATGTCCCGACTGCCGAGCAAGCGAGGTCGCCCGTGCTGAAATCTCGGGCGGAAAGACCGTCTGGTTCACGTTGATGCCAACGCCCGCGATGACATTCTCCCCATTGCGTTCGCACAGGATGCCGCACACCTTGCGTCCGTCGACAAAGACATCATTCGGCCACTTGAGGGATAGATGCCCATTCTCGTCCCCGTCGAGGATGCGCCCGATGGCCCCGACCAGCGCAAGACCGACGACCAGCGGAAGTGTCGCAACTTCCGCCGCAGGCGCATCACCTGTCGACAAGACGGTGGAGAAGGTCAGATTCTCCCCCCGAACGGAATGCCACTTGTGATCCAGTCGCCCACGCCCGGCCGTCTGGAATTCCGCCACGAACACGTCGCCAGGCAAACCGACGTGGGCGTCCAGGTTCGTTGATGCCGTAACTTCCTTACGAAAGATTCTCATGCCAGCAACTCCACGGAAAACGGTCCGTCATTCAGCAACCGCACATCCATCTGCGCACCGAACACACCCGTCCCGACGCGCTCCGAACCGAGGCGCGTCCGCAAGCCGTCCACGACGCGCTCATAAAGCGGACGCGCAATCTCCGGACGCGCTGCGGCCGAGAAACCGGGCCGACGGCCGTGCGCCGTATCCGCATAAAGCGTAAACTGAGAAACAACGATGACGCTTCCGCCGACATCCTCCAAGGAGCGATTGATTAGTCCCTTCTCGTCCTCGAAGAGACGAAGGACGGGTATGCGCTCCGCCAACTTGTCCGCTGCCGCCACCGTATCCGTATGCGTGACGCCAAGAAGAACCAAATAACCCTGTCCGATGGAAGAGACGACCCGACCATCAACGGCAACCGAAGCCTCGCGGACACGCTGGAGCCACGCCTTCACTGCCGTTCACTTTTCCAGTGCAAGAAAGGCACTGACATCCGCCATCATGCGGTCCGTCAAAGCCGTCAGGCACCAGCTCTGGATGTAATTCGGCTCGGTCTTATCGTAAGAGGCGATGCCGAAGAGCGGAATCGGCGAGAACATCGTCGCTCCGTAGTCCTGGCTGTAGTCGTGATGGAAGACGAGCTTGCCCGTGCGATTGTCATAGATCTTGAGTTTTGCGCACCAGGTCTGAGCGTAGCTGTCGCAGGTAAACGCCGAGGCAACCCACCACAACAGGCGAACGGCCTCACCATTCGAATCAGAAACAGGACCCGAGAACTTGGCTTCGACAATGTAGTCCGCCGGATTCGCCATCACATTGAAGCCGTTTTCCTCCAGAAGGTTCTTGGCCCGCTCAAGGAACATATCCGACTGCCTGACTTGGGGAATTTCCGTCGTCGTCCGCACCGTCTCAAAGCCACCCGGATGATAGTGGCGCCGACCGTAGCCGCCCGGGATGTAGACCGTTTCGTACCCCGTCACAAGAACCGTCTCAGTGAAGGTCGCCTCAAACCCGCGCACGGTAACCGTGCAATTCGTGGCCACCGCAGACAGTTGCGACAACTTGACGGACGGATAGTCCGTCTCATCCAACGTAAAGCACCCCGACACAAGCCCCACCAACAAGAGGGCCGACACCCAAAGAATCCGTCTCTTCATGACTCGTCTCCTTGACTTTTCGCTCATCCGCCGCGCACCACGGGGGACTCACGCCCTGTAAGGCCGAACCTTGATAGGGCGCGGCAGTTCCGTCACTTGAGTTCCCGCAGTTTCTTCAGCACGGCGTTGTCCTCCGTAATAACGCCGGCACTCAAGAGACCGTTGTAGTAGAAGCTGAGATTCCAGTGGTCAATGCCCAATGCATTGACTTCATCGCGACGCGTCATGTCCTTGACGGCCGCAAGATAGTCCGCCTCAAGTTTCTGGACGCGGGCCAGTCGTTCGGGCGTGGCCGCATAACTGGTCACGCGCCACGCCTCGACCATCTTGCGCCCGAGTTTCTCCTGTCCCCACTTCGCGTCGAACTCGGCATCCAGCTTGTCCGCCGTTGCGCGGCGCAGCTCCATCACCTTGTCCTCCTTCGCATAGTAGGTGCCGTGCGTCACGTTATCCTCCGGACGCGGCAGTTCGCGAATCCAGACATTGCGATAGTGCACGGGATTGCCATGGTCCTGAAAGGCAATCGGCATCTTCTCTTCGCGCTTCAGCCCCGTATCCGCCGTCGTCCGCGCATAGGTCGCACGGTTGCGCCAGCCCGTCGGACCGTCAAACAGCCAATGATCCTGAACGACAACACCATTGAAGAGCACCGTGACCGTCGCGGGGCGCACGACGCCGCCCTGCGCATCAAGGATCGGCGCGTGGAAGATGATGTCGTAGGAATTGAACTCACCCGGCGCACGGCAGGGATTCACCAGCGGCGGATTCTGTCCGTAAACCGCCCCAGCCTGACCATCCGAATAGTTCGGATTCTTGTTGCCACCGGGCGCGTCCGGATCCGTCTCGTACGAATCAAGCACCTGAATCTCGTAATTGCCCATCAGGAAGACGCCCGAATTGCCGCGCCCCTGGTTCATGCCCTCGACCTTCTTCGGCGAGGCCCATTCGACATGCAGCTGAAAATCGGCGAACTTGTCCTTCGTGAAGATGTAGCCCGCGCCACGGACGGAAATAAGCTCCCCCTGCTCGTCTATCGTCCACCGCGTCGGCTTGCCGCTCGCATCGCACCAGTTTCTTTCGATGGACTCAGCCGAACCGTCAAAGAGAACCTTCGCATCAGACGGGACAGCCCCCGGCAACGCCGTAATCTTCTTCACACCGGGACGATTGTCGTCGTGCACAGCCCACGCATGCCGCGCATCCGGCGGCGCACCGAACGGATCCGCAAGAAGCCCGCCCCCGCAGACACCCATCACAACCGCCAAACCTATCTTCAGCTGTTCCTTCATCGCACTATCCTTTCTTCTGCCTTTGCATTGGCACAATTATACCATAAATAACGCCGCGAGAACTCTCCCATTGCGACTTGGCGGAGGGGGGGGGATTCGAACCCCCGGTGGACTTGCGCCCACACAACCTTTCCAAGGTTGCACCATCGACCACTCGGACACCCCTCCAAGTCGCCTCGCTCGTTCGGACTGGTGCCAGAGGAGGGACTCGAACCCTCACGTACTTGCGTACGGCAGATTTTGAGTCTGCTGCGGCTGCCATTACGCCACTCTGGCGCGATTGGAGCGGGCGAAGGGAATCGAACCCTCGTAGCCAGCTTGGAAGGCTGGAGCTCTGCCATTGAGCTACGCCCGCTTTTCCAAACGAACGGCGGAAAGTATACCATTTTTTTCATTCCCGTTCAACCGGGAAGATGAGATTTTCCGCCTTTCTGTGCGAAATCAGGGATTTGCGTATGATTCCCGAAGACTTGTCACGCTGAATGCGCGGCGGAAGGACTCGATTTCAACGCCCTCCTTCGCCCGGAAACGCAGGTGCCGGGGGTGCCCGGGGAGCAGGGTCAGTGAGTTGTCGGTAAATTCGCCTCGAATGCCACGGGCGTTCATCCAGACGAAAAAGGCCGGACGATCCGTCGTCAGGGTGACCGCGAACTCAGACGGATTGTCGCTCGGCTCAATCGTCGCCGCTATCTTCGCCGCGTCCAAATCATAGTTCTTGTAGGGTCCGAAGAACCAGTCGTTCACAAAACGCCCGCCCTTCGGCGACTCCAGCGTCATGACGAGAAAGGCGTTCTCGCGCACAGGGTACTCCCCAACCGCCCGAACGGAGTCAGGGGCGATTTCCGCCGCGACCTTCCGCGTTTCCAGAACCTTGCCCGAGAAATCCCAGTACTCCACCGTAACCGTTGCCGCGACCTTCTCGTTGAGATCGCTGATTGCAACCACCTTGACGCCACCATTCGCCCCAGGCACGCCAACGACCGCCAATGGCGCGAAGAACCGCCGCGCCTGATACTGCAGGGGCTTCCATTTCCCGCCGTACTCGATTGAACTCCAGCTGGCGACCGGCCAATTGTCATTCAGTTGCCAGAAGAGCGTACCCATACACCGGGGGCGCTGCGCCCGCCAGCCCTCGACCGCCGTCTTGATGGCCATCGCCTGCTGAACCTGTGAGAGGTAGAGGACGGCATCCACATCCTTGGGCGTACGGAAATAGCGCGTCATCGTCTCCACGATGCGCGCATTTCCCCCAGGATTCTTCTGATGCCACGCAAAGTCGGGTGCCGCCGGATTCACGTCCTCGGGGCGGCAGAATGTCTCGGCGACCTCGCGCGACGGGAAACTCTGATAGCCGAACTCACTGCAGAAGCGCGGCCGATACAGGTAGTAGTTGTCGAAACTCTTGTTCTCATGCCACACGGTCCAGTTGTGCATATCGCCCTTGGAGTCGTCGTGCCACGCGTCCGAATAGTCCCCCGGACCCGCACAGGGCGAGCTCGGCCAGAATGTCCGCGTCGGATCGTATCGAACGACGGCGGCCGCCGTCAGGGCCTGACGCTTTTCGAGATTGCGCCTGTTCACTTCCACGACATCAGGTGAATCGCCAAACCACGAAAGTGCGCCGACGCACTCGTTGTCACCGCACCAGAGGGCGATTGACGCATGGTCGCGCAAGCGGCGGAACTGGTGGGCGTACTCCCGCTCCACATCCGCGAGGAACGCGTCGTCACCGGGGTAGATTGCGCAGGAGAACATCTGGTCATGCCAAATCAGCAAGCCGAGCCGGTCGCAGAGATTGTAGAACTCGTCACGCTCGTACTGCCCGCCGCCCCAGACGCGAATCATGTTCATGTTGGCCGCCGCCGCGCTTTCCAGCAGATCGCGATACCGCGCCTCGGTCTGCTCGTTCTCAAAGGCCGAACAGGGAATCCAATTCGCCCCCTTCATGAACAGGTCACGGTTATTCACTCGAAAGGTCATTGCGCCGTCCTTCGTCACGACCTCCAGCTTGCGGAGTCCGATGGAACGCGTCACCTTCTGGCCGCGAATCTCCACCGTGTAGGTGTAGAACCGCTGCTCGCCCGCCCCATTGGGCCACCAGAGCGGCGGGTTCTCAATCTCAATCGTTCGCCTCTCCTGCGTACCGTCCTCCATATCCGCCACGACTTCCAGTGTGCAGTGGGAGAGGTCGTCCTTCCATTTCTGGGTCGTGTAAACATAGTCGATGCGGTCGTTGTCGGACGCAATCAGCTTCACCGGTCCGCAGAAGCCCGTAATCATCTGTGCAAGCCCCCAGTCCCACCCGGCATGGCAGGCCGGCTTGCGAATCAGCGCCTGGTTCTTGCACCACGGCACATTGGACATATGACACTTGCCGACCTGAGTCTTCGCCTTCTCGTCCGCAACGCGCCAAGCGCTCGCAAAGACACCGCGAATGACATTCCGCCCAGCCTTCAGGTAGGGCTTGACATCAAAGTCCCAGCGGCAGAAGCGGTCGCTTGTCACCCCAACCCTCTGCCCGTTAACGTAAACCGTGCAAAATGTGTCGCAGTCCTCAAGACGGAGAATGACGGACGCGTGGGACAACAGGTCGGGGGTCACGATGAACTTGCGCTCGATGACCCAATCCTCCTTCGCCACCCACTGCGTCTCAAGCTCGTTCCTCCCCCAAAAGGGATTCTTCATCAGCCCGGACTTCAGAAGAGCCGTATGCACACCGCCCGGCACGTCGATGATGCAGGTCTGCTCGTCATTCGTCGCGTTCGAGAGACGCCAAACGCCAGACAGGTCGCACTCGACGACCGCCGCCCGACCGTCCAGCAGTCCCATTCCGCAAAGGGCGAGACTGGCAACGACTATCCGCCCGAGCTTTTTGACGTTCTCCATTTGCTTTCTTCTCCTCTCTTTATAGGGGTTCCCGTCAGAACTCGCTTGAGTCGCAGACGAGTGAATCCATGATGTAGTCCTTGCGTTCAGGCGTATTCGCCCCCATGTAGAACTTGATTGTCTTCTCGACATCCACGTCATCCGCACAGGTGACCGGCGTGAGTCGCATCTCAGGCCCGATGAAGTCCTTGAACTCCTTCGCGTTCAGTTCGCCAAGGCCCTTGAAGCGGGTGATTTCGCATCCCCTTCCGCAGGCTTTGATTGCCCGCTCGCGTTCCTCGTCCGAGAAGCAGTAGTACTGCTCTTTCTTGTTGCGGACGCGGAAAAGCGGCGTTTCAAGGATGAAGACCCGTCCATCCGTAATCAGCTGCCGGTAGAAGCGCATGAAGAACGTCGTCAGCAGCATCCGAATATGCAGACCATCGACATCGGCATCGGTGGCGAAGATGATCTTCCCATAGCGCAGATGGTCAAGCGTATCCTCAATGTCCAGCGTCTTGATGAGGTTGAAGAACTCCTCGTTCTTGTACAGCACGTCCTTGTTCAACCCGCAGGTATTCAGGCACTTGCCGCGCAGGAAGAAGACAGCCTGATTCATGGCATCCCGGGCATTCCCCAGCGTACCACCGGCCGACTTACCCTCCGTGAGGAAGATCATCGTTCCCTCGCCCTCCGGCTTGCCCGTTTTCTTGTCAATCTTGTCGAGCTTCAGGTGATTCTTGCAGTCCTTCAGCTGGGGAACGCGCACCTGAACGGCCTGAGACCGTTCCCGCGCCTGTTTCTTGATTGTGTTCAGTTGCGAGCGGATCTTGCCCGTCTCCTCGATCTTGGCAATCAGCTTCTCCGTCTCCGAAGGTGAACGATGAAGCGCGACCTCAATTTCCTTCTTCATCTCCGCGACAAGATCGGCGCGGATGTCGTTCATCACGAACTTAATCTTCGTCTGCCCTTCGAAGACCGGATTCATGATGCGCAGGGACACGGCCCCCACAAGACCGTCGCGGATGTCGTCCCCGTCAAACTTCTTCTTGGCATCCCAGTCATTCAGAGCCTTTGTCAACGCCTCCTTGAACGCCGTCAGATGCGTGCCGCCATCCGTCGTGTACTGCCCGTTGACGAAGGAGTGGTATTCCTCGCCAAAGCGGTTCGTATGAGTAAAGATAATCTCAAGATTCTTCGTCTTGACGTGAAACGGCGTATAGAGTTTCTCGAACTGGGCCTCGTCCGCAATGAGATCGGCAAGCCCGTGCTCGGAGCAGATGGACTGCCCGTTCAGGTTGATCGTCAGCCCCGCATTCACATAGCAGTACATTCGCATACGGCGTAAGACATGCTCTTCGCGGACCTTGAAGTTCTTGAGCACCTTCACATCCGGCCGATAATGGATAAACGTCCCATTCGGTTCCCGCGTCTTGCACGTGCCGCGGCGCTTCGACTGCAGGCGACCCTCCTTGAAAAGCGCCTCGGAGTATTCGCCATTGCGGAACGACCGCACCTCAAAGAACTCCGAAAGCGCATTCACGGCCTTCGTACCGACACCGTTCATACCGGCCGAAAACTGGAAGTTGTCGGAATCGAACTTGCCGCCCGTATTCATCTGGCTGACGCAGTCCACCACCTTCTCAAGCGGAATGCCGCGCCCGTAGTCCCGGACGCTCGTCTCCCCCGTGTCGTAGTTGACCGTCACGTCAATCTTCTTGCCGCATCCCATCACGAACTCGTCGACCGAGTTGTCGATGACCTCCTTCATGAGGATGTAGATGCAGTCGTGGTACATTGCACCCGTACCGGGTTCGCCCACATACATACCCGGGCGCATCCGAATGTGCGTCACCGGATCGAGGGTCTTGATACTTTCTGCACTGTAGTCGTTCTTCGCCATAGATTCCCTATTATAGCATATTCATCACGGGACACCCTCCCGCAGTCGGAAAATTGTAAAATCGAATGGGCCAGCAAAAGCGGAAAGGCCAATGACTGGAAAGAAGAAGAGGAAGGAGGTACCGAACCACCACCATGGGGATGGTTCGCGCCGCCGGAAAAGGGATGACCACGGCATCCGGAAATCGCACACAGAGGATGCACGCTCTCGCGGCGCATGAATCGTCGCAGAAATGCCCATCACAAATGGGGTTTTTGACGATTATAGAAAGTGGAGAGTCCCATCGACATGGTTGGAGACAGGCCAGATGACGGGAAAGCACCTTAGTCCTTTGCACAAACCACTAAGGTGCTTTGAGTAAACCACCTTAGTCCTTTGATCAAACCACCTTAGTCCTTTCCCTTTAGGTTGCGCAACCTCGACCCTTCGGGTTGCGCATCCCAGGCCCCTTTGGTTGCGCAAGCGAGACCCCTTGGGTTGCGCATCCCCCCACCTTCCTCTTGCTCCTGTCGTCCCTCCAGGAACGCCGTGCCGGGACTCCAGCGTTCCCCATCGTGCCTGAGGACGCTCCTCTGCGGATTCCACGGCCCTATCGGGCCATCGGAACGGTCTTCGTTCCATAAAGCTGCTGTGAAATCAGCGCATTGAAGCTGTTAATCCATCCGGGAACCTTCTTGTGGATCTTCACGCCGCTCTGCCTCAGATTGGTCGACGTCGGAACATCCGGCACAAGCGACCCGTTCTCAATGCGGTAGCAGACGCACAAGTAATACCGCCGAACGGTCATGCCGACCCGAATCCACCGATTGCCAGGGTCGCGTCCCTCGGGATACCACAGTCCGGCAATGCGCACCCCGGAACTGTCGCGGCGATCGCCCGCTCAACGGCATCCAGAACCTGGGCATCCGTAAAACCCGCCGGAATCTCAACCGTCCGAACGCCGGGAATCCGATTGAGCCGTTCGCCATCCGGACCGATTGGACGCGTATCCCCTCGGAAAAGGCCGCACCCGACAAGACCAAAGGAAAGCAAAACCGCCGCGAACGCGGCAAAAACAAAGCTTATACTCTTTTTCATGATGCCAAGATTCTACCACAGCACCCGCCACGCCGTCAAACGCCCGCACGGACAAAAGCTGTACAATGAAGTGTGCTTCCAATCGGAACGGCAAACCATCGCGGCGGCGGTTGCCATGCTGACGACATCAGACGCGACCGATGAGAACGCTCGCGTTACTACCGCCAAAGGCGAAGGAATTACTGAGGGCAATGCGTGCCGCGCACCGATTCCCAACTCCCGGAACCGGAAACGGCGCGAGTTCCCGATCAATCGGACTCACCATATGCGGCGGAAGCCCCGTCCCCTGCCGAAGGGCAATCCAGCAGAGTGCCGTCTCAAGCGAACCGGCCGCACCCAACGTATGGCCGATGAGCGGTTTCGTCGACGAACACGCCACACGGTCCCCAAACACGCGCCGAACCGCCGCGCACTCCATGGCATCGTTGTAGACCGTCCCTGTTCCGTGCAGGTTGATGTAGTCCACCGTCTCTGGGGCCAAATGCGCATCCGCCAAGGCCCCGCGCATGGCCGCCTCAGCCCCGCGCCCCTCCGGATCGGGTGCCGTCAGGTGATGGGCATCTGAACTCTCGCCAACACCGAGAAGCGAGACATCCGATGATTCCGCCTTCCTGCGCCGCAGGATGAAAACCGCCGCGCCCTCGCCGAGGTTGATGCCGTCCCGATCGGCCGCCAACGGACGCGTCAGGCGCGGCGAAATTGCCTCCAGCGAATAGAAGCCGTTCAGGACAACACGCGTAAAGGCATCCGCGCCGCCAACCAAGACAGCATCGCAAAGGCCGTCTGCAATCAGCTGCCGGGCGGACGCAAACACCTTCGCACTCGACGAACAGGCCGTGGACACGACCCAGGCCGGACCGCCAACGCCCCACTCCGTGCGGAGCCGCTGCGACGGATACGCCATGTCGATGCGATCGGGATTCGACGTGAACTCCTCCATCGTCGAATTGCTCGTCCCAATCACCGCCCCGATTCGGGAGGACGGAACCTCGCGGCGAAGTCGCTCCAATGCCGGCTTCAGCTGTTCAAGGGCGGCATCTATCAGAGCCGCCACACGCGTCGGTGCCGCCGCGAACGCCGCCTCGGGGAGGGCGGCAAACCCAAAGACCGTCTCGTCATTCCCCGGCAAGGCCCCCTTCAGGAGCTTCATGCCAGAGGTGTCGCCCATCGCCATTCGGCGGGCCGTCTCCTCGACACCCACGCCAAGGGCCGAGACAATTCCAAGATCCGTCAACACATCGTTCATGATTCGCTTTCCTTCCACCGATACCACTGGTCCGGCCATTCCGCGACAAGTTCCGCCAACTGCACCGCATAAGCTTCAGCCATGGACTTCACGTCCGTCGGCAAATGGCGGATAATCGCACGGTACCGTCCCCTGCCACAAGCAAGGCACGCCACAAAATAAACGGGATGTTCCAGCGCATGGGCAAAGCGGTAGACGCCTTCGGGCAGAACCATCGAGCGACCATCGTTAAGTTCGACCGTCCTCATCCGCCCGAAGCCGCGATCGCCCGCCATCACAAGGCAGTCACCCGCATCGAGGGCGTCGCCCGCCTCAAAGACGGTCTCTGGGCCGAATTCGGAAATGGGATGGATGACGACCTTGCGCCGCCTGGCGTGGCGCAGGTAGAATCGGTTGAAGACTCCCGTCCGCGTGAATTCCATCCAGGCGTGGAACGTCACCTCGCACGAACCGAGCGCGGCCAAGACCTCAATCGTTCCACAATGGGAACAGAGGACAAAAACGCCGCGCCGGGCCGCGATGTCCGACAGAAAATCCCGCGCATCCGCCGAGCCATCCGTCTCGACCTGCGGCAGATGCCGCCCCTCGGCCATGACGACCAGCTTGTCGGACAGCGAAACGGTAAAGTTGACGACCTTGCGCACGGATCCTGATGCGCGGCGAACGGCAGGCGAGCAGGTCCACACGACGACTCCAACCAATCCCGAAAGGAAGTGAAGGACGCGAAGCCCCAGCAGACGATAGAACAGCCAAAGAATCTCAAGCCCCAGCGGCGAGGCCCCGTGCTCCGTGCGGTTCCTTTCTCGTGGCCGCAGGGCAAGTGCCGCGAGGAAGGCGACCGGCAGCCCCACGCCAAGCGTCAGGCCGAATGCCCGCACAATCGGGAACGAAACGAAGGCGAGGGCTCCGAAACCCGCGAGACTCGTCAGAAGCGAGCACAGCGTTGGACGCACCGACCCACGACCCGAATGCAGGAAGACGGTGTAATCGATGCTCATGCCCGCAAGCAGGAACCCCGCGAGCAGGTGAAAGAGATTCACGCGTTCCCCGAGAAGGCCCAGCAACCCGGCGACGACGGCCATGGCGAAGGCCGAGGGAGTCATGATGACCACCGCCCGCAGGCGGAAGACGCACAGGAGAATGAGCAGCATCAGGACGAGCGCCACGCCCAGCCGCCGGCACGTCTCCTCCGACCAGGCGGAAAGGATGTCGCCAATCATCTGCCGCGGCTGCCAGAACGAAACCCCCGTCGGCAAGTCGACCGAAGGTCGCGGCACGGAGGGCACGACAAGCGAATGCCCATGGAAGAACGGACTGAAGGCCGTCGGCAGGCGTTCCCACTGCCAAGGCTGCGGTTCGGTGGGCGGCGGCAGTTCCGAAAAGCCCAGCAATGATTTCTGCCGCGGACCGCATTCCGCGTAGAGACGGGCGACGAGATCGGCCGCGTCCTTCCGCCGCGCGAGGGACGGCATCAGGCGCGAGAGGTGCGGCACCTCCACTGGCAAACCCAACGATTCCTCGCGTGCCAGCAGTTCATCCAAGCTGTCCGAACCCTCAATGACGAGAATGCCCCGTGACGAATCCGCCGCGCCGCTCAACTCGGCGAGCAGCCGTTCCGCCTCGGCCAGTCGTGGCGCAGGGTTGTAGAGGGCGGTTGGCTCCGTCCCAAAACGCACGTGGAAAAGTCCCCATCCCGCACAGGCGGCCAAGACCAGCAGAAGAATGCGAAGACCCACAAACCCGCCGAGCCGTGACGGTGTCTCCCCTTCCGGCGACCCCGCCGGCGGCGACGGATAGGCGCAAAGGACGAAAGCAAACGCCCCAAGAAGACCGACCCCGAGGAAGACGGCCGACTGGCGCAAGACGGGCAAGGTCGCAATCATCAGCGGAATCAGGCTGACTTCCGTCGTCACAAACGAAATGGCCAAACTGCGCAGGACGGTGGCCTTTCTCCCCCGGCCCTGAAGAAGCCAGTGGAACGAGTAGTCGATGACGAGACCGAGCAAGGTCGTCCCGAAGACGATGGTCATCAGGTGAACGGAACGGAAGCAAATCACCAGCGCAACACCGCCCGCCAGCGCGGCAACGCCGAGCGACAGGGCGAGGAGCGGTATCCAGCGAACCGAACGGAAGACGAAGACCGCCAGAATGCAGATGAAGACGAACGAGAAGACCGTCAGCCAGCCGATTTCGGACTTGCAGCGCGCCGCCGTCAGGGCCGTGTGGATCGGCACGCCGCACGGCGCAAGCCGCACATCGACATCCATGACGGCGGCAAGGGCCGCGTCCAACCGCCCCTTGAACGCAATGAGCGCGTCCGCATCTCCCACCAACTCGGGCTTGAGACGCAGGACAATCAGCACATGCGTCCAACCGTCCCGCTGGGCCTGCAGAATGCCGCCACGCGGCATCCAGCCGGAGACGCTCGCGGGACGCGAGGTCACGAAGCCGTCCAAGAGGCCAAACGGATCCTCCTCCGGCGGGAAGAGCGGCGGCACGGGGGATGAATAAAAGCGCCGCGCCGCCGACTTGGCAATCCGTTCCCGTCCGACCAGGGTCGCCAAGTCCGCCCGAACGGATTCGGAAACAAGCCCGGCACGCGCCGCCCGATAGAAGTCGAGCACATCACCAAGCCCCGCGCCATCGACACGGAAGCGAATCTCCGCGCAGTCGTTGGTCGGCAACTGACGAAAGAGCGTCTCCGCCGCACGAACGGCGTGTTCAGCGTTCGTGGACGAGACGACGATGGGGACGAGGTCGGACGACTGGGTGCGCACGGCCTCGGGAATCAGCCGTCCCGCATCCCCCACCAAATCGTAGAGAGACGTCTTAATTTCAAGGGGCCGCATCCACTGGACGACGGCCAGCACCCCGCCCAGAATAGCCGGTATCAGAAACCGCGCCAACAGCCGACCACGACCACGGTTCACGGCACGGAATCCTTCCAGAGGAGATGCCCACCCCGCGACAGCTCACGAAAGCGGATGGTCGATGTTCCGCCGTCCCCCGATTTCAGGACAACGTTGGTCAGCGTCTCGGCCCCCGCGAGCTCGATGCTGGCGAAAAGCCGACGCATGGCTCGAACCTCCGGCACCAGACGAATCCGCCATCCGTCAGATGCCTGTGCTTCCGCCTCCAGTTCAAACACCCCGTCGAAGGCCTTCTCGTCCCCGGCGACGAATGCATCCGTCAGGGCGCGGATTTCGGCATAGTGCGGCAAGTCGTCCAGCGTCTTCTCGCGCCGTCCGTCCTCATCCACAAAAACCATGGCGTTCGTCGTCATGTGCACGACGGAGGGAAATGGTGCGCGCACATCCCAGACGATGCCGCGCCCGGCGGCACAGGAGACAAGTCCCGTTGAGACAAGCGTCCGCTCGGACCCCGCCAAGCGGCGCTCAAGCGTCCACGCGGCATCCGCGTCTAATGCCCGACGAAAGGCCTCCACACAGCGTACGGGCAATGCCTCCGCACAAGCGGAGGCGACGGACAGCCCAACAACGGACAGAAGAAACAAGAACCGCTTCATCGGCACGTCTCCTCAATCAGTCCCGAGGCGCATGGGCCATGTTCCCCCACGAGAGCGAAGGAAAAGCCCCCTTCCGAACGCCGCGCCACGGTCAGGCGGATGACATCCGCCGGAAAGACGACCTTCTGGAACTTCAGCCGCCGATAGGTCTGCGTCGTGGGGAAGTCGGGGAAGACCTGCCGCGCAAAATGGCAGACGTAGAAGAGCTGCGCCACCCCCGGCAGAATCGGAAAGCTGGGGAAATGTCCGCGAAAGCACTCGGAATCGGGCGGAAAGACGAGGTTGGTCGAAAGTTCGCCCGGCGCAAGCGTCCAGTCGAAGACGACCGGCTCCTGCCAATTCGCCGAAAGGATCGCCCGAACATCCCCCGCCGCCGTCTTGCCGCGCTCATTGACGGGCAATTCGCGCACAAAACGGAAGCGCCGAGGAACGGCAATCCCCGGCAAGGTTGCAAACAAGTCGCGGCGGATTTGGCCGCTCAACTCGGCGTAGGTCGACCGCCTGAGGATGTTCACGCCCCGTTCCGTCAGGACGAGGACAGCCCCTAACCGAGGAACATCCGCGCCATAGGCCTCGACACGCGCCTGCGCCACGAGCGGCAACGCCTCCAACGCCGCCTCAACCGCCGGGAGCGAGACGAACTCCTCCAGAATCTTGACGCGCCGATCGAGCCGACCCCGCAGGCGAAAGCGGTTGGCCGCCGTAAATTCCACACCATCGGACATCACGTACGGGCGGCTCATCGCGAACGGCGAATCAACCTCAAGTCCGCCCCCGTCCGCCAATCGTGCCGACACGCCTTCGACGAGCGTCCACTCGTCCCCTTCCGTCCGCCGCCGCCAGGCCACGGTTCCCGTCTCGGTGCTCCCGAAAATCTCCAGCGGGCACACCCCAACCACATCGGCAACGGCCAAGGCCGTCCCCTCGCGGAGTTCACTGCCAGCCGTGACAATGGCCGTCAGCCGTCCCCTTAAATGTGCAAAATCTGGATGAAGCAACGCCTTTTCAAGAAAGGAGGGTGTCGTCACGAAAACGGCCCGCGCCGCCCCACGGCAGGCTTCCATCAGTTCCTCGACCGACAGCAGCACGGCAGGATTGACCCGACACCCCGCAACAGATGGGGCGCGGACGCGCCAAAGCGCCCCGTACATATGATTGGTCGGGACCGACGAGACGACCTCAGGAGCCCCCGCCCAGACATCCGGAAACGCCTTGACGAGCGACCTTGCATCCGACAGGAGCGACTCCTCGCTACGGACGATTTCCTTCGCCGCCCCCGTGGAGCCGGACGTTTTGAATATGACATCAGACACGATGAACCTTTCGCCGATACAGCCGCTCGCCGAGTAGAAGCGACCCCATCAGGACATAGGAGAGAAAACCGTTGTAAAACACCCAAATCTCACGCGAGAGGAAAACAGTGGCGACCGTCACAACCAGGTGAACGGAGAGGAAGGCGACCCACACCCGCGTCACCTTTCGGCAATACAAGACGCCCCTCGCGTCCAGTTTCTCCCCCATCTTGCGGGCAAAAACCTCCACAAACGGCGTGCGAAAGAGCGAAACGGAAAAAAGAACGAGGGCAAGGGCAACCATGACCGCCGGATAAAGGCGAAACCAGACCCTTGCCTTCAGGAAGTAAAGCGCCCAGACGACCAGAAGAGCCGGCAGGACTCGCTTCATCACTTCCCCTGCTCAATCATCAGTTTCTCGATTACCCCGGCGACGTCGCCCAACGTGCGAATCGACTTGAAGTCCTCGGCCTTGACCTTCAGCTTCGTCTGGTTCTGAAGCCTGACGATCAGGTCGACCGCGTCGATGCTGTCGAGGTCAAGATCCTCATAAAGCCGCGCCTCGGGCACGAGCGATGCGGGGTCGCACTCGAATTCGCTGACCAAAACGCCCTTAATCGCTTCCAAAATCTCTTCTTTTGTCTTCATTTTCAGTCCTCAATGGTAATCCCGGCATTCGCGGCGATAAAGTCCGCCAACGAGGCAATCGTCCGGAAATGGACGCGATTCTCGCTGGAATTCGCCTTAAACTTGACCTGATACTTCTTACGGAGCGCGGCGCCGATTTCCAGTGCATCAATGCTATCCAAGCCGATCCCGTCCCCAAAGAGCGGTTGATCGGCCGCCAGATCCGCCGCAGTCAGTCCGTCAACCTCTACGGAAGACAGAATGACCTGCCGAATCTCCTCCTCCAATTCACTTCGTTTCATGGGCCGTATTATACCAAAAATATGCGCGCGAGAGGCATCCAACCTGCCCGTGGGGAACTCCGCCCCGTCTAATGGGCATTGGCGTCCTTTCTGATGCCCATCAGAGCGTTTTCTGATGCCCATCAGAAATTTTTCCGACGGGCATCAGAATTCCATCCGACGGGCATCGGAATTCCGCCGCGAGAGGATAGGTCCGCCCCAAGAGGGGGTACTTGGCACCAGCCGCCGCGTTATAGGGCAGCCACTCGACGGGTGAATCGCCAATCAGATTCTCCAAGGCGGCACGGTCGGCCGGAGCATCGTTTACCCCCGGGATCAGCGGTACGCGAATGCGGTAGGCGATGCCACTCGCCTTCAGCCAGGCGATGTTCTCCAAAACGACCCCAAGGTCGCCACCCGTCCATTTCCGAAAGTCCGCCACTGAATGATGCTTCAGGTCCTGATAGACGAAATCGAGCCGCGAAACAACCGCCGCGTAGGTCGACTGAGGGCAGTAGCCGCTCGTCTCAATTGCAAGCCCAACGCCCTTCGACTCCGGGCGCGACCGAATCGCGTCAATGAGCGAAAGGAGAAATTCGGCCTGCATCAGGGGTTCGCCACCCGAAAAGGTGATGCCGCCGCCCGAGGCGGACATGATGTCCGCATTCCGCAGGAGTTCGGTGGCCAGGGCTTCCGCCGTCCAATCCGCCCCGCACCGGACCTTTTCCCCCGAGGGACGCGTCATGAACTCGATCTCGTGGGACTGCCCTTCCGGATTGTGGCACCAGGCGCACTTCAGCGGACAGCCCTTGAAAAAGACGGTCGTGCGGATGCCCGGCCCGTCCTGGAGGGTAAATTCGCGAATCTCGAAGACCCGTCCCGTCATGAGGCGGCGAGTTCCACGCGCTTGATGATCTGGTCCTGGAAGCACTTGTCGAGTTCCACGAAGTACCCCGACCATCCCCAAACGCGCACAATCAGGTGACGATGGCGTTCGGGATGCGCCTGCGCATCAAGCAGGGTCTCCCGGTTGATCGTGTTGATCTGCATCTGGTGTCCCCCGCGATCCACGAAGAACTTCACGAGATGCGCCACTTTCTCGACACCGTCCGGGAAGGCAAACGCCGAGTCGTGAATCTCAATGGTCAGCGGACCGCCGTTGCAGACGGGCATGAGGTCCGGCTCCGTAAAACTGCGGATGACGCTAATCGGCCCCTTGACCGACGCGTCCAGCGACGGCGCATAGTTCGCCGAAAGCGGCTCACCCCTGAGCCGTCCGTCGGCACTCGCCGGGACTTCACGCGCATGCCAAATGTAGTACATCGCACTCCCCGTACCCGGACGGAAGATGCCGCCGCGATCGTTGCGCTTGCCGTCAAAGGCATGTCCCCAGAAGGCCAGCAGGCGTTTGGCAATGTCATCCACACGCGAATCGGCATTTCCCATCTTCGGCGCGGCCTTTGCCGCCGCGAGTACGTCGGGCCGACCGGCAAAGTCGGTATCCATCAGGCGGACGAGTTCGGCCAGCGTCACCAGCTTGCGCTCAAAGACGAGCTCACGAACGGAGGCGAGCGAATCGACGGCCACGGCGATACCCGTGCCGTGAATACCGAAGTTGTTGTACTTCGCACCCTGGCAAATGTCGCGGGCGCGGTCGATGCAACCGGTCGAAATGACCGAGACGAACGGCCCCGGCAGAATCTCCACATGGCGATACTTCTCGACCAGGGCATCCGCCCGACGCTGGATTTCGGCGAAGAAGGCCTTCTCAACCTCCTCGTATGTCGCACAGGGCGTACGCAGGGCCGCATCGAGGCTGCCGACGAACGAGACCGCGTCAATGTTGTCGATGTCGAGTCCACAACCGGGAATCAGGAACTCCCAGCACGCGGCAACCGAATAGTCCCGCGCATCCTCCAGCTCGTACCCCCACCGGACGAGTGCGGGAATGACCACGTCATCGTTCGCGTACTGGGGGAAGCCGAGACCTTCCTTCGTCAGCTTCGTCCCCTCCTCATAGATTTCGAGCGGTGTCGTCTTGCTGACGCGCAGGTTGATTTTCGGATCAACCAGCTTGAGTTCGCCGCACGCCCGCAGGAAAAGGCGCGACAGGTCGTTGAAGGCTTCCGCACCCGCACGCGTCACACCGCCCAACATAATGGACTGCCCGTTGTCGCCCTGCTGAACGCCAATGTAGAGGTCGCTGTCGCGATTGCAGGCGATGAAGAACTCCTCAATATATTCGAGGGCCTCCTCGACCGTCAGCCGACCGTTGGCGATGTCGTCCGCATAATACGGAAACAGGTACTGGTCCAACCGACCGAGTCCACAATGGTATTCGCCCTCGCACCACAGGGCATAGTGGAGAACGCGCAGCACCTGAAGGGCCTCGGGGAACGTCTTCGCGCCCCGATGGACGGCCATCAGCCAATCGACCGACCCCGTCGGAAGAGCCGCCCGGTAGCGGTCGACGAGATCCAGCACGGCCTTGACCGAAAGTGCCGCGTTCGTGAGGAAGGAAATCCCCTCCGCATCATTCTCCGCGTGCGCACGGACGAGACGCGCCTCAATCTCCGCCAGGCGGCAGTCGAGACCGTCGCGAATGGTCGGCGCGAAATCCGCCGTCAGGTTGAAGACAACCCCCTTCTCGCCAAAAGCCGTGCCGGCGGCCTTCCGGGCCTCCATCTCAGCCACCGTGTGAAGGTCGGGTATCTGCTTGACGGTCCGCAGGAAGTGGATTCTTTCCCCTTCCATAAAGGCCGGCTTCTCGGCCTTCAGCATTTCCTCAAGGCCGACTCGTGCGCGTGTCTCGTCGTCCACTCCTTCCGCCACAAAGCGGTCAAGAAGCGGCTTCCAGTCCACATCGCGGCGAAATGCGCGCTGTTCCTTTTCAAACGTGCGATCCAGCAAACTCTTAATTCGTGGTGACATCTCTCAGAATCCCAATCTCTTTTCAATATCCTCGGTTGTGCCGCCCTTCGTCTCGGGCATGAAGAAGATCGCCCAGACGAGCTGGCAGACCATCATCAGGGCAAAGAAGCCAAATGTCGCCGACCCGGCCCGCTCGGCCGCCCAGGGGAAGGCCCAGCTGATTACCGTGCAGAGGAACCAGTGGATGAAGCACCCGAACGCCTGACCCTTCGCTCGGACGGCATTCGGGAACACCTCGGAAATGTAAACCCAGAGGCAGGCACCCGATGAAAGCGCAAAGAACGCCATGAAACCGAAAATACCGCAGACGGCAATCGCCGCATTGGGCTGGGCGAGCGACAGCTGCCAGGCGACAAGCCCGTGCATCAGGATCATGGCCGCCGAACCCGTCAGAATCAGCACACGCCGTCCGACACGGTCAATCACGGCAAAGGCGAGTGCGGTGAAGATCAGGTTGACGGTTCCCATGCCCATCGTGCCAATGAGGGAAACGAGGGACGAGTTCTCACCAAAAATCATCCCGAAGATGCGCGGCGCATAGTAGTTGATGGCGTTGATGCCGCTCGTCTGGTTGAAAAAGGCGATGAAGAACGCAAGCAGAATCGGCTTCAGGTACTTGCGCTGGAAAAGCGGCACGTCCCGGCCGCCAGCCGCCGCCGCCAGGGTCAAACGAATCTCGCCAACCGTTGCCTCCGCATCCGCAACGCCCGTCCGCCGCAGGATGTCCCGCGCCTCGTCCATCCGTCCCGCACGAACGAGCCAACGCGGCGATTCGGGAATCGTCACCAACAGTGCCATAAACGCCACGATGGGCAGGCACTCGACGCCCAGCATCACACGCCAAACAATCCGCGGGTCGACCTGCGGCATGTACTTGGCGACGAGATAGTTCGTAATGTAGCTCGCCAGAATGCCGAAGACGACGTTGAACTGGTTCAGTCCGACGAGCAACCCGCGGCGATTGCCGGGCGCGATTTCGACGATGTAGAGCGGCACGACCACGCTCACGCCGCCGATGGCAAGCCCACCGATGAAACGGAACCAGCCCAGCAGGTGCGGTCCGAGTTTCGCATCCATCGGCGTGAGGGCACACCCAACCGCCGAAATGAGAAAGAGAATGGCCATCGCCCACAGCACGGGGCGACGTCCCCAGCGGTCGCTCGGTCGTCCGGCCGTGAAGACACCGATAATCGTACCAATGAGCGCACCCGAAATGATGAGACCGTGCCAAAAGGAACTGAGCGCGAACTCGTTCTGAATGGCCCCTTCCGCGCCCGAGATGACGCCCGAGTCAAAACCGAAGAGAAAGCCACCAATCGAGGCGACAACCGAGACGTACAGCAGAAACTTATTCATGGATGAACTCCTTGAACTCTTTCAGTTGGTCGAACGTGAAGATGCGCGCACCCGTCCCCTGGGACTCGATTTCAGATGCATCGTCCTTGTGAATCTGGTCAAGCCGATCGGGATAGCGGTAAATGAGACCTTCCGTCGGGCGGCCATGGAAACGGCAGACCGACTCGTCCTTGGCTTCCCAGCGGTTGCCGTCCATCGTCAGGCTCGCCCGCCAGTCGTTGAACAGGCGAAAGAGCGTGTCGGCCGAGCGCGAGAACACGTTGCCGCGCACGACGAAGTTCGTCGTCTGCGCCGTCGTATCGTAGAACATCAGGTGGGCGGCGTTCGGATTCCACCGCTGGCGATGCCCCCATCCCGAACCGGCATTGCGGAAGACATTGCCCTCGACGAGAACGTTCTCGGTTCGCGACCCCTCGCCCTGCTGCCAGTACTCGTAGGAATACTCACAGTCCCAGACCTCGTTGCCGCGATAGGTGATGTTCCGCTGGGTGACACCGTCGGCATTGGACTGGTTGGTCAGCCCGGCATCCCAGACTTGCCAAATGCGGTTCGACTCGACGAGCACATCCTCTGCCGCACTCCAGAACTCGATGCCATTGCCATAGCGAACGCCGTTGCCGAGCTTGTCGTAGTAGAGGTAGCCGCCGCCAATCCACGAAATGTCGCAATCGCGCACGATGATGCGCTTCACGCCGTCGCCGCCGATGCCGTGCGCGGCGGAATAGCGCAGGCACAGCCCCTCATAGGCGATGTCATGCATCTCGGCCTCGTCGATGCAATGGACCTTCTCCGCAAGTTCAACCGATTTCCAGCGCGTCGCCGGATTCGCCTGCGACTTGAAGTGGACGACGAATGTCGTCGGGTCGCACCAGAAGTCGAGGTCCCGCGTCAGTTCGGCCCGCGCGCCGCGCTTGAAGGCGCACCCAGCCGCACCATGATCGAGGATGACGTTCCCGATGTCGGCCGCCGCGCCCGTCCGCGTCGACCAGATGCCATCGCCCTCGTCCGTCCAGTCCTCGGCCCGACTGCGGTCGTAACTCGGCTCAATCACCGGCTTCGGCCCATCCCCATAGGCACCGTAGGTCACCGGATGCCCCGGCTTGCCGCTCCGGGGCTGGAGCTGCCCACGCCACACGCCGCCGCGCTTGAACAGGACCTTGGCCCCCGGCGGAACTTCCATCGCGTTGACGTCATCCAGCGTCATCGACTCGTCCACGCGAATCTCAAGCGCCTGCGGCGTGCGTTCATACGCCGCCGCCGACTCGGCCTTCGCCTCCACCGGCGACCGACCGACCTTGAACTTGCGGATGCCGGCCTCCTCGACCCAGGTGCCCTTCGCGCTCGACACCGAGACGGAATGGCTGTTCGTGAAGTCGAACGTCGCCGTCTGCAGGCGGCCATCCTTCAGCGCTTTCCAGACGGTCGGATACGTCCGCTCCCAGCGATCGGCCGGATAGGGATTCTGGTAGCGCCCCGCATCCGCCAGTGCACGCGTCACGAGCGGCATCCGCTCCGGCGACAGGGTCGAGAACCGATCCGACAGCAGAAGCGACCCGCCGACAACGGCGACCGCCTCGGCCCACAGCTCAACCTCGTTCTTCGTCAGCTCGGTCGCATCGTCGCGCACAATCAGCGTGTCGGGATCGTTGATCCACACGCGGTTGTTCATGTAGGCGTGATTGATGATGTTCCGGCAGACGTTCGGCACGTTCGGGGCTTCCGCATACTGGTGGTTCTTCCCCTGCCAGTAGGGGGTGATGTCCGTCGAGGTGCGCATCGCGTCCGCCAGCCCGACGAGCGGACCGAACGGCACCGTGCACCCCATGATGAACCCGTCGTCGCCAAAGCCCTCGCGAATCGCCTCGAACCCCCGGCGCAGGGCCTGCGCCCGCGTCGCCGTGCGGTCGTGGTAGACGGCATCCTTCACCGATGAGGCAATCATGCAGAAGTCGAGCTTCACGTACTCGATGCCATAACCGCGCAAGGTCCTGAAGAGCGTACGCAGGTGCTCCTGTGCCGCCGGATTCGTCCCGTCGAGCACATAGACCCTGTGATTGCCGCGCCACCCGAGCGGTGAGGCGGGCCGCCCATCCGCCCCCTTCACCAGCCAATCCGGGTGCTCCTTCGCGAGAACCGCGTTCTCCTCGACCATGAACGGCCCAACCCAGACGGCGGGCACGAAGCCCCGCGCCTTCACCTCCTCGGCATACCGCCGCAGGCCGCCGGGGAACTTCTCGTTTGCGCTCAGCCAATCCCCGAGGGCCGTCTGGTAGCCGTCGTCGAGCTGGATGACCTTGACGCGTTCAAAGCCTTTCGCCCGATGGGCGACCAGCCAGTCCATGTTCTCGATGACGTCCGCGAGCGTCACCTTGCTGAAGTAGTAGTACCAGCTGCACCAGCCAATCGGCGTCTCGACCTTCGCCCGCCGACCCGACGCGTCCGCCCAGCGGTCGGCAAACGCCGCGAACAGCCGTTCGGTCGCATCGTCCTCCATCTCGACAAGCGTCTCGGACTGAATCACCGCGCCCGGCGTCAGTTCGGCGCGGTCGCAGGCGCTGAGGGCGAAGAGTTCCCGAACCCCCTCCGCATCCAGTTGCATCCGAAAGTGCCCGAAGCGATCCTTGCCCGTCGTAAACCCATACAGCCGCATCCGCCCGTCGGGACGACGGAAGCAGCACATGTAGTCGGCGAGGAAGCGTCCCCGCTCGCCCGGATGAAAATCGCTTGGAGTCGAGACGCAGTTGTGAAGGTAGCCGGGCGAATAGTCGAACGGCTCGTCATCCCAGTTGCGCACACCGCAGGGGCTCGCCATCTGCCAGCCTTCGAGATAGACCTTCAGGCCCTTCACGTCGAAATCGTCCCGCCCGACTTTCCGCCAGCCGAGTTCCTCGGGGCGAACCGTCGCGCCGCTCCGATTCTCAAGCGTCACGCGGCGGCCCTCGGGCAGAACCTGCTCCGTCAGGACGAGGCCCCGCGCCTTTGCTGCGGCCGCATCGAGCCAACGGCCATCCACCTGAACGCCCGGCTCAAGCGTCGTCCCCGCAATCGCCGAAAAGGCCACCCCCACGACGGCTCCAATCATCAGTCCCTTCATTTCGTCTCCTTGGTTTCTTCCGTTTCCGCCTTCGTCAATTCAACGAGCACACGCTCCTGCGGCGGGAGCTCCAGCTGAATTCCCCGCGCCAGTTCCGCAACCGTGCAAACGCCCAGTTCCCGCTTGAGAACCGGATTGTACACGCGGTAGGACGCATCCGCCGACTCATCGATGAAGAGCCGGAGGCGGATTTGCCGCGTCCGCCGCCCGCCCATGTCGGCGAGACAGACCAGCTTGAAGTCGCCGCGATCGCAAATCTGCACATCGGCGGCGGCAATCGGCTCGTCGTTCCCATCCGTCGGCTCAATCGCGGCATAGCGACGGACATTCTTCTCCGCCAGCACACCCAACGCCTCGTCAACGCCCTTCACGCGCCGCATCGGAATGTCGGCACGCAGCGGCTTGCCCCACGCATCGAAGGCGAGCGAGTCGTCCGCCGCGATGACGAGTCCACCACGCGCCGCATAGGCACGGAGTTTCCCGACGACTTCCGGCAGGACGTACTGCGAATCGGGCAGGATGACCGCCGCCGTCTCAAGTGCGTCAAGATCTTCCTCGAAGACGACCTTGACCGGATAAAGCGCATGGAGGAAGGAGACGTACCAGACACCGGCGCGGTCGGGCTGGCTTTGCCAGAGCGGGCGCGTCGGATCGACGGGGGCGAGCCGGTCGCGCTGAATCTGCGTCGGCTTCGAGAGCAGGACGGCGACGGTCGCCGGCTTCACACGCGGAAACGGCAACACCTTCTCCTTGTAGGGCGCAAGCTCATCCTGGAATTCCTTGAATGCGGCGAGATCCTCGGGCTTCACGTTGTACGGATTCAGCAGCGACGAGGACTTGTAGCTCGGCTTCTCCACATTCTTCAACGCCCCGGCGGCATCCTTGTATTCCCAGGCGCGCTTGTCCCAGACGTAGGTGAAGTTCGCCGAGACCCCGTGCATCACCTCAAGCCAAAGGGCCGTGATGTAGTCCGAACGCTTGGACGGCACGCGCTTGCCGTTCTCAAGGCGCATACAGTAGTGCTCGTCGTTGACGATGACCTTCTTGCCCTTGGCCAGCGCCTGGTAGAAGTCACAGTTGTAGAAGTGCCGCGAGCCACGCGAGGCGACGACGGCCTCCATCGCGCTCTTCGCCTGGTAGTCCGTATTGCCGCCGAACTGCCAGCCGCCCTCAAGGGCGAGCGCGTCGAGCGCATCGGCCCCGCGCAAGTCCATGCCACGGTGCACGGGCGGATGTCCCGCCGCCTGCTCCGTAAAGTAGACGCGCTCCCGCTTGTCGGTCGACTCGATGACGGCCCGGTACTTCGCGAGAATCTCGTTGTACCGCGCCGCCGAAAAGACGCACCAGTCGTACCAGGCGGCCGGATTCGACATGAAGGAATCGACGGCCACAATCTCGTCCGTCGTCGTATACGCCGTCCCCCAGTGGGCGTTGAGTGCCGCGAGCGAACCGTGGCGCTTCAGCATCCGCGCCACGAAGTCGCGGCGGTTGTAGACGCACTCGCAGTTGTAGGCCGACTCGTTGAAGAGTTCCCAGAGGAAGACGTTCGCGCCCGCACGGAGTGCCCCCTTCGTGCCGCCGAGGAAGAAGTCGCGGTAGTACGCGTCGCCCTCGGGGTCCTCGGGACAGAGCGGAATGAAGTTGTGCCAGTCGAACCGACGCTGGTCGAGCGCGATGCGCACGGGTTTCGGGTAGATGTTGTCGTAGCCGAAGGCAAAGTCCACGACGAACGGCATGTCGCCGAAGCCCCGGTAGAACTCAAGCATCTCGCGCTCGAACTCGTCCACGTCGCGGCGCGGACGCGCCCCATGCAGGATGCGCCCGATGTCGGCGTGTGCACACGAGAGCTGGGACGAGTTGAAGCCCAGTTGCGGAAAGTTGTTCGTCCCGGGCCGCTCGGTATAGGCGATGTGGTCAATCTTGAGCGGATTCGACCCCTTGCCCCACTCGCGGACGCGGTTGTAGAGCCACACCCCGAGATAGTACTCGGGCTTGCCGTTCACATACCAGGTGCCATTTCGGATTTCGGGCCGCTTCTCAAGGTTCCCGTCGTCCGTCACGGGCGGCTGATCCTCGTAGCTCTTCTTATAGGCCTGCTCGTGGGGCGTGAGCGGCTGCTGGGGATAGCGGTAGTTCGAATAGTCCGTCCGCACGCCGGCGGCAAACGGGTCGAACCGCCTGAAGCCGATGCGCATCGCACGCGCATCCGGGCGCACGCGGTAGTTGCCCGCATCGGGATCGGTCAGGAGCGCATCGCACTCAATCGCACCCGCATCGCCGCCCGCACGCTGCCAGTCGGCCAATGTCAGCCCCCTGAAGCGCACCGTGCCATCCCCCTCGCGGCAGCAGAACTGGTTGGCCGTGAATTTCGCCGCGCCCGACGGCATACGGGCGAAAAAGTCACCCTCGCCCCAGTAGAAGATGTTGTGCGTTGCCGTCAACGCGCCGCCCTCCGAAACGTCAAGCGGCGCGGCAAACTTGCGCGACAGGATGTTGTTCTCAAGACGAACGCCCGCGCCCCCCGCCTGACGGTAGGCCGCGCCATCCGTCCCATAGACGAGATTGGAGGCGACGACCGTCTCGCCCGCCGGCTCCACGAGAAAGAGTCCAACCCCGCTATCCCGTCCGCCCGGAATCGCGAAGACCGTATTGCCCCAGACGGTATTATCCGCACCCGACAGCCCAATGCCCGTCGCCTCGCGGCCCTTCGAGCCGAGCTCGTGGACGAGATTTCCCTCCAGGCGGTTCCGCGAGGATGCATCGACGCTAATCCCCACGCCAAATGCCCCCGAGATGTCATTGTGGACGAGCCGGTTGCCCGCAGACGAGCCGCCCATCCAGACGCCCGCACCGCCCGGCCGCCCCCGCTGAACGATCGTCGTGTCGACAATCTCATTGGCCGCGCACGCGGCGGAAGGCCCCGCCGACGCGCCCCCGCCCAGACGGATGCCGCCCGGTCCAGCAATCTCGCAATACCGCACCACGTTCGACTGCGCCCCGTCCTGGAACCAAATCGCCCAGTCCGAATTCCCCGTCAGCCGGCAGTTCTGAAAGACAACACCCTTCGCCGAAACGACCACGACCGACACATTGGAGAAGGCGATGTTCTCAAAGCGGACGCCATCCGCACCTTCAATTTCGAGCTGCCGCGGTTCGTCGGCCGCCCACCGCGTCGAACCGTCGGCCGCGCCCACGAACTGCCGCCCGGCATCCGCCGCCGTCAGGCGGGACGGAAACGAGACCTCCGCCGAAACCGAAAGGAACCCAGCCAAACCAAGCGTCACCGCCAAACCACACTGTGCTGCTCTCATCGTCATCCTTCTACTTCGATTCAACTACCTTCACTTCTCCACACGTCGCCAAGCCCGCCGCCACCAGGAGGTCTTCGCCGTCGTCTTCTCCAGAACGAGAATGAGCCGCTCCTGCGGCGGAAGCACCACGGGGACACCCTTCGCGAGCGTCGTACGCGTCCAGTCGCCGAGGTGCTCGCCCGTCACGCCGTTCGTCACCTTCCACGGCCCTTCTCCCGACAGGTTCGTCAGCGAGAGGAGACCCGTGCGCACGGCGCGCTCCTTCATCGCCACAAGGCAGATGAGCTTGAAATCGCCGCGGTCGCAAATCTGGACGTCGCCGCCGGCGAGCGCCCCCTTGCCGTCCGTCGCCTGCCAGTCGGCGTAGCGCGGCACATCGAGCCGACCGAGCTCCGACAGCATCGCCCCAATCGAATCGACGCGGACGAAGGCCCCCTCGGCCGCCGCCGTCGCCCTCATGTACTCGTCGTAGGCAAACGCCGACGCATCCGCAATCACCGTTCCCCCACGGTCGACGAACGACTTGAGATCCGAGACGACCGACACCTTCTCGGCCTCCGCCTCGGGCACGATGACGACCTTGACCTCAGGGTCGAGCGTCGCCAGGTCCCGCGCAAAGACGACCTTCACGGGATAAAACGCGTGCAGAACCGAAAGATACCACGCCGCCGTCTTCGTGCGATGCCCGGCCTTCCACTTCGGCTGCGTCGGGTCGAACGACGGGAACGCGTCGCGGTGAATCTCCCGCGTACGGGAATAGAAGACGGCGACCGTCGCCGGCTTCACACGCGGAAACGGCAGCACCTTCTCCGCATAGGGCGCAAACTCGGCCTTGAACCGCTTCGGCGCATCCAGGTTCTCGGGCGGACAGTTGAACGGATTCAGGAAGGAGTAGCTCTTGTAACTCGGCTCCTCCACATTCCGCCGCGCCCCCTCAAGGTCCCGGTAGTCCCACGAACGCTTGTCCCAGTTGTAGAAATAGGTCGCCGACACGCCATGCATCAGTTCCAGCCAAAGGGAAGTGATGTAGTCCTCGCGCTTCGACGGCACACGCTTGCCGTCCTCAAATCGTCCGCAGTAGTGCTCGTCGTTGACGACCGGGACGCGTCCCCGCGCCGCCGCCGCGTACCAGTCGCAGTTGTAGAAGTGCTTCGTCGTATCCTGGGCGACGACGGCATCCGTGCCGCCCTTCGCCTCGTAGTCTCGCCCGCCGCCATACCGCCAGCCGCCTTCAATCGCCAGCGCATCCAGCGTATCCGAGAGCTTGATGACGTCCTCGCCCCGATGCACGGGCGGCGTACCCGCCGCCTGCTCGGTGAAGAAGATGCCGCCGCGCTGGTCCACGCTGCGAATCGCCGCCATGCCATCCTTCAATATCTCAACATAGCGGTCGGAGAGGAAGTCGTACCAGTCGTAGCGCAGGCCGTCGTACTGCTCCGGCTCCGTCTGAATCGCCACGTCCCAGAAGGAGAGGAACGCCGTCCCCCAGACCGCGTTCGCCTCGGCGATCTTGCCGTACTTCGACTTCATCCGCCGCGCAAACTCCCGCAGGTTGTACTTGCACCCGCAGGCGTAGGCCGACTCGTTGAAAAGCTCGTACATGTAGACGTTCAGCCCGTGGCGCAGGGCCGCCCGGGTTCCGCCGAGGAAGTAGTCGCGGTAGTACCGCCGTCCCTCGGGACACTCAGGGCACAGCGGAAAGAACTCATGCCAGACCTGCCCCATCTTCTTCTGGTCCGCACGACGCTGAATCGCCTTCGGCAGGGCCGGATTGAACCCGAAGGCGAAGTCCAGCACAAGCGGCTTCGCCTGGAAGTCGGCGCAGTATTTCGCGAAGTCGGCCTCCTGCGCGGCGAAATCGGGTTCCCAGGGCTTGCGCCCGACGTCAATCTCAAGCCCCCTCAGGAGGGCACCATACCGATTCGGTGCGGCGGAAATCTGCGCCGAGTCGAACCCAGCGTAGGCGAATGCCTCGGGCGAACCCGAGTCGGTGTAGCAGACGTTCGTGATGTTGAGCGGATTCCCCCGGTCGATGCGGTTCAGAATCCACGGACCCGTGAAGAAGACGGGCTTGCCGTTCAGGTACCAGGTGCCGTTGCGAATCTCGGGACGCACAAACGAATCGGACTTCGTCGGCGGCTGATCGCGGTAGGACGCACGGTGGGCGGCCATCGCCGGCGTGTCGTTCGTCGGCACCAGTTCCGCGAACGCGTGCTCGACGAAGGCCGACGGCGGCAGCCCCTTCGGACGCGGCAATTCCGCGGCATCCGCCGTCAAGATGACATCCCTGAACCAGGCCTCACCCGTCTGACCCCAGCCGTTCGCACAATCGAACGCAACGGTCAGGCCGTCCGCATCCTCCGGAAGCCGAAGCGAGAGCCGCAGGTCCATCCAGGGCGTCGGGCCAATCGTCCCCGTGCCGATGCGAACCTGCGGACCCTTGCGCCCATAGGCCCGCCGCGCCCAGAGCGTGAAGCCGATGCCCTTCCAGGTGCTGGTTCGAACCTGCTTCACCTGCCCCTGCAGGTGGACGACCTTGCCGCGCAGGGCGAAGACGTTCTCGCGGCTCACCCAGTAGGCCACGTTCGAGTTGTTCGACCCGTGGTCGTCATCAACCAAGTGAAGGGCCGGCTGCCCCTTCACCCCCGGCTCGGAGGGAAGCAGGTTGCCGGCCCACGCGGAAGCGACCGCCGCAAACGCCACGCAGAAGCTCAGTGTACGGCTCGTCTTCACAGCGGTCATCGCAATCGTCGTCAGCGGATGATGATGTGGAAGGCGTTCTCCCGGCGCATGCGCAGGTAGAGGCCCGTATCCTTCACGACCTTCTCAATCTGGACCTGACCCCACTTGCCGACGGGAACGATCGTCCAGTCATTGAAGACCGACTCGCCCTTCTCGTTCGTCGGCGCACCACCCGCGTAGGTCGTGATGACGGGATATTCCGTCCACTCCGACGGATACGCCGCATGCGCCGCCGTCGTGTTATTGCGCACATAGACCGTACCCTTGGCGGCGACATGAAGATACCGACAGTCCGTCTCGCACCGTGCCGGATTCACATCCTCCGCACCGAAGTCGAACGGCATCGTCCACTCGCTGTCTGAAAGATAGATGTTAATGCGATCCGGACGTCCCTTGTGATTGACAATCTTCTGCGGCAGACTTGCCGGACTATAACCCATCACCCGCCAGTGCTCATGCCCAAGGTCAAAACCAGAGCCCCCAATGCCAGAAAAGTCAAGAATCTGCGCACGATTCACAACACTCGACTCAGCTGTATAGAAGAAGTAACGGTTCGCAGCATAATTCCCATGGTAACCCGTCAATGTCACATTCGCCATCGGAGAAATAATGAAGGCCTCCGTGCTCTGATTTCCTTCAATGATAAAGTTTCCGAGGCCTTTATCAAACTTCGGCTCCTCCGCATCAACCTTGTAACTCACATTTTCATCCGCAAAGAGGCCAAGGCACGGAATATCCTGACCAGTAATGTTCTTGACACGAATCGTATCATTCCCATAGGTAACGAGTTGCACACCCCAACGCCGTGCAAAGCCCGTCTCCGTTCTGAGAGAGTTGCCTCCAATGACATCAACACCACCTCCGCGAGAAGTCCAACCACAAAGATAAAGTTCACCAATTGTCAACTCGTGCGATGCCCCAGCCTCATCTTGTGGCGTAAAGAAAACAGCATTAGGTCCTGAGCCAGCAGGTTTGGCGGGAAGATAACTACTTTTCACAACACCAAGAGAACTCACACCTTCAGTAGAGGTAATGCGAATCGTTTCTGCCTCCTGCGAAGCTCCAAAGGCAACTGAACCGCTGAAGGATAGCGAGCCGTAAAAGCCGAGCGATGTGCCAAAACCATTTAGATCCATCGCACCCGTTCCTGTTACCGATCCTTGGAAGCGGGGCTGGTAGCCGCCTGGAACCGGCAACTCGCCATTGATTTCGACATCCGCCTGAATCGTGGAATTCTTGTCGGACGACAGCGAGAACGAGGTTCCGTCCTCGCTCTTCGTCACCGTGCTCGTGTAGAAGAGAGCCGTCGCCGTCGCGGGGACCGTCACTTTCTTACCGGCGGTGGCGAAACTCGTGCCGACATAGGCGATGCGCGTGCAGGCGATCCAGTCGTAGGTGACGTCCTCGGGCAATGCATCGAGCACGACCGCGCCGTTCAGCTTGACGACCGACCCGGCGGGCACGCTGAGCGACGCCCAGTCGATGTAGTCGTAGTTCGCCTCGGCGTTCTCACGCGTCGGAATCGCATCCGACGTGCTCGTCCCCAGCGTGTAGACGTTCTTACCGTCCACGACCGTCGGTTCGGGCAACGTGCCCACCACTCCGGCAAAGGCTCCGGTTGCCGCGAGCGCCAGGGGCAGCGCGGCGACCAGCTTACGTGTTCTCGACATTTTTGCTAACGACTTGAGCGATTTTTGCATGGTTAGTTCCTCACACAATGACTTGCCTTTTCGCAACTGTGGATATTCTACACCAACTCTCCCGCGTTTGCACAACTGGACGAGCCACTTTTGAATGAATACCGCGACTGCAACCGACCTATCAGCCTATTATCTCATTGAATTGATCATGCGTTCGCCATCAATCCATGCACCTTTTCAAATCGCCGCCAGAAAGCGCGTTCCTGTGCTGACGTGTACTTCCTCTCCGAATGGAGAGCCGTCGGCAATTTGGATGACGGTTTCATGTCTGTAAATAAGGTATGAACAATCTTGTTGGCGACCTTGGGGTCGTCAGTGCAAAAGTTCGCAGTTATACTCGATGTAGCCATAAACTCACCTCGCTTTCCATACAAGGGTCTGTTCTCTTTCAAGAAGTGCCGCTATTCTATCATTTATGCGGCGACATTGATAGTGGATGCCTCTCGCGGCGAAGATGTGGCGGTGTCTGCACCCGTTGGGCGCGGCGGAATTGCCGTCCGCCCAAGCCACGAAGGCGACAAAAGCGCAAGATTTCATTCACAAACCGACAAGAAACCGGAATAAACACCCTCCGCCGCGGCGACCATCGGCATCCGCCGCGAAACCTTTGGGCAGTCGCCGCGATTCCGATGCCCATCGGCGACAGACTTACTGCGCAGTAAATCAAAACTTACTGGGCAGTAAGTCTAAAGTTACTGGGCAGTAAGTTTTCTTCCGATGGGCATAGGAACTTCGCGAGATGCGCACGACAGAAGCCCCGCCTGCGCACAACGGGAGTCCCGTATGCGCACGGGGCTCCCTTCCCGTGCGCAAGGGCCAGCCCGTCCAACGGCACACGACGGGCCGCCGACAGGCTCATCCTCCGAATCTTCTGATTATTCCGCCGCGACGCGGCGGTCAGGACTCCGACACCAACCGCTCGACGGCCCGGACATAGTCCGCATAAATCTGCCGCGCATCGAGTTCCTCGTGCGCCAGCCGCCGCGAGGCGGCCTGCGCCGCCGCGAGACGCGGCACCAGCGAGTCCACCGCCGTCGCAAGCGAGCGAGCGTTCCCCCAGCGGTAGACGGCCCCCGCGCCATATTTCCGCAACAGGTCTTCGGTTTCGCCCCCGAGCGAACTGACGATGGCCAATCCCGCCGCCGCGTAATCGGCGAACTTGTAGGGTACGCCCACGAAGCTCTCGCTCGCCATGGGGACGACCCCGATGTCGGCCCGGCTGAGGAGGTCGGCCATGTCGGCCGCCTTCAGGTAGCCGTGGTAGCGGACGCGCTCCACCAGGCCCCGTTCGCGGATGAGCCGCACGACCGCCTCGGCCTGTGCACCCGCCCCAGCGAGATCCAGCGTGGCCGTCGGCAAAAGTTCCATTGCCTGCACGAGCGTCTGAAGGTCGTAGGTCGTACCCATGTTCCCGATGTAGACGAGCGCAACGCCTGCCCGCCGTCCCTCGATCCGGGCGGGGGCGGCCGCACAGTCGATGCCGTGATAGAAGCGCCGATACGAGGTCGCCCCCTTCGAACGGGCTATCGCCCCATAGCGGTCGGCGACGCCCGTCACAAGATCCGCCGCCCGGTAAAGCCGCCGCGCCGCCGCGTCGGCGGACGCGAACAGCATCCGCCCAAGCAGCGGGGCCGCGAAGGTCGGCAGGAGCCGGTAAAAGGTCTCGGGCCAGGCGTCCATCACGTCCACGACAAGCCGCCCCCCAAACCGCCGCGCCAGGCGAATCGCCATGTCCCCCGTCGCAAGCGGCGGCGTGGAGACGATGATCGCGTTCGGAGCGGACAAATCCGTCGCACTGGCGGCCGCCTCCCAGGCCCGCGCATAGGCGCGGTGACTGCGAATCCGCGCCAGGCTGACGTTCGTTCGGTAGGGCGGCGTCGGTACGAGCCGCACGGCCACGCCCTCGTCCGTGAAGGCCGTCGGCAAATTCCGCCGCGCCTTCGCCGTATGGCTGAAGTCGCTCGTCCAGTAGACCACCCGATGCCCCGCCTGCACGAAGGCCCGGGCCATCAGCCAGAACCGAAGCGGACGCGACCCCTCACGCGGCAGGTTGTCGAACGGGTTCTCAATCCAAACGGTCATCGCTCAGTAAAGCGTCTCGTACTCGCCCTTCTGGACTTTCTTCAGGCACTTGAACCCGGCGCGCTTGGCCCGGTAGTGGAGGTCGGTCTTGGAATGGGTCAGCCCCGGGGCCTGAATGACGCGGTAGATTTCAGCCCCGCAGTCTGGGCATTTCGTGAGGTGCGGCTCCTTCAGGGACTGCGTCACTTCGAATCCGTCACGGCACTTCGCACAGCCCTTCGCGGGCTCCTTCGCCTCATAGACGTAAAGCGGCATGGCCCTACGCCCTCCCCTGCGTCTCGACGAGGTAGCGGATGGCATCCGCATACGACTCGAACCCGCGCCCGGAACACGTCTTTTCCGCAACCATTCCCACGTAGGAGACGCGGCGGAACGGCTCACGCGCCTTCGGCTCGGTCAGGTGCACCTCGATCGTGCGAATCGCCACCGCCTTCAGCGCGTCGAGAATGGCGACGGAGGTGTGGGTGTAGGCGGCGGCGTTGAGGACGATTCCGTCGAAGACACCCCGGGCGGACTGAATCCAGTCCACGAGCACACCCTCGTGGTTCGACTGGCGCACCTCGACGGTCACGTCCCGACCGAGGCCGGCGGCCGTGTCGGCGATAAAGCGCTCCAGGTCCGCATAGGTGCGGTTGCCGTAGAGTGCCGGTTCGCGAATGCCGAGCAGGTTCAGGTTCGGCCCATTGAGTACGAGTATGTTCACAGGCTGTCTATCAATTTCGAGAGGTTCATGGAATGGGAGGCCTTCAGGAGCACCCGGTCGCCGGACGAGACCAGCGAGCGGAATGCGTCCATCAAGTCCTCCAATGTGGAATACGCCCGATCGCAGGCGCAACGGGCGGACTGCGCCCCCACGCCGATGACGAGCGGAATGCCGAGGCCCTTCGCATGGGCGAAGACCCGCTGGTGGAAGGCGAATGACTTCGGCCCGAGTTCCCCCATGTCGCCCAGCACGGCCACGCGCCGCCCGGTGCACGGCATCTTCGCGAAGGCATCCAGCGCGGCAACCATCGAGTCCGGGTTGGCGTTGTAGCTGTCGTCAACAAAATGGACGCCGCCACGCTCAATCTGCCGCCACCGCGCCCCTGGCAGACGGAAGTCCGCAAGGGCCGCCACGGCATCCGCCCGCGTCGCCCCGAGGCGTTCGGCCACGGCGAAGGCGAGGCAGGCGTTCGAGACATTGTGCGCACCCGGCAACACGCCGTCCAAGGCCGCCGCCATCCACGCCGCGTGAGGGTCGACCTCAATCAGCTCGGCGCGGCAGAGATTCCGCAGCCGCGCCAGCCGCACGTTCTCGGACGAAACGACCGAGAAATCCGTCGCCCGCGCAAAGAGCGTTCCCTTCTCGTCCGCGATGCCGTCCTGGGAACCGAAGAACTCCAGGTGGGCCGTGCCCACGTTCGTCATCAACCCGATGTCCGGCTCGGCGATGTCACAGAGTTTCGCAATCTCGCCCGGATGGTTCGTCCCCATCTCGACGACGAGATAGTCCGCATCGGGAGGACAGTTCAGGATGGTCAGGGGAAGCCCGAGATGATTGTTGAAATTCCCCTCCGTGGCATGGACCTTGCCGAGACGGGAGAGAAAGGCCCTGAGCAATTCCTTGGTCGTCGTCTTGCCGGCCGAACCCGTCACACCGATGACCTTCGCCCTGAGCGAACGGCGATAGTCGTGCGCAAGGGCCTGCATCTCGGCGAGGGCGTTCGCCCCGCCGATGACTTTCGCCGCGCCGGCGGCCAGGGCCTGCGGAATAAAATTGTTGCCGTCGGCCCGCTCCCCCTTGAGGGCAACGTAGAGCATTCCCGGCCGGACCAGCCGGGAATCGATTGTCGCCCCGCAGAAGCCAAACGCGTTCAGGCCCATCGTCAGCAAACGCCGCGTGTGGAGTGGCGGTAAAAGGAGACGAGTTCCTTTATTTCCTCAAACGGCTCGACGTCGTTCTCGACGCGCTCAAGGGCCTGGGTGCGGTTCAGTCCGTCACGGTAGATGAAGCGATAGGCCTCCTTGATGGCCTGAATCACCTCCCGCTTGAAGCCACGCCGCGTGAGACCGACAACATTCGGACCGAGTACCTTCATCGTGCCCTCGACCATGTCACAAAGCATATACGGCGGCACATCCTGCCGCACCTTGCACATGCCACCGACCATCGCGTGGCGGCCAACCGTGCAGAACTGGTGCGAAGCCGCGCATCCGCCGACGATGGCGTAGTCCTGCAGATGGACGTCGCCCGCCAGCTGAACAGAATTCGAGCAAATCACGTGGTTGCCGAGAATCACACCGTGCGCCGCGTGGCAGTAGGCCATGAACAGGCAGTCGTCGCCGATAATCGTCTTCTCGCCGTCCGCCGTGCCGAGATGCACAGTCGCGAACTCGCGAATCACCGTGCGGTTGCCAATCTCCACATAGCTGACCGACCCCGCCTTGTACTTGAGGTCCTGCGTCTTCATGCCGATAAGGGCGTAGGGGAAAATCTGGCACTGGTTGCCAATCGTCGTATGCCCGTCGACAATCGCGCCCTGGCCAATCGTCGTGCCGTCGCCGATCTTCACGTTCGCCCCGATGTGGGCGTAAGGCCCGACCTCAATGTCCGCGCCCAGAATCGCGCCGTCCTCCACAATCGCCGTTGAATGAATCTTCGCCATCGTCTTACTCTCCTTTTCTTTTGTCGTATTCGTTTCTCTCTTAAAGGTTCTTCGGTATCAGCCGCGCCGCCAGGCCGAAGCAGACGACCACCGGCAGCCAGATGATGATTTCGGGATGAAGCGAGGCCTGGTTTTCCATGCCGAGGGCCAGAATGACAACCATGTAGTAGCCCAGCGAAACCGCCAGCGAAATCGCCATGCCAATCGACGACTCCTTGCGCTGCGCACGAATGCCGAGCGGCACGCCGATTAGGACAAAGCAGAACGAGGCCATGGCGAAGACGAAGCGCTTCATGAACTCGACCTTCAGGTTCGAGAGTTCCCGCTCAAGAAGCTGCCGCTCCGTCCCCTTCGCGTGGCTCGCATTCGTCAACCCACGGATGCGCTCCTTCAGCCGCCCGATCTTGTCCAGCACCTCCCGAAAGCGCAGGTCCTTGTCGCGGCGCGTGTAGTGGGAGTCCTTGAGCGCATCCTTCACGAGGTACTGGACGCGATTCGCCCGCGCCATCGTCGGATGGTCGGCATCAAGCGGATCCATCGTCATCTGGTAGAGGTCGAGCGAGACATCGCGGCCCTGGCTGGTCACGAGGGCCTTCGCCGCCGTAATCATCCGATCGACCTTCGGGTCGGTGTAGTCCATCACGACGAGGTCGTGCAACCAGTTTCCCTCCTTCGAGCCGAAGTAAATCTTCACATTCGGGAAGTCGTCGATGATGCGCCCGGGCTCGAGAATCTCAAGCCCCGTCCCGACGGATACCTTCGACTTCAGCGTGCGGCGGATTTCATGCCCTCGCGGCACAATCTCGTTGTTGACGAACATCCCCAGTGCACTACACAAAAACGCAAAGAGAATCGGCCACTTCATGACCGCGAGCAGGTTCACGCCGCAGGCGCGCATCGCGGCGATTTCGCTGTCGGCGCTCATCCGCGAAAAGACGAGCACGCTCGACACGAGCAGCGCGAGCGGCATCGTCCACTGCAGCGTCTCGGGGAAGCTCACAGCCGCGAACTCCGCGACGAGCGACATCGGCACACCGTCCAGGATGAAGCCGACAATCTGCACCATCAGCCCGACCGTCAGCACGAAACTGAGCACGAGGAAGGCGAGCACGAAGCTCGACAGGAATGAGCCGAAGACGTATCGTTCGAGGGTTTTCAAGCCTTAATCTTCAGAAGGAAGTTGTTCTTTTTGCCCTGCTTCAGGATGGCAATCCGACCGTCCACGAGATCGTCCGCCGCGAAAACGCGCTTGTCGTCGACCTTCGTGCCGTTCAGCGAGAGCCCGCCCTGCTGGGCCATCCGCCGCGCTTCGCCGTTGGACTTGAACATCCCGGCCGCCGCCGCCACGGCAAAGACCGGCTTGCCGAGAACGTCACCTGCGGCCATCTCGGCGGACTTCACATCCTTGAAAATTGTCTCAAGCTCATCCGCCGACTTGCCCGCGACATCCCCGCCAAAGAGCGTCTTCGTCGCGCCGAGCGCCGTCTGAAGCCCCGCCTCGCCATGCACGAGACGCGTCAACTCCTCCGCCAGCGCCTTCTGGGGAATCCGCGCCTCGGGATTCCGCTTCATCGCGGCCTCCAGTTCGGCAATCTCGTCAAGCGACTTCATCGAGAAGACCTTCAGGTAACGGATGACATCGGCATCCGCCGCGCGCAGGAAGTACTGGTACCAATCGTAGACGGACGTCATTTCGCCGTTCAGAAAGAGCGCGTTGCCCTCGGACTTGCCGAACTTCTTGCCCGTCGAGTCGAGAAGCAGCGGGAACGTCAGGCCGAAGGCCGACTTGCCGCGCATCCGCCGCACGAGATCCGTCCCCGCCGTGATGTTGCCCCACTGGTCGGCCCCGCCGACCTCCATCTGGCAGCCGTAGTTGTCGTAGAGGTGCAAGAAGTCGTTGCCCTGCAGAATCTGGTAGGAGAATTCCGTAAAGGTCAGGGCACCCTCGCTCGCCTCTAAACGCTTGCGCACGGACTCCTTCGCCAGCATCTGCGGCACACGGAAGTTGATGGCGATGTCGCGCAGGAACTCAATCGCGCTCGTGCCCTTGTACCAGTCGTAGTTGTCGACGAGAATCGCCGCGTTCGGGCCGTCGAAATCGAGGATTCGGGCCAAGTTCTCACGAATGCCCTTCTTGTTCTCCGCCACCTGCTCAACCGTCAGCATGTTGCGCTCGGCGGACTTTCCGCTCGGGTCGCCAATCAGCCCCGTCGCGCCCCCGACGAGGGCTATGACCTTGTGCCCGGCCTGCTGAAACCGCTTCAGGACCATGATGGACACGAGGTTGCCCGCCTGCAGGGAGCGGGCGGAAGGATCGAATCCGCAATAAACCGTCATCGGCTTCTCCAACGCCGCCTCAATCGCCGGATCGGTCAGAGCCTCAACAAGTCCACGAGCCTTCAATTCGTCAAGTAGTTTCATATTTGGGTATTATACCAAAAAACCGCCTGCTCGGGGGCTCGCCCGACGCGCAAGCCCCCGAGCCCGAGAGGAGGAACAGGCCGACCACCGGCACCCCGCAGCAGGTGGTCTTGCCGGCCTGCCGTCCGGCAGGCCGCGCCCATTCAGCGTGCCGCGCTCGCGCCTTCTGAACGCCTACGCGGCGGGGCTTTTCCCCGCCCTTCTGCGCTCCGCCGCTCCCAAGCGGGATTCGGGGGCGAAGTCCCCGTCCTTTCGCCGCGACTTCCGAAACCCCGTCAGCCGAAAAAGAGCCGCCGCTGGCCACGCGCCTGTGCCTGCAGCATGGAAAACCCATTCTCGACCCGGCAACCGGCCGCCCGCGCACGCGCCATCAGCGGCGTTTCGGCCGGAACGTAGCGCAGGTCGTAGACAAGCTCGCGTCCCGTAAAGGCGTAATCCGGTATCGGGTCGACCGGCGTTGCGTTGACGATAATGTCCGGCGCCCTATCAAGCGGACGGCGATGATAGGTTGACACCTTCGCCCCCAGCCGCCGGAGGGCGTAGTCGACGGCCTTCGCCGCACCGCCCGCGCCCAAAAGGGCCACCGACATCCCGGCGAGATCGGCGCGTCCGCAAAAGGCCAGCAGAGCCTCCGCAAATCCATCCGCATCGGTGTTGTAGCCATACTTCCGCCCCGCGCGGAAGACGACCGTATTCACAGCACCAATGGCCCGGGCCGCCGGGTCGATTTCGTCCAAAAGCGGCATGACGCTCAGCTTGTGCGGAATCGTCACGGCCATGCCCTTCACGTCCGCCAGCGCAGCAAACGCCATCGCCCCCTCAATCGTCTCGGACGGATAGGAAATCATCTCTGCCTTTCGCCCTTCGGCGGCATAGGCGGCATTGTGAATCTCGGGGCTACGCGTCTTGACGAGCGGCCACCCCGTGACGAGATAGAGGTCCATGTGCAGTTCGTCCCAGAAGCCCGGATACGACTTGGACACGCACGAGGCCCCGTGAATCAGCGCAGGACAGTCCGAATGCAGCGCGGCAATCGCCGCCGCCATGGCGATGCGGTGGTCGCCCTTCGTGTCGACGTCCGTCGGCGAACGCCGCCACTCCTCCATGGCCGCCAGCCGGTCGGACTCCTTAATTCGCAGGCGTTCCGTGCCCGTAAAGACGGTCCGTTTGCCGAGAAGTGCGTCGACGACGGCCAGGGCAGGATAGAGGTCGGGACACCCCGAGACGTCCACGGGCCCCCGCCCCTCACGGATGCGGTCAATCAGCTCACAGACGACGCGGTCGGGCTGGTGCGAATTCGCGGCAAGTCCCGCCACCTGAATCTCGCTTCCAAGCGCATTCGCCGCGAACCAGAAGGCCGCGCCGCTCCAGTCCCCTTCGGGCTGAACAGGTGTCGCAGGCGCACGGTACCGCTGGTTGCCGGGGATGGCAAAGCCCCATTCGGCTTCCGTCACGCGGATGCCGAAGGCGCGAATCACGTCCAGCGTCATGTCCACATAACCCCGCGACTGGAGGGGCGTGGTGAAACGAATCTCCGAATCGCCGTCCATCAGCGGCAGGGCGAAGAGGAGCCCCGTGACAAACTGGCTGGAGACGTCGCCGCGCAACTCGTGCACACCGGCGGCGAGTCCGTCGTAGTCAATCATCGGTCGTTCCGCAAGCCGTCCACGGCGGACGTATGTCGCCTTCACGCCAAGGGCCGCCGCGAGCGGGGCGAGAAAGCGCAGTGTCGAGCCGCTTTCACCGCAGTCCAGGGTCGCCGCCGTCACCGTGCCGCGCGCAGCGGGCGTCGGTAGCGCCGCAAGACACCGCTTCGTCGCGGCAATGTCGGCGCAGTCCGCCGCGTCAATGGGCGGAACGGCCGCCCCCGAGAGAAACTCCGCAATCAGCAGACGGTGGAGATGCGACTTGGAGACGGGAACCGTGATGCGTCCCCGGAGCGGACGCGGCAAAACGATTCGGTCGTCTGCCCCAAGATGATGAGGAAAGGACGCGTAGTGTGCGCGACGCTCCGCCGCACGGTTGCCAAGCGGACGCGTCCCCTGCGCCGCCTCAATCCGCCGCGCCAGCGTCTCGTCGTCCACGTCCAGCACGACGACGAACCCGTTCTCTTCCGCATAGGCGCGGTTCGCGGGGTCTAGAAGCGTTCCACCCCCGAGCGCGACGATGGGGGCCGAAACGGCGCGAAGGGTCTCGCTCTCGATGCGTCGAAAGCTGGCCTCACCCTCGGCCGCGAAGATGTCGGGTATCGAACGCCCCGTGCGCCGCACGATTTCCGCATCGAGGTCGACGGCCGGTCGGCCGAATTCACGCGCCAGCTTCCGCGCCAGCGTCGTCTTTCCGCTCGCCGGCGGACCATACAGGTAAAGCGTCTTCATGTCTTAAATCCTCACCGCCCTCACGTCACCCCATCCACACGGCAGCGCGAAGACGACCGTCTTGCCCTCGCGCTTCTTGTCGCCCGCCATGATGGGCTTCAGGTTATCAAATGTCATGCCCTCGGGGAGTTCGGTCGGCAGTCCCGCCGCCGTGAACCGCGCCGCGAGTTCAGCCACGAACGCCGGTTCGGCAAGGCCCTTCTCCACGGCAAGCCGCGCCTCGGCCACGCACCCGATGGCCACGGCTTCACCATGCGAGATTCGGTAGTCGCTCGCCTTCTCGACGGCATGGCCCACCGTGTGCCCCGCGTTCAGCTTCATGCGCTCGCCCGTGCGCTCCTGCGGATCGCGCCGCACGACGGCGACCTTGACCGCGAGATTGCGGCGAATCTCCTCGGCGGGCGGAAACGCCGCGACATCGGCCGTGCGGGCAAGACCGCCGATGACCTCGTGCTTGATCATCTCGGCACGGCCATCCGCCAGCCGCCGCGGCGGCAGCGTCTTCAGGAAGTTGACGTCAATGATGACCCGACGCGGCGGATGGAAGGCCCCCGCCAGGTTCTTGCCCTCCGCAAGATCGCAGGCGGTCTTGCCGCCATACGAGGCATCCACCATCGCCAGCAGGGTCGTCGGCACATTGACCCAGTCGATGCCGCGCATCCACGTCGCCGCCGCGAATCCCGTCAGGTCGCCCGTCACGCCGCCGCCGATGGCCACGACCGTATCCTTGCGCCCAATCCCGGCCTTCGCAAAGGCACTCCAAATCCGTCCGACCGTGCCAATCGTCTTGTGCTCCTCGCCGGACGGAATCACGCAAATCGCCCGTTCCGCAAGCGCGGGGTAAAGTTTCGCCACCGTCTCGTCAATCACGATGTTGCGCAAGTCCTGCGGAATCGACCGAAACTCGATGCCGCTCTCCTCGACCAGCAGGGCATCCAGAATCGTAAAGGCCGTCAGGGCTTCCACCACCGGCACCGCACGGAAGGCGATGCACGGGTCGTGCCGACCGCGCACACGGAACTCGACCTCCTTCATTGTCGCCAAGTCGACGCTCCGCTGGGGCTTGTAGATGGAGGGCGTCGGCTTCATCGCCACACGAAAGACGAGCGGCATCCCACTCGTCATGCCGCCAAGAATGCCGCCGTGGTTGTTCGTGAGCGTCACAACGCGCCCCTCGCGCACGACGAACGGGTCGTTGTTCTCCGACCCCTTCAGCCCGCTCGCGGCAAAACCGTTGCCGAACTCGATGCCCTTCACGCCGGGGATTCCGAAGATGGCCTCGGCAAGCGCACCGTCCAGCCCGTCGAACATCGGTCCGCCCAGTCCGACCGGGAGTCCGGTCACTTCCGCCGCGATGATGCCGCCGACCGAATCGCCCTCCGACTTGGCCGCCGCCGCGTCGCCGACACGCTCAATGCGCGCCTTCACGGCAATGCCGCGCTTGGCGAGGGCCTGCAGGCAGAGTCCGCCCGCGATGCACATCGCCGCCGTCAACCGCCCCGAGTTCGCCCCACCGCCGGCGGGGATTCGCCCATTCTTCACCCAGTTCGGATAATCCGCGTGCCCCGGACGCGGCACGGTCTTCTCGTAGTCGCGGCTCCGCGTGTCGGTGTTGCGGATAATCGCCTCAATCACTCCGCCTGTCGTCACATCACCCGAAAGCCCGGAGAGGAACTCCGGCACATCCGGCTCGCGCCGCGCCGTTGAGAGCGCGTCACGCCCCGGAGCGCGACGCTCCATAAAGGCCTGAAGCTCCGCCCTGTCAATGGTCAGTTCGGGCGGAAAGCCCTCCATTCGCATGCCGATTGCCGGTGCATGCGATTCGCCGTAAACGTCGAGTTTCAGCCGCTTGCCGATTTTCACGTGTGCCTTTCTGTATCGCTACTGCTGGACCGTCCCGTTCAAAACCCTGCGTCAACCGCGTCCAGTGCCGCATATTATACCAAAATGAAGCCGCCCCCTCAGGTGCGAATCGAGCGCACGACCGTCAGTCCCCAGACGCGCCAAGCCCCCGCGAGCTTCAACGCCCGGGCGCATTCGGAAAGCGTTGCCCCCGTCGTCATGACATCGTCGACCACCAGTACCGTCCTCCCGCGCACATGCTCCGCGTGCCGCACCCGGAAGGTCCCCTTCGCATTCTCCCGCCGCTCCTGCTCCGTCAGCGAACTCTGCCGGCGCGGCAGTCCCGTGCGTGCGAGAATGCCTCCATCGTAGCGGCGGTCAATCCGCCGCGCCAGGGGGTGCGCCAAGTAGGCGCACTGGTTGTAGCCCCTGTCGAGACGGTGCCAGGGCGTTGCGGGCATCGGCAGCACCATGTCCACCGCCGCCGCATCGAACCGCGCACGAAGCGCCGACTCCATCCAGTCGACCAGGTCATCCCGAAGCCACAGGTGGCGACGGAACTTGAACCCCAGCACGAGATCCCGCGCCACGCCCTCAAACCGCAAGGCACTCGCCGCACGGTCAAAATGAGGACGGCCCGCGCCCGAGCAATCTTCGCAGAGATAGTCGTTCGCGAGCCCTTCAACCGCCCGACCGCAGACCGAACAGCACCCGACCTGCGGCACGAACGGCAGTCGCGCCAGACAGGACGCGCAGAGATGCCGCGCCGGACGATCCACCGCCCGACCGCACACCTCGCACGCCCGCGGCCAAATGAGGTCAGAACAGCTTTGAAGGATACTCACCGGAATCGACGAGTTTCTTGATCTCCGCCATGACAAACGGCTTGTCCTCGCGGTAGGTCACGCCAAACCAGCTCGATTCCGTCGGCAGCACCTTGCAGTCCGCCTTGCCCTCGTGGATAAGTTCATCCACGACAAAGGGAATGTACCACTCGCTCTTCTCCTTCGTCCCGTTGGCGGCGAGCCACGCGGGAAAGCGCGCCTCAAGGGCGTCGAAGAGTTCGGGCGTGAAGCCCCAGAGGTTCATCGAGACGAGTTCCTTCGCCGTCAGCTTGACAGGATGCTCGGGATCCTCACGGTTCTCGGCCCCATCCGCCGTGCGCACGATCTTGGTCATCTCGGTGACGCTCTTCAGCGAGCCGTCCGCCGCGACGTCGCAAATGCCGCGCGCGACCGAACCGTTCTCGCTGAGCGTGAGCGCAAGCTTGTAGCCGACCATCGCAAAGTGCATCGGCTTCGCCTCGGCGAGGAAGGCCCCCAGCTTGGCGAACGCATCGCGTCCATAGAAGTCGTCCGCATTGATGACGGCGAACGGTTCGTGGACGACCTTGCGCGCCGCCCGCGTCGCATGGGCCGTACCCCAGGGTTTCGTACGCCCTTCCGGCACCTTGTACGGCGCGGGCAGGTCGTTGATGTCCTGGTAGCAGTACTCGACGGGGACGAGACCCTCGTACTTCTTGCCGACCTTCTCCTTGAACTCGGCCTCGAAATCATGACGAATGATGAAGACGACCTTGCCAAAGCCGCCGCGCACCGCGTCGAAAACGGAATAGTCGAGAATCGCCTCGCCTGACGGACCCACCGGGTCCACCTGCTTGAGGCCACCGTAACGCGAGCCCATGCCCGCCGCCAAAACAACCAATGTAGGTTTCATGTCAACTCCTTAGTCACTAGTTCAAAAGGGAATCTTACTTGCCGTCGACCTTGCGCACGACGCTCGTGCAGGCCTTGAGAACGCCCGCAACATCCGCCAGGTTCGAGGGGATAATCATCGTGTTGTTCGTCTTCGCCAGGTTGCCGAACTGCGTGAGGTACATTTGCGCAAGCTGCATGTTGACGGACTCAAGACCGCCCTTTCCGCTGATGGCCGCCGCAACCTTCTCAATGCCCGCCGCCTGCGCCTCGGCCACGAGGAGAATCTCCTTCGCCTTGCCCTCCGCCTCGTTGATGCGGCGGGCGCGTTCGCCTTCCGACAGGGCAATCGCCTGCTGGCGCTCGCCTTCCGCACGGTTGATCTTCGACTGGCGCTCGCCCTCGGACTCCGCAATCATCGCCCGCTTCTCGCGCTCGGCCCTCATCTGCTTCTCCATCGCATCGCGAATCGTCTGCGGCGGCGTGATGTTCTTGATCTCGTAGCGCGTCACCTTGATGCCCCACGGGTCGCTCGCCTTGTCAACCGCCGCGACAATCGCCGCGTTGATGGACGTGCGCTCCTCGAAGCTGCGGTCGAGGTCGAGCTTGCCCATCTCGGAACGCATCGTCGTCTGCGCGAGCTGGGTCGTCGCGAAGAGGTAGTTGCCGATGCCGTAGCTCGCCTTCGCCGGATCCATCACCTGCATGTAGAGGATGCCGTCCACGTCCACGGCGATATTGTCCTTCGTGATGCACTGCTGGGGCGGCACGTCAATCGCCTGCTCCTTCAGCGTGTGACGGTAGGCCACGCGATCGAAGAACGGAATCAGGATGTGGAAGCCCGCCTCCAGCGTGCAACGGTACTTGCCGAGCCGCTCCACGATGTAAGCCGTCTTCTGCGGCACGATGACCGCCGTCTTGACGATTGCCACAAGGACAATCACCGCCACAATTGCAAAGAATACCAAGCCGCCGCTAATCATCTTCGAGCCTCCTTTAGTTGTTTATCCGTTTAGGTGAGTGAGATTATACCATATTCTGAGGAAGGTCGCGTTTCATCGCGATTTCCGGGCAGGTGAAAGGGTTCGTGTGCTTCGTGCAGTTGATGCACCCCGTGTAGAGCTTGTGCATGACGCGCGTCTTCGGTATCTCGTGGAAGCCAAGCTTCGTGAAGAATTCCGGCGCGAACGTCAGCACCAGCACCTCACGCGGGCCGAACTGCGCCGATCGGGCGACCACGGCCTCGACGAGCGCTCGCCCGATGCCAAGCTTGCGGTGCGCCGCGTCGACGGCGACGGACTGTATCTCGACCGTCGCCGCCTGCACGTCGCCGATTTCGGGGTGCACCTGATAGGCCGCACAGCCGACAAGGGCCTCGCCGACCTCGGCAACGAAAAAGCGGTCGATGTTCTCGACGACATTACCAAGGGAGCGCGGCACAAGAAGGTCGCTGTTCCCGAGAATGAACCTGAACACCCGCTCGGCATCCGCCAGCCGCGCCTGTCGAATCGTAAACGCCTCCATCTCAGTGCCTCCAGGTTGTCTTGTAGGTGGTCGGCGGCTTGCCGCCCGAACCGCCGCGACGCGACGAACCGCCATACCCGCCCGACGACGAACGGCCATAGCCCCCACCGCCGCCATACGACGAACCGCCGCCCGAATAGCGCGAAGTGCCGCGCCCGTAGCCGCCCGAATAGGCATCGGGATAGCTCGCCACGTTGCGCACCTGAATCAGGTCGCGGGGAATCTCCTTCACGAACATGGACGCCTCCACGGGATAAACGCCCCCGTCGGTACTCTGGCGCATCTGCGGGGAGAAGAGATAGAGCTGGTCCTTTGCCCGCGTGACGACCACGTAGAAGAGCCGCCGTTCCTCGTCAAGGCGCCCCTCCTCCGTCGCCTTCGCACTGGGGAAGAGTCCCTCCGAAAGCCAGGGAACGATGACGACCGGCCACTCCATGCCCTTCGCCTGGTGGACAGTCGAGAGCGTGATGCGGTCGAGCGTCGGGTCGTTCTTGCGCACGTCGAGGTTCGTCATCAGCGCGACATCCGAGAGGAACTCCTCAAGCCCCCCTTCCGACCCGGCGATCTGCGTGGCAAGTTCCTTCACATCGTCCAGTCTGTCCTCCGCATCCTGGTCCTCCCATTCGCGGTGCAGGTGATCCTCATAGAAAAGGTCGCAGAAGTCGCTGACGATTTCGCCGACCTCGTTCTCGGCCAGGTGATCCGCCGCGCACTCGAAGCACTTCGCCAGCGGCGGCCAGATGGGCCGCGCCTTCGCCCCGAGGAGTCCGTGGAGAGCCTCGCGGTCCTCCTTGCGCCGTCCGTCGAACTGCCGCCCGAGCTTCTCCCAGTAGGTCTTCGCGCTCTTCTCACCAACACCCGGGAAAAGCGAAACCAGACGGAGGAACGAGAGCTCGTCCGTCGGGTTCAGCAGAATCCGCAGGTAGGCGAGCACATCCTTGACGTGAATCTGCTCGAATACGCCGACACCACTCGTGATGCGGTACGGCAGCCCCATCCGCGCCAGCGTCATCTGAATCTTGATGGACTGGAAATGGCTTCGGTAGAGAACGGCCACATCCGAGTAGCGGTAGCCGAGACCGTGGACGCGGCTGACAAGCTTGCAGATTTCGTTGGCCTGCGCGAGGTCGTCCCAGACGCGGTAGAGCCACGGCAGCTCAACCGCCGCGCCACGCGTCGGACGCAGCACCTTCTCGAACTGGTTGGACGCGTCCTTCATCACCACATTGGCAATGTCCAGAACGCCCGGAACCGAGCGGTAGTTCCGCTCAAGCTTGATGGTCCGGCAGCCTTCCCAGCGGTGCGGAAACTCCATGATGTTCTCAATCTGCGCACCGCGCCACGTGTAGATGCACTGGAAGTCGTCACCGACGGCCATGATGTTGCGGTGCTTCGCCGCGAGAATGTCGGTGAACTCCGCCTGAAGTCCGTTCGTGTCCTGGTACTCGTCCACGAGGATGTAAAGGAAGTGCTCCTGCAGGAGTTCCCGCACGTTCGCCTTCTCCTTCAGGAGTCTCAGGCCGTTCACGAGCAGGTCGTCGAAATCCATCGCGCCGAGTTCCATCTTCCGCGCCGCATAGAGTTCGGCGATGCGTGCAATCGCCTCCGGGTCCACCCCGGCCGTGCGCGTCTGCCAGCGTGCGGCGATGAAGGCGACGGGCTTCTGCTCGTTCGCCGCCTCCGAAATCATCTTCGCAATGACGTCCTTCTTCGGGAAGTCCTTCGGGTCCTTGACATTTGCACGGATGAGGTCGGCAATCAGCTTGCGCTGATCTTCCTCGTCGAGAATCTGGAAGCCGGGCTTGTAGCCGAGCGTTGAGCCGTAGCGGCGGAGGAAGCGGGCGCAGATGCTGTGGAAGGTTCCGCTCCAAATGGCCGAGGCGTCCGGTCCCACGACCTTTTCAGCCCGCTCCAGCATCTCCCGCGCCGCCCGGTTCGTGAACGTCAGGAGGAGGATGCGCCCGGGGTCGACACCCTGCTCGATGAGATAGGCAACGCGGTGCACGAGCGTCCGCGTCTTGCCCGTGCCCGCCGCCGCCAGCACAAGAAGCGGCCCGTCACCAGCCGTCGCCGCCGCACACTGTTCGGGATTCAGCAGTTTTGAGAAATCGGTCATCGCAGCGGGCCTTCCTACAGATTGGCGAACGGATTGCAGGAGAAACCGCTCCCAGACGACGGCGCGAACGTCGTGCGCCGCGAATCGCGGCGAGCGCCACCGCCCCCCGCACCTCGGCCCGAGGCCGTCGCGCCAAGTCCCGGCTTCGACTTCGCCGAGAGCGAGATGCGCCCACGCACCCGGTCAACGCCGATGACCGTCACCGTCAGCCGGTCGCCCGCCTTGACGACCGAGGCCGGGTCCGTCACGAAATTGTCGCTCAGTTCCGAGACATGCACCAGCCCGTCCTGATGAACGCCAATGTCGACGAACGCGCCAAACGCCGTCACGTTCGTCACGATGCCCTCCAGCTTCATGCCCTCCTGCACGTCCTCAATCTTCGTCACGTCGTCGCGGAACTTCGGCGGCTCGAAGACGGCGCGCGGATCGCGTCCCGGGCGAATCAGCTCGGCCAGGATGTCCTTCAGCGTCGGCTCGCCCACGTCGTCCGTCACATAGCGGCGGATGTCAATCTTCTTTGCCGCGAGCGAGTTCCCCACGAGGTCACGGACCGAAAGGCCCGCATCGGCGGCCATGCGCCCGACCAGCTGGTAGCGCTCGGGATGCACGGCGGACGAGTCCAGCGGATTCTCCGCGCCGCGAATGCGCAAGAAGCCCGCGCACTGCTCAAACGCCTTCGCCCCAAGTCCCTTCACCTTGTGCAGGTCTTCGCGGGACTTGAAGGTTCCGTTCTCATTGCGCCACTCGACGATGGACTTCGCCAGCGACGCGCTCACGCCCGACACGCGCTCCAGGAGCGGGGCCGAGGCCGTGTTCAGCTCAACGCCCACGCCGTTCACGCAACTCACGACGACCTCGTCGAGCTTGGCCCCGAGAAGCGGCTGGTGCACGTCGTGCTGGTACTGTCCTACGCCGATGGCCTTCGGGTCGACCTTCACGAGCTCCGCGAGCGGATCCTGCAGGCGTCGGCCGATTGAGATTGCGCCGCGCACCGTCAGGTCGAGGTCGGGGAACTCCTTGCGTGCGATTTCCGACGCGGAATAGACCGAGGCTCCCGCCTCGCTCACGCTGATGACGAGGATGTCCGTGCGCCCGATGTCCTTCAGTGTCTTTCGCACGAAGGCCTCCGTCTCGCGCCCGGCCGTGCCATTGCCGACGGCGATGGCCTGCGGATGGAACTTCGCGGCAATCAGCTTGATTGCCGCCGCGGCCTCCGCCGGCTTCTGCATCGGAAAGAGCACCGTCTTGCCGAGGTACTTGCCCGTCGCGTCCAGCATGGCGACCTTGCACCCCGTGCGAATGCCGGGATCGATGGCCAGCACGGCCTTCTCGCCTAACGGCGGAGCCAGCAGGAGGTGGCGCAGGTTCTCCGCGAAGACCTCGACCGCCGCACGATCCGCCTCCATCTTCTTCTCGACCGTCACGTCAATCTCACAGCTCGGCGCCAGCAGGCGCTTGTACGCGTCCTCCGCCGCCATCTGCACCTGCTCGCGGCAACACTCGTCCGCGTCAAACCCGGCTCCCTCGGCCTTCTCGACAAGCTCCATCATCCGCTCAATCACCGGCGCGGCATCCAGTACGAGCTTCACCCACAAGACGCCCTCCTTCTGCCCGCGGCGAATCGCCAGGTAGCGGTGGGATGGAATCGTGGTAATCGGCTCCTCAAACTCGTAGTACTGCTCGAACTTCGTCGGCTCGGTCGGCTTCGGACTCGCGACCTCGCTCTTGACGACGGACTTCGTGGCGAAGGCCTGGCGCACCAAACCGCGCACCTCGGCCATGTCCGCAATGCGCTCTGCCAGGATGTCGCGGGCGAACTGCAGGTCCTCGTCGCTCGCCTCAAACGCCGCACCCGCCCAGATGGACTCCGCCAGCGGCTCAAAGCCCTTCTCCTTCGCAATCTGCGCCCGCGTGCGGCGCTTCGGCTTGTAGGGCTGGTAGAGGTCCTCAAGCGCACTCTTCTGCCAGCACGCGGCAATCTTGTCGCGCAACTCGTCCGTCAGCTTGCCCTGCTCGTCGATTGACTTGAGAATCGTCTCCTTGCGCGACTCAAGCTCACCGTAGTAGGCGAGCCGATCCTGAATCTTTCCAATGGCGACTTCGTCGAGGTTGCCGTGAGCCTCCTTGCGGTAGCGGGCGATGAAGGGCACGGTACAGCCCTCCGAAAGGAGTTTCTCAACGGCGGCGATCTGACGGGCGCTGGCGCCGACTTCGGCAACCATGCGGGCGGTAATTTCCTGATTCATTCTTCCTCTGATTCTTCTGCTTCTGCACCTGCGGCTTCTGCTGTTTCGTATCTTCTGACGACCCCTTCACGAGGCTCGGCCTCCGGCGGAATGGTCAGCGGTTCAAGCGGGGCATCGTCCGCCGGGAGCGATTGCCACGCCGCACTGTAAATGGGGAGACCCTTCTCGCGGAAGGATGTCTCGAACTCCGTCCAGACCTCCTTCGGACGCGGCATCGGCTCAACGCGGCGAAAGCGCGAATCCGCCGCAAAGCATTCGCAGACGACCCCGAAGTATTCCGCATGGTCCGTCGCGAACTCCAGCCGACCGCCCACCTCAAGGCGCTTCCAGAGCGCATTCAGGAAGAGCGGACCGAACAGCCGGTGCGAGTGGTGGCGTTTCTTCGGCCACGGATCGGGAAAGAACACGTAGACCGTCCGGGCATGGTGCGCTGGTAGGAGATAATGGAATGTATAGAGCGCCTCAAGGCGCAAAACGTGCGCATTGCACAGCCCCTTCCGCGCACACTTCCCCTCAAAGCTCTGTACGCGGCCAAGCATCCGCTCGATGCCCAGGAAGTCGCATTCCGGGTGCGCGGCGGCCCGTGCCGTCAGGAAACGGCCCTTCCCGCACCCGACCTCGATTTCGAGGGGACGCGAAAGGTCAAATTCCAGCGGTTTGCAGGGATCCGTCACGCGAATGACGCACTCAGTTGTCGATGTGATCCTCATGTGCGCATATTATACCAAAAACCGCTTGCTCGGGGGCTTGCGCGAAGCTGTCGCTCGGTCTCGGCTTCCACGGTTGCGCTCACCTCTCGCGCCTCGACAACAAAGGTTTACTTAGCCTTAGTTGAGCCTTGTTGACGCCTTGATTGACCCTTTTTCAAGGGATGATTTGGACTCGTTGATGCGGAGGATTACGCTCGTTGATGCGGAGGAATGCCCGCGTTGATGCGCAGGAACGCGTCAGGTCCTGCGGACATTTCGCCGCGCTCCTGCGTCTTGCCGCGCTCGCGATGAAACGTACAATACCAAAAGGAATGTGGGGCATTCACCGCCACATTCCCTTACAAGTACAAGTCATCCCCGCAAAAACTGCCGCGCTCAGTCCACGCCGAAGCGTTCGGCCATCTCGCGTCCGACGACCTCGTAGCGCCAGCCGTGCGCAAGCGGATTCGTCTCGTCCATGACATCGTCAACATACGCCGTGACCGTCGCCCGGTTGGCGATGAGCGAAACGTCCACATGAAGGTCCTTGGCCCGCTCGGCCAGCCATTCGACCGCTCGACTGGCCGATTCGCACACCTCCTGAATGTAGTGGCGATGCGGATCGTCGGGCCAGTCCTCGGGCGGCGTTTCGGCTGCCTCGCGAAGAACCTGGGCGTACTGGGCGCGGAGAACTTCGCCGCGACCCTCGGTGACGCGGTGCCGAAGCCGCCCCACTTCTCCCTGCGCGGCAATTTGCGCCAGGGAATCGTCATCGCCAAGCCACGAACGCGGCAGATTCCACTCCTGGGCCAGTTCCTCCCGGCGGGCGGCAAGGGCCCGCAAGATGGCACGGCCGCGTCCGTCAAGCCGAACGCGGTGAATCTTCATCCGTAGCCAGGCCCGCTCGGGACGGCCCTCCTCATAAAAAGCCTCGTCACCGTATTTGAGGCTATCCTCCTCAAACCACGCCCGCGTCCCGAACTCGTCCATTCGCGTCAGGAGGGCCGAGCGCAATTCGGGCAGGTAGCGCACGTCATCCAGCGCATAGTCGATTTGAGCCGCCGTCAGGGGACGATGCATCCAGTCCGTCAGCGTCTCGGTCTTCGGCAAGCCAACGTTAATCGCATCGAAGAGCAGTTGCTGGAGGCCGATGCCCGCCCGAAAACCAGCGAAGGCGGCGGCCAGTTGCGTGTCGAACACGTTCACCGGCCAAGCCCCCGTGTAGTGGTGCAGGTGCAGGAGGTCCTGCCGTGCATCGTGCAGAATCTTCGTAACCGCCGCGCTTTCGACCAACTCCCGAAGGGCCTCCACATGAACCCCCGTCTGGCAGTCGAGCGCCCAGCAATCTGCCGCGCACCCCAACTGCACGATGCCCAGTTGCGGACGGTAGGTCGAACGCCAGACGAATTCCGTATCAAGCGCGAGGACACCCTCCAATCGGGCCTTCTCACACGCGGCCTGCAACGCCGGGGTTGACCGAATGAAATGACTCGCCTTCTCGCCGTCCATGCTCACTTCTCCTGCCCAATCTTCGACTGGAAGAGTTTCCGCACCGTCTGGGCGGCCAACTTCTCACGCCGATAGCCGTCGAAAAGCCCGGCCAAGTTCATCGCAAAGGGCTTGGAACGGATGCTGGCACCGCCCCGGAAGTAGCTGCGCGAATCGGCGAACTGCCAGACCGTGAAGCCCCTGACTTCCGGATTCTCAAAGACGGCACGAATCGCCGCGCCGACATACTGCGACTCGAACTCCTCCGTCCACTGGGCACCATCCCGATCGCGCTGGCCGTAAACGGCGCACGTACCCATCTCCGAGACGATGATCGGCTTCTCCTCGCCGAACTTCTTTCTCAGGGCGTTCACGACATACGTCGTCTCGTCACGCATCGTCTTCTGCAGCGTCTCTTCGTCAATCGCACCATCATCACCCCAGCACCAGCCGGGATAGGTATTGTAGGCGATGATGTCGGTAAACTCATTGCCCAAGTCGCCCATCGGACGGTTGCAGGCCCAGGTCACCAGCCGCCCGGAGTTCTCGTGGCGGACGACACCGGTGAGCCGCTTAATCAGGTCTCGTCCAACGGGCACATCGCTCGCCATCTCGTTCATAAAGCCGTAGATGATGATGCTCGGATGATTGAAGGAGTTGCGAACCATCAGCCGCGTCTGCTCAATCTGCCGCGCAATGAAGACCTCGTTCGTCAGGTTGGCCGGTCCATTGCCCCACCCGAGCGACTCCTCCCAGACCATCAGGCCCACCTCATCGCAAAGGCTCAGAAATTCCTCCGTCTGCGGATAGTGCGCCCCGCGCACGTAGTTGCACCCGAGGTCCTTCATCAGCTGGACATCCTCCATCATCAGAGGCAACGACGTCGCATAGCCGAACTCGGGATGCGCCTCGTGGCGATTAACACCCGTCAGGTAAATCTCGCGGCCGTTCAGAAGGATGCGCTTCTTCTCGGCCTTGATCTCGCGGATACCGAATCGCTCGGTCTTCGCGCCATATCCATCCGCCGCGACGGTGACGCGGTGCAAGGCCGGCGACTCGGGACTCCACAGGCGAAAGTTCGGCACGGTCAGCGTTGCGCGTCCGCCCGTGAAGAGGACGCGCGCGGGCGCTCCACCGTCGAAGGACACCGTTGCCGCGAACTCTTTCTCGGTCGGTTCTGCCGATCCGGAGAAGACGAGTTCCAGTTCAACCTTTCCCGTACGATAGTCCTGCGTCCTGACGAGGACACGGTCAATCTCGGTTTCGCGCTCCTGAAGGACCAGGTCAACGCCATGGTAGAAGCCACCCGAAGCATAGAAGTCGTAGAACGGCTGGAAGAGTTCGCCCGGTTCGCCCGTCAGGCGATTGTCGAGCGCAGCAACGATTTCGTGCCGTCCGGCGGACAGCGGACCGACCGCGAACTCGACCGTGCTCCACGGCAGGTGCGATTCACCGACGGCTCGTCCGTCCACGAAAAGCCGCATGGCAAGCCCCATCCCCTTCACGCGAATGCGTGCATTCGCCACCGCTCGGTCAAGCGTCACCGCCCGACGGTAGTGGGCGAGTCCGCGGCGGTTGTAGTAACGCGGCGTCATGTCAAAGCAACCCGGAACGGACATCTTGTCCGTCGCCGCGAAAGTCGGATTCGCCGCCTCCAACCGCCCCCCCTTGTCAAATGCGAACTCCCAGAGACCGTCGAGCGAACGGACTTCCGCCGCTGAGGCCACCAGCGATGCCGCCAACCCCAGACACATTGAGACTACCTTCGATTTCACGCTTTTTTTCTCCTTCTTACATCCGCCATCCAACTCCTGCGGGATGACGGCTGGCATTATACCAAAATCTGCCGCGCCTTTCAGCATTCCCACGGACAACCAATGGCATTTTGTGCAAGAATCTCAAGTTCGATATCCTGCCGATGCAGGGCGACAAGCGTCTCCCGCATGGCGCACTCCGCAAGATGCGGCACATTGCACTCTTCCGAAAGATGCGCAAGGCTCAGCTTCTTGAGGCGCGGGGAGGCGAACTTGCGGACAAGCTCACACGCCTGGTCGTTCGAGAGATGCCCACGCGGACCCCAAATGCGCTGCTTCAATTCTTCGGGACGCGAACTCGCACGCAACATGACAGCATCGTGGTTCGATTCCAGCGTCGCGACATCCGCCTCCGCGAGGTGCCGCCCAATCGAATCCAGCGGCGTTCCGATGTCCGTCCCGTGGAAATAGGTCTTCCCATCCGCCCGGACGAGATAACCGACGGGGTCGGACGTGTCGTGCGGAATTGAGAACGGCTCAATCTCAAATGGGCCGATGCCAAAAGGCTGCCCATCCTCAAAGGGCGTAAAGGCGAACTCATCCATCTTGTACTTCCAGGCGATGGTTTCCGCCGTCATGAGATTGGCGAAGAGCGGAATCGACGGATAGTTCTTGTGGAAGAGCGGCAACCCCTTCACATGGTCGTCGTGGCTGTGGGTAATGACGACGGCGCAGATGCGGTCGGGTGAAAGCCCCGCCTCGGCAAGTCGCTGGCGAAGGCTCCTCAGGCACAGCCCGCAGTCGACGAGGAGAACCGAACTTTCGCTACAGACGCAGTAGGCGTTGCCCTTCGATCCGCTCGCAAGGGAGATAATCTTCAATTCCGCGCTCCGTCTACCGAAGCCCGAACTTTGACGATTAGTTTCTTCCGCCGCGTCGGACCGCCCAGCGTCAGGCAAGGCGCATGGGCACCGTTCACCGGCATGAAAATCGCATACTCGCCCGGAACAAGCGTCAGGGGAACCATCTTCTCCTGTCCAAAGGCGATGTCCTTTTCCTCATCAAACGGACCGAGGTTGCGTCCGGCGAGATCGAGGAGTCCGTATGTTTCAGGTCCGTCTATCGGAGCCTGAATGTCGATGAAGGTCCTGTGAACCTCGGCGCGCTGGCTGTCGCCGAAAGGCTTGAGGTCAACTTCGCTCACAATGGCCCAGCAGTCATCACCGTCAATCTCATGCCGCCCAATGGGCAAGTCCGCAAGATCCGGTCGCCGCAAGAACGCAAAGGCTTTCGCAAAGCGCGGATGCAATCCCTCCTGGAGCACCGAATCGTCAATGCGCCCCTTCAGGAAGGGAAAGGACGGCAGAATGCGCGGCGGCTCATGGTATTCCGCACAACTCGCCTCCGTCTCCCAGACCTTGACGGACGACACCTCGGGAATCCGCCGACGCAGTTCGTCGTGGAAGTACTTCGCAAGGTTCTCGGCCGTCGATCGGAACGGCAGAGCCACCGTCCGCATGCCGTGCTTCTGCACGACGGCGGCAATTTCGCACTCACCCGCCGATGTCGTATTGTAGATGAAGGCATGGTCGAAGGAGGCGCAGATGACCTCTTCCGCAATGTTCTTCAAATCCTTGAAATCAATCACCATGTCACCCGGGCGTCCCTCGGACTGGGTGACGGAAATGTCCACCCGATAGGTGTGCCCATGCAGGTTCTTGCACAATCCGCAATGATTGGTCAGAATGTGTGCCGCATCGAACTTGACCGTCTTTGTTACTGTAATCATGGCCCTATTATACCACATACGCCCGCGCCTCGCGAGAATCCGCCGCCCTCCCGGCACAAGAATCAGGCCTCCGCTCAGTCAGCGGACTTGTAGTAGGTCTTCATCTCTGGCCGAAGATTTGCAAGAAAATCGGCAAAAGGACGGTTTTTCGCCGTCTTGACAAAGTCAATCGCCGGTGCGTAACCCAAGTTCTTCGTCACATACGCATAGGCAAAATGTTCCAACGTCCGCCCCATGGCGCGGCAACTCATCACGAAATCGGTCAGGCGACGGGTGACGAGATCGGCCACGACATAGCAGACGATGCCCTGCTCACCGAACCGATCCCACGTCCGAAAGGTGAAGACCCGCTTGTCCCGATCCGCCAGCAGCGCGGCAAACTCGTCCTTCGAGCGGCGAATAGTCGTCGCGTTGAACTGGTTGGTCTTGCCCGCCATCTGGGCCAGGCGGTCGAGATCGCCCTCATCCGCCACCGCCGGACGGACGCGTAGGCCAAGCCCCTCCAGGTACTCGTCCAGCGTCGCCGCGTGTACCGCCGTCTCGCGCCGAAGGGCCTCGGCCGCATAGTCCCGCGCCCGCAGCGAATCCTCGGCCGTCTTGCCCATCCCCGAAAAGAAGTAGGTCTTCAGTCGCCGCAGAAACTGCGCGGGCTGCGCCATATCCGCCGGAAACGGCACCACCGCCACCTCGGGCAAATGTGCCGCCATTTGGGCGCGTTCGTGCGGATTGTCATCCACGAAGACGACCGAATCCACTCCAAGGTTCAACCGTTGGCAGGCCTCAATGAGGTTGCCCGCCTTCGGCCCCCAGTTCGTGCAAACCGCCGCGAAATCGGAATTCGAGAGCGGCATATCGCGGCGGAACTCAAACGGATCGTTCTTCGACAGGAGAACGAGCACAACGCCCGAATCCCGCAAATCCCTCAATCCCTTTTGGAACGCCCCAGACGGCTCAAGCGCCTCCGGTCCGTCCTCAGAGAGGATGCCCTTCCAAAGCGTGTTATCCGCATCCACCGCGAGAATCTTCTTGGGTGCAGCGAGACGGGCAAAAGCCGCCTCCTCGACAATCGCCCGAATGCCATCAATTGAATAGGGCATGGACGCAAGCTTGCGAAGCCGCTCATCGTAGAATCCCGGAACTTCCTGCGCCAGTGCCGCGTCCGCGTCCGTCACGTTGAACACAAGGTCGGGGTTGAACGCCCGAAGACCCGAATGGGGATCAAGAAGCTCCTGCCGCCACGTACCGAATCCCGGCGGCACATAGACCTCGTACCCGGCCTCACGAAAATAGGGAGCCATCAAGTCGAGGGCTACGTCACCAACGAGGGCAATTCTGACGCGTTCGACCGGCATGGCCATCAGGGCAGCGAAAAGCCAAAGTAGTCAGAGACGAAAAGCAAGACAAGATTCGTCAGATTGAAGAGCGCGTGGTTCAGCATCGCGCACCACAGGCTTCCCGTCCGCCGATAAATCCAGCACTGCGCAAGCCCAAAGAAGAAGAGCGCAAGAAACGCATTGTCCAGGGACTTTAGTCCCATATAGACAAGTTGTCCGTGTGAATTGGTTGAGAAGTTGAGCGCATAGTGCGAGAACGAGAAGAGTGCCGACGACAGAACGGCCGCGGCATTCCAAACGCCGCGATTCGGACCCTTCGTCAAAAGTCCAAGCCCCTTCACGGGCAACTTGCACAATGCGCCGCGAAACAGCAGCTCCTCAAGGATTGGTGCCAGCAGGACGACCTGCATCACAAGGAAGGCAAGATTCCATCCCCGCGCATGAAGAACCACATCCAAGGAGACCTGCTGCTGTAGGTCAAAGCCGAAGAATCTCCCGACAAGACCCGTCAAAAAGGCAAGCGCGACCGCGAGCACAAAGACTCCCGGCCACGCCTTGAGCACGAACTTGAGTTTCGCGCCGCTTCCCATCGCCTTAGGCGTCCGCCTGCACCTCGCTGCCCGTGCCGCGAATCTTGATGTGAAGTTCGCGGAGCTGCTGCTCGGTGACGTAGTTCGGCGCATTCATCATCAGATCCTGCGCCTTCTGGTTCATCGGGAAGGCAATGACTTCGCGGATGTTGGGCGTATCCGTGAGCAACATGACCATGCGGTCCACACCCGGCGCAATACCACCATGCGGCGGCGCACCGAACTGGAAGGCATTGTAGAGACAGCCGAACTTCTCGCGGACGACTTCCTTCGGATAGCCCGCGATCTCGAACGCCTTCTCCATGATGTCAATGCGGTGGTTACGAATCGCGCCCGACGAAAGTTCAATGCCATTGCAGACGACATCGTACTGGTAGGCCTCAATCGCCAGCGGATCGGGACCGTTCAGCGCCTCAAGGCCGCCCTGCGGCATCGAGAACGGGTTGTGCGAGAAGATGATCTTGCCCGTCTCGGGATCCTTCTCAAAGAACGGGAAGTCAACGATCCAGCAGAACTTGTAGCAGTTCTTCTCACAGACGTTGTTCGTCATGTGGTTCGCGATGTCCGTCCGCACGAGGCCCGAAAGACGGTTGCACTCGTCCACATCCGCCGCCATGAAGAAGAGGGCATCGCCCGGCTCCATCTTCACGAGAGCCTTCATCTCCTCCAGCTGCTCAGGCGTGAGGAACTTCGCAATCGGTCCCTTCAGCTCACCTTCCTTCGTCCAGGAAATGTAGCCGAGGCCCTTGCCGCCATTCTCCTTCACGAACGCCTCGCGCTTGTCGAACCACGTCCGCGTCTCGACACCGACGATGCCCTTCACGAGCAGGCCCTTCACGAGACCGCCATTCGCCACACACGCGGCAAACGCCTTGAAGGATGCCTTGGCGAAGAAGTCGCTCATGTTGACCCACTTGAGCGGGTTGCGAAGATCCGGCTTGTCGGACCCATAGGTCATCATCGCGTCGCGATACTTGATGCGCGGCCACGGGGCGTCGTTGCACGACCAGGTGGAGAACTTGCGGAACGTCTTCGAGACGACATCCTCGACCACGGCGAAAATCTCGTCCTGCGTCACATAACTCATCTCAATGTCGAGCTGGTAGAACTCGCCCGGCGAACGGTCGGCACGGGCCGCCTCGTCGCGGAAGCACGGTGCAATCTGGAAGTAGCGGTCAAAGCCCGAAACCATCAGAAGCTGCTTGAACATCTGCGGTGCCTGCGGCAAGGCGTAGAACATTCCGCGATGGATGCGGCTCGGCACGAGATAGTCGCGCGCTCCCTCCGGCGAGGAAGCCGTCAGGATGGGCGTCTGGAACTCGTTGAAGCCCTTCTCCCACATCTGCTCACGCAGGAAGCGGATAACCTTCGAACGAAGCATGATGTTGTTGTGGAGTTTCTCGCGGCGAAGGTCGAGATAGCGATACTTCAGGCGCATATCCTCGGACTCGTCGGCCTTTTCGTCCGGCACGTAAATCGGCGTCACCTCGGACGCACCCTCCATCACGAGCTCGTTCGCCTCGATTTCAATCTCGCCCGTCGGCAGGTCGGGATTGATCGTGTCGGGCGTACGGAGCTTCACCTCACCCGTTACGGTGATGACACTCTCAAGGTGGGCTTTCTCAACCAGGCCGAAGAACGGCCGCGAGGGGTGAACGACAATCTGCGTCAGACCATAGTGGTCGCGCAAATCGACGAAAAGAATGCCGCCGTGGTCACGCAGGCGGAACATCCAGCCAGAAAGTCGAACGGTCTTGCCCGCGTCGCTTGCGCGGAGCTGATTGCAAGTATGTGTACGATAGGGATGCATAGACTATTTTCCGTTTATTTCCGAATATTATACCATATTTTACCGCTTCGGTACGCCCCTCTTCCCGTGCGTGTTATGAGACCGCATTGCCGCGCGAGGCATCATGTGCGCATCAAATAAGACTTTCCTGCCCCCAAAGCGGCCCACAGAGGGTACACCCCTCTCCCGGAAGATGCGCAGGGCGCAACCGACTCGTGCGCATCCCAGGCTTCCGTCGTGCGCACCACATCCTGCCGCGATGCGCATCCGCCGTCAAGCTCTTACCCTCGTCCGACGAACGGAATGAGGACAAATCAACCACTTCTGCCCTTCTATAATAGAGGAGTAGGCGCGGGAGATCTTCGGGATGATGGGGCGCGAGAACCGTCTAATGGGCATTGGAGTACTTTCCTTCGGGCATTGGAGTACCTTCTAATGCCCATTAGAAATTTTTCCGACGGGCATCGGAACTCCGCCGCGTGGGGTTGACCCCTTCTACTTTCCGTCGCGTGTGCGCAGGGCATCGCGGCGCAGGCGCATTTCGCGGCAAAAGGCGGACCGACGACGCTCATTGGTGGTGGGCGACTGCGTACCCGGGCGACCGACCGCCGCCCGCAGGCGAACCTGCTCCGATGGCGGAAACGCGGCAAATGGAACGCGCCAGCAATTGGTGCCGTCCTGCGTCAGTGATACAAGGCCATTGGTGATGGCGACGGGACACCCCGTCACGACATGCCCCGCATGGTTTGTGTAGGACGAAAGCGCCAGCCCCGAAGCCAAGACAATCTGAAGGAACATAACCTATTCCAGACGCAGGCGGTAAAGTGCCGCCGAGCCTTCCTTAAAGAGGTAGATGGCCCGAATCTCGGGATCCTCATTGCCGACATTCAAGTAGCTCTTGCGCACGGCCGTCGGACTTGGGGCTTCCGCATGCAGCGTTGGCTCAAATGGCGCGTCCGCGACATCCATTGCGCGACGAACGGCCGAATAGACGCGATTGCGCCCCGGGAGGAATGTCGCCTCCATCACGTCCGGATTCTCCGCGGCAGGATGCCAGGTGAGGATGCGCAGACCCGCATCCTCCGCATTCAGGGGGTCCGTCCCGGCGAGATACTCGTCATAATTTGACACGCCGTCGCCATCCCAGTCCGCCTTCGGGTCGTAGACGAACGGCCCGCTCTCGTTCTCGGCCCACCAGGCGGCAAGCTCGTCAAGATACTGGTCGGCGACACCGTACGGATTTGTGCAACTTGCCGCGCAAACATCCACGCGGGCGACACGACCGGGCTTCCCCACGGCAAGAAACGTGTTCGTCGCCGTATAGACACCCGCCGCATCCCCCGTATTCGCGTCAATCTCGAATGTCAGGACATCGCCCGTGACGGCCGAACCCGGAGTTTCGGCGGACGCGAGCGGTATCTGCAACGTATAGTTGGCGGAGGTGTCGGCGGCGGACTTGGCAATCGGCGCACGGGCAATGAGCACGCCATCCTTGCGCGCCCGAATCTCGGCCCCTTTCGTCGTGCCGTCAAGCCCCGACCCGGAATAGTCCGTAATGCGCCCCGTGTAAACGAACGGCGGCAACGAAACGGGCACCGCCGCGATCGCGGCAATACTTGCGACTGCCGACAGGCAAATCAAGAGGAGTGTCTTCATGGTCATCAGTTTCCTGAATGGGAGTAGGTCTTAAGTCCAATCTCAATATCCGTGACGGGCGAGACATCCAACTTGCCATCGTGGTCGGTATCCGCACCATGGATGAAGATGTCGAGCGCCGCCTGGCGGTTCTCGGCCGAACCGCCGAGCATCTGCCCGGCCGGGATGATGAGCACCCAACGCGTATTCCATGCCGAACGACCAATCAGCCGCGTATTCGCCCGATCCGCATCATCCGCCGAACCGGTCATTGCCCGGAAGGACGGGAAGCGGCGGATACGTGCACCCGGCTCGCCGACACCCGAAAAACCGCTCGCAAGTGCCGAGAAGTCAACCGAATCGAGGGCGGTCGAACCGAGTGGCGTCGGGACAGGAATCACCTGGTCGACGACGGGACGGTCAAGCACTATCCCAGTCAAGTCGCCCGGCACACGCATCCGATCGGTCCCGACCGGCACAAGGTAGACGACCGGCGTTGCCGCGAGGGCGGCGGGCGCACCCGACACGAGCGGGGCGTTGTAGCCGACGAACCTCACGCCCGCCGACCGAATCTTCGTCGCAAAGTAGGAGGAGTCGAGGGCCGTGTCACCGGCGACGAGGTCGCGCCCGAACAGGTTCTTGCCGAAGTCAATCGTCGTCTCGAAGGGAATCACAAGCGCAGGCTCTCGCACGGCAAGGCCGCCCGACGAGGCGATCGGCTGACAGAACCGGGCATATTCGGACACGCTCCGGAGGTCGTCGACCAGATACTTTTCGAGTTCCTTCTGCCAGTCGGCGAGCCCTGCCGCCGAACGGTCAATGCGGAAAAGTCCATGGCGAAGCGAGAACCATGTCGCATTCGCATCCGGATTATTGATGCCAAGACGCGGCTTCAAGACACCATAGTTTTCCGTCATCCGCGCCAGAATGCCCGAAAGCCCCTCGTCACCAAAGCCGAGATAAAGCTGCGGCTTGCCCTTAGTGTCGAACGTGCCGAGCGCCCGCGCCCCGACAATCTCCGCCTTGAAGGCTTCGCCCGCTTCGGCATCGGACGAGAGCTGAGCCGTCTCGTAGTCGTAGGCCTGCGCCGCAAGGAAGGTCTGCCGCTGGGCGAATTCGAACGCCGCCGCATAGCGCGAAAGCGCGGCATCCTCCATCCGGCGGAAGAACATGTCATTGTAGCGGGACTTGATGATGCGGTTCACACGCTGCGCCCGCACGGAAGCGCGTTCCGCCTGCAGGCGGTCGCCTTCCGAGACAAGCGTGTCGAACGTCGAGACAAGCGAATTCATCTTCGCCACCGCCGTGACAAGCTCCGTCGCCGCGGACCGAACTTGCATGACGGCATCGTAAAGGCCGTCCCAAGCCGCGTTCTGCGCATCATTCCAGCTCGCATCATCCGCAATCCCATCGCGGATGTTCGACAGTTCCGCGAGTGCGGAATCCGCCAGATTCTTGATGCCCTCAAGGGCTAGAATGGCTCCGCCAACCGTGTTACTGACAATCAAATTGGCGTTGCCAAGCGACGCGGTAATCGCGTACTGCGGCGAGAAGATGCAGGTGAGTCCCGCGCCGATGATGCTTGGCGTTGCATTCATGACCGTATTGTAGGAATCATCGGAGATGTCCTTGACCAAGTTCAGTGCATTGATTGCGTTCTGCGAAATAAGATCCTGAACGATGTTCAGACTCGTCGCCGCACGCAGGGCAACCGACGAACCATAGACGGCCCTGTATTTGGAGAGCGTCGTGTCCACCGTCTCGTATCCCGACTGCAGGAGTTCCGTGGCCCGCGTATATGTACCGAGCGCATTCTTCGCGTCAACATAGGCGAGCAGGTAGTCCGAATAGGCCTGCTGCAGGCGCCCCGATGTCGCACGCGAACCCGTCACGCTATCCGGCTTGACCACAAGTCCGTTCGCCGAAACATAGTAGACGAGCTCCTTCTTCGACTGATTGCCGTTGCCCTTCACGTAGTCTTCCATCGACTCGTAGGACCACTTGCTGTCGGCGTTCGTGTCGTCGTACGAGACGACATATTTCGCCGTCATGTCGTCGACACTCGTCAGTCCGTAGCCGGCGAGATCCATATACATGTAGTGGTAGAGGTCGGGACCCGTGTAGCCCTGCTCATACATCTTGCCGGGACCAATGTCACCCGAATAGGGCGTACCGTAAATGGCGATGAGCTTCGACTCGTAGTCCATCTCATTCCGCTCGGCCTCTTCCTCCTCGTCAAAGGTCGCGTTCTGAATCTGCCGCCGGTAGTTTGCCGACGTCTGGGCGCGGTTGAGGAGTTTCGCGGCATTGCTGAGTGCCGTCTCGGCGCGCGCGGCAATCTGCTCGAAGTGGGTCGACGTCCCTTCCGCAACACCGGCGGACGAGATGTCGAACGGTGTCGCCGCGTCGGAAAGGCCAAGCGGATTGAGTCCCGCGTCCAGCTGATCGAGCGTCCGCTGGATGGATTCGACGGAGGTCGGAATCGTCGCGAGGTCGGTGACGGTCGTGCGGTCAATGCGCAGAAGCCCATCATCCGAGAACGCAAGCGACAGGCCCGACTCGGAGACTTTCGCCCACTGTGGGTTCACAACTTCCCACGGGCAGTCATTGCCCGGGGTCTCATCCACCAGCGTCTCATCCGTCGTGCGCCACGTTGTGCCGCGAATATAGAACACGAGCGTCGGCTCGCGCGGATTCACATAGGTGCGCGCCGCCTGGAGTTCCGCATCCGAACGGGACGCACCCCATCCGCGAATTTCACCAATCGACCCCGTAAATCCGCCGCCGAAAATGGCCATCGGCCGCGTGCACCGAATCCTCGTGCCAAGGTCGAGTTGCGCCAGCGAAGCCCCCTTCGGATCGAGGACGCGCAAGGTCGTCGCGCCCGAAGCCGTGCGATCAAGCGCAACAAGCGCCCCTTCCGGCAAGGGGATCGTCTCACCATCAAGAATCATTTTCGTGTCAAATCGCGTGTCGTACACGACTTTCTCGACACCGGGCGTCGTCAGGACTTCCCCCGTTGCATTCGTCTCGACGACGGTGACGTAGTTGGTGACCGGAACAACATAGTAGGTGCGATTCTGGGCCACGACCTTTGCCTGACCATCGCCCGTCGCCGCCAGCGTCAGGATGCCGACAGTCGCATCCGTCTCATCCGAGGTCGGACGGCCAACGGTGAGCGCATCCTCATCGAAGGTTCCGTAGAGCGTCAGCAACGAACCCGCGCCAATCGTCGGGCTGTTGGTCGGTGCGGAGACCTGGAACTCGAATGTCCAGCCGTGCGCCAGGTCAGACGAGGCGGCCAGCGGCAGATTGGTATTCGACAGGTACGTGTCAGGACCGAAGACGAGGCGGCTGCAGGCCTCGGCCGTCTCGGCCTCGGGCAGAATGGCATTCGCCACCATCCAGTTCGCAACGGCACCAATTGCACCTCGTGTCGCCCATTCGCCATAGCCGAAGTTGCGCTCCGTGTCGTCGTCGAGGAAGCCCGCGCCGTTCGCCCCGCCGTTGTCGCGCCACGCCTTTCGGGCCGTGCGATCGACAACCGCCGCCGCCGTCACGGCAAGCTTGTTCGCAATCTCGGCGAAGCGCTCCTCGTCGTAGTAGTCGACATCAACGACGGCATCCGCGACCAGCATCTGCGACTGCGAGACGGGCCACGTGAAGTTCGGGTTGCGCAACAGGCGGTAGTAGGCCGTGAGACCGCTCAGGTAGTGTCCCCATGCGTCGCCATGCCCCTGCGGATACTGAAGTGCCGCGTCATTCTCGTCTATCTTCGCGTCACCGTTCGACGAGTTGATGTTGTAGTTCATCGCGTAGGCGACCTCGCCCGCCGTAATGCCACGCGTAAAATTCCAGACGAGACGGTTGTAGAACGGAGCCGTCTCAACGGACGGATTGTTTGCGCCCGTGCGCCCGCGCAAAAGCGCAAGTTCCTCGTCAAGGAGCGTCGGCACCTGATTGTCGAAGCAGAAAAGCCCCGGCGATGCCGCGCCATAGTTGATATTGTCAGACCCGAAGCCAATCGTTGGATTCAGCGCATCGGCGTAGGCATCGTTGCCGAGTAGCGTGTAGAGGTCGGCCAGGCGCTCCACGGCGAGCAACAGCTGCTTGTTCACTTCTGCGTCGTTTACGCCCTGCGCCGAGCCGGAGGCAATGGACATCGACTCCGCCTTGTTGAGAAGCGTCTGGTAAAGCTGGATGAGCCCGACGGACGTGAGGTTATCCTGACTGAGCGCAACATCGCCCATGTACGGCCCGCCAGCGGCCTGAATCATCGACGAGGCCGTCTCGGCGCGGTTCTCGTAGAGGTCGGTCATACGCTGTGTGAACGGTGTCACATTGTTGACGACGCGCTGAATCCATCCCTCGGCGAGCGTCGGCCCGCACCAGTCGCTCCAGGTGTCACCCATCGTCTCCTTTGCCGCGCCGCTGACGGCCCGGTAGCGCATCACGTAGAAGGTGTTGACGAGATTCGCGAGCGTGTCGCCCTGCTCGCCAAGCGTAAAGCGCGTGAGGCCCTGCATCTCGGCCGGCTCGGAGAAGACACGCGCATAGGCGTTCGTGTAGTCCTTCGGCATCGCACCCGAAGCCGTGGGCGTCGCCTTCTTCCACTCGAACTCGTAGTCGTCGGCCTCACCGGCGAACGACTCGGTGTAGAGGATGGCGAGTTTCTGCGAGAGGAGGTTCAGGGGATCTTCCCGTGCAATGACACGCCCCGCATAGTAGCGGTTCGTCACGGCGAAGACGTGCATGGAGATTGCGTCCCCTTCCTGTACCCCGAGCTGGCCGAGACCGCTACCGACGGGCGCGTCGTTCTCAATAATCGTAACATAGTTCGTCTGGCCCATCGCCGTGAGGGCGTAGTGGTCACGCGGCATGTAGGCGACATCCGGATCGAGCGGATCCGTCACCGTCGTCGGCACGACTGGCGCGGACAGCCCCAGCCCGTCAATCAAGTTCTCCCATGCCATGCGCTTTGAAGTCTCCAGACCTTCCGGCGCCAAGCCCTTCAACGCCTCAATCTCGGCCTGGTTGCCGACATTCGGCCAGAGGATGGAGCCGCCCGCATTCGTCTCCAGCTTGCCGATGAGCGTCACGCAGTTCGTGACCGTCTTGCTGACGTCAACGTAGAAGCGATCGCCAATGGACGGCGGCAAGTCCTTGAACGTATACTTGCCCGCTCGGAGCTTGACATTGCCCGCATCCACCGAGAAGCCGAAATCGGCGAGCAGGTCCGACACGGTCTTGTAGCCTTCCTTGCCGGACTCACGCGCCACGGTCGGGTCCCAGAGCCGCACCGTATCCGTTTCACCCTGCGGCCAGACGACGGCCACCGACTTCGCGTTCCAGACTTCTGGCAGTCCATTCGCTGCAGTCGTCAGCGTCTCGCCAATGCGCATCGTCGGCACGCCCGACGGCCACGCGACGCGCCACGTCCAAAGGGCCGGCGTGTTGTCGAGCGTATGCGCGTTCGGCGTTTGCCCCAGCTCCGACAGCCACGGAATCTCCGCATTGACGGGAGGCGGTGCCGAGAGGCTCGGATAGTCGAATCCGTCCTGATTGCGGTAGTACATCCGAATCGGAATCGCCCCCGCCGCACGCGCCCAGACCTGGCCCTTGCGGTCGCGGAAGGCGCTCGCATAGGGCTGGCCGTCCACCGCATCCCAGCGAACCTTCGGGCACCATGGCGTGTCGAGGAGGTCAATCGGATGCGGACCCGGCAGCATGTGCCCGGCATCCACATCCGCCGCGAGCGCCGTATAGACCTCGTTCGTGAGGAGAACCGAGAACGCCCGCATGGCCGCCCGCCCGTTCAACACGCACTGAGCCAGGACGAACGGCTCGGACGTCTCGTCCGTATTGAGGTCGCAGCGCAGTGCCCAAGCGTAGTAACCACCCGCGCCAGATGCCATGAAGGCGTGCTCCTCATTCGGATTGTACCCGGGCTTCGAGGCATCGGGCTGACGGTAGACGACCGGGGTCGAATCCGCCGCGAAGACACCTGTGCCGAGAACGGGTGCACCCGGCGTCGCCCGCAGGATGTGCACCGCATCGAACGTCCGCCCCGATACATGGTCAGTCGCCGTGCGCGGCACATTGGCGAAGGTCGGCTCCAAATCGTTATCCTCGAACAGAAAGGCAAACGTCAGCGCATCCTCATTGCCCGAGAGGACGGAATAAAGCGTGTTCGAAGCGGCATCCGCATCAAACGTGCGTGCCCAAACGGCGACATCGTCAAGGTCGAGCCCGACGGCGGCGTTTCCACCGCCCAGACGGTTGCCCGCCAAAAAGCCGCCGAATGCCGCGCGCGCAACCGTCGTCGACGCGGCACTCGTGCCGTCCACGAACGCCGTCAGGTTCGACGACCCGAACGAGAAAACGACCTTGTGCCAACCGTCCGTCGTGAGCGCCGGCGTTGCAAGCGACGCAAGACCGCCCGCGTCATCCGTGAGCGCAAGGCTGTAGGCGACACGCCCAGCCGTCGCATCAAAGTCGGCCGTCACGTGCGCCGTCAGCGGCGCATCGTTCGCCGTCCCGAGCGACAGCACGTCGCCCGAAGCGGACAGTTCCTCGGCGTTCGCCCAAAACGAAATCGAACCGCCCATCGAATGGAAGGCATAGGCATTCGGCAGCGCGAGCGTCGCTTCCGCACTGTCGAAACTGGCGCTCGCACCCGTCTCATAGCGCGTCGTCCCGGCACCGCCCTGCTGCGAGGCAAGGACAATCTGTGGCACCTGGTCGACCGCCGGCCACGCAATCCGATAGCGCTGCACCAGCGACGGGAAGGAAATCGGCTTCGACATTCCCTCCTGCTGGACGGTCGACGACCACCAGACCTCCAGCGGCTTCGCGGAGGCCGGAACGGTATTGACCGCGTAGATGACGGACGCAAGATCGTTCGAGGTCGCCGTCCAGTCGTAGTAAAGGTTCGGATTGTAGTTGTCGCCCGACTCGGCGAGGTTCAGAAGACCCGGAACCGTCATGTCGATCTCGGGCATATAGCCGTTCGCCGTTCCGCGCACGGAACCGCCGCGTGGCCGCAGTTCATCGCCGACAAACCACTCGCTTTCGGCGAGGGTGAAGAAGTTCGTGTCCGCCCGCTCAATCGTACGCACGGGAATGAACCAGACATTATCCTGTCCGCCGACCTTGAGCAACGAAAAGCCCGCGCCCTGCGTCTTGAAAATGGTGCCTTCAGGTGCGCGAGCGTGCCCCTCCGGCTCCTGGAACGAACTGAGCGTCACGGAGTACTCACTCGGCAACTTGACGGGGGCACCTGCGATGAGCATCGCAGCACGGTTCGTCGGCCACGAGCAGTCATAGTTGCATCGTTCGAACGGCCAGCTGATGCCATGCGCGTCGGTCTCCATCCAGTAGACGTCCAACCGCCAGGCCTCCCCTTCCGTCGTCCGCAGCGGATAAACCCAGTTGTTCTTCGGACTGTAGGAATAGGTGCCCTTGTGCTGATAGTAGTAGGTTCCCGAGGTGTCGTTCGCATCCGAACCGAGCGTGACGGGGGACGGGTAAAGCCCCGCCGTGTCATAGCCCGTGCCGTACGGTTCAATCTTCTCGCCGACATAGCCCTTCATATAGTTGACACCGGGTTCACCGACCTCAACCACCTGCATGCGCTGAAGCTTTTCATAGGAACCGGAGTCGTAGAATGCAACGAGGAACTGCCCCGAGACCTTGCCGCGTGCGTAAAGGCACGACGAGGACGAGTCAAGAAAGACGCCGCTGACGATGACATTCGAGTTCGTGACACGCTGGCCATTCTGGTCCACGACCTGCGTCCCGTAGACGGGCTTGACAATCTCGTCCGGACCGAAAAGGCGGATGTAGCGTCCGCTCATGTTGACGGGCGGCGCATTGTACGGGTCGTCCGTCCAGAACATCCGATAGGGCCGCCCCTCGCAAATGGACGAGATGACGTAGTTGCGCGTCTGCCGCGTGCCGTCCGAGAGCACCCACGTGAACTCGTGCGTACCGCCCACCTGCGCATAGACGCGCTTGCCCTGCGGATCAAAGATGAACGCCGTCTTCTCGCCACCCGCCGCAAGATAGGCCTCGTAAGTCTTCGTCCAGTCCGTCCCGGCCGGCGCAATCAGCGTCCCGCCGAGCCAGACCTCCGGCTTGATGCGCTCGAACGCAAAGCCCGCCTCGCACGAGTCGAGCCGAAGAACGGGATTGCCCGCAATCGTCGCAGACGAAGCCGTCGGCGCGGCAGATGCACAGGAGACGACGGAAATCGTGCGGTTCGACGCGAGCCACTCGTTCGCCGCCACGTCATCCGTATTGCGCAGGACGGCGGCCGTCGGGAGGGCGAGAGAGTAGGACGGCTTTTCGTCCGCCGCCAGTCCCGGCCAGGGGACGGCGGCAGCCGCAGCCAATAGGTAAAGGAGAAGACGCTTCATGGTAGTCCGAAAAGAAGGAATTCGTTTTTTACTTCACGCGCATGATGAACGCGAGCCGATAGTAAGGCGGCAGAATATCGATCGCATCCCCATTGCCTGTCGAGCCAGACCAATACACCTGTGCGTCGCCCTTTTTGCTACTGTCGGCGTCGTAGCCACCAACATAGCGCGAAGCCCACGTCGTCTCAGCGTCGCGGCCATGAATCTGGTCGTCGCCAAAATACTCGTGCCGATGCGGCGGCAACTGGTTGATTGTCAGATTAATCGACGATTTACCGCCCGTTCCACCAATCTTGGCCGTCGTCGCCCCCATTACAAACCGATCGACCAAATTCGGCGTTCCATTGTTTCCGTCGCAAAGCGCCCAGCCGTCGGGAACGGTGCGACCACTCCACATGATGATGCCGCCGACGGGAATCGTGCCGTAGCCCTCGATGCCGCCGCCCGCCGCGACCTTGAGTCCACCCGAAACGGTCAGCTTCTTGTCAATCGCGACATCCTGCGCAAACTCGACCGCGCCCTTGAACGCGGCCTTGTTCGAGACCTCAAGATCCTTGACGACCGCACGGCCCGAGACGCGGAAGTCGCCAGAGGCGGCGTCGACATCCTGCGCAAACGTCGCGTAGGGAACGGAGAGAATCTGCTGACGCGGCGCAATTTCGCCGGAGCTGTTGACGACGGTCAGACCCACGAAGAGGTTGGTCGTGCGGGCGGCCTTGAGCGCCGAGACGAGATTCGTGTAGGCCGTGGACTCCAGCACGGAGCCGTTGCCATCCTCAAGCGAAACATTGAAGAGCCCGTTCGTGTCGAGGAGCACGGCGACCGAGCGCCCCCAGAGGGCGGATGTCGTCTCGCCCGTGGCCTCCTTGTAGAGACGGAACTCAATCGTCTGCTGACGATCTGCAATCACGCCACCTTGGGCATTGCGCAGGACACCCTGATAGGCCACGGACACGGGCACAGCCGATGCCGCCACCGAAAAGGCCGCACACGCCACCGCGAGAAAGGCGCGAAGGCTCCGCGCACGGGACGGACGCGACGCGTGGGACTGACGCGACAGAACCGACTTGAATTGATTGTTGAATTTCATTTTTCTGGTTTCCTTTTAAGTTCGCTTGCTGTTTTCTAATCCTCTGGTTTTAAATTCGCTTCTATTTCTTCTTCTTCAAAAAGTCGCGTGCGTCCTGTCCGTCTCGCGCACACTACCTACCGCCACCCCTTCCGGCGCTTGAGCGCGGCAACGGCCTGGTCAACGCGGTGCTTGATCTCCAACGCACAGGCCGTGAGTTCGGCGACATCACCCGCCGCATCAAGGCGCGAGTAGACACCCGTCTCCCAGTTTTCGCCGCGTGCCGCCGTACGGACGGCGTGCATCCGCTCGCGCACACCGCCGAAACGCGTGAAATCCGCCTCCTGCCGCGCCAGCATGCGATCCAGCAGATAGCGCGTCTGGTGGCAGAGCGTCAACATGAGATTCGCCACCGTCTCCGGTGGACGCGTCGCGAAGAACGGCTTCCAGTCGGTCCAGTCCGCGTGTTCTTTTGCAAAGTCACGTGCGGCCACACGGCGCACATCGTCCGTCGGCCACGGCTCAAAGCCATGTACCTTGAGCCAATCGAGATAGTCTTCAATCAATTCGTCAAGAGTCGCCCGCGCCACATTGGTGAGCTTAATCTCGGTCTCCTTCGACGTCCCCGAAGCCGCGCTCCCCTCGGCGATGTTCTGCTTGCAACTACGTGCAGCCTGCGTCATCTGATCGACCGTACGGTCGCCGTGCGCCGGCAGAAACCGCCGACAGAAGACAACCGTTCCCTCGTAGATGATGTCGCTTTTGCGATAGACAATCAACTTGCGGTACCCGCCATGAGGCAAAATAATGGGAAGCGGACGGCCTGCGGCGGCAGGCTGATTAGCCACTTCGTTCATTTTCTCGCCTTTCATCACCTTGGGTTTCCTCTTATGTTCTCCTGTCTCGGTTCTTGGTCGCGTGTGTGTCACATCCGTCCCGTCCGTCCCATACCGCCCTCACAGCCCCAGGGCAACGCCGGGGACGACGCGCTGCGCCGTAAAGCGTCCCGTGGCCTTGACGGACCCCTGCCGCATTAGCCCCGTGTAAATCCAGTCACACGAACCCGACACCGTCTCCTGCGGCGACCACGCCGTGCCCGTCGTCGCGTCCGGCTCCAGCACGACCTGCCCGCCCAGCGAGAAGAGTTCGGGCTTCACCGTATTCGCATAGTTCCTGAAGTCGTCGCCATCGTACGGCAACGGCTCGAAGTTCGCGTCCTTTCCATCGAACATCGGATGCAACGGATGACGGAACGGATTTGACGGACTTTTCGCGGCGATTCGGTAGTCAAACGTCTGCTTCTCGCCCCACTTCGAGCCGCCCGTCGGCAAAAGCGCATCCAAGTCAACCGGCAGCGCGGCGGACGTAAGACGCCGCGCATAGTCAAGCCCCGCCGGCAAGGTCGCCTGCGGACCGAAGGCCGTCCGTGAGATTGTCCCGTCCGACTTCTGCGTCCCGGCAATCGTCACCCGCGACAACAGGCGCGTCACGCCCTGCGCATCCACGTGGACATAAAGGCGGAGCTTCATCTTGCCACCCGCCTTGACACCGTCCACGCGCGTGTCGTCCGTCACATAGCGCGACACGCGGTCCAGTTCAAGATCGACCGCCCACAGTCCGCTTGGCCAGGTATTCTCCTCCCGCGCAGCTGTCGCCGACACGGGAAAGTTGACGCGCATTTCCGTCCCACCGACTTCGGCAACGCGCAGAATCGAACTGAGCCGCGCCCCTGTCCCGAGCAGCTTCGTCCGGTCGAGTGCCAGTGAAACGCGCCATGTCTCGCCCGTCGCAAGCGTCCGCGTCAGCCCGTCGCCATTGACGGTCAGGGACAGCCAGTCCGGGTTCACAACCGCCTCCGCGGCATCTCGTACCAGCAGCGCCATCGGCTCCGCGCCATCGGAAGACGACACAAGCGACAGCGTCACCGTCTTTTCCGCCGCGCCGTCATTGCGGATTGACACCTCGTCCGTCGTGCGCGAGTCGCCGAAATCAACGCCATCACGGGGCGTCACGTACAGCGGACCCGACCATTCCGAAATCGCCGCGCCCGGGACCAGAACGGCCATGCCGTCCGAGAGCATTGCGGATGCCGTCGCGCCAAATCCCGCAAGCGACGAGACACGCGGCGAACTCTCATCCGTCCCCGACAGTTTGTAGAACAAACCGCCGCGCACGGATGTGCACCCCGCAAACCAGGTGGAGGCCTTGACCTTTGCGCCCGGGTTCATCCCCACGCCGACGTAGTTGAGCGTCTCGCCCGACGAGTTCGAGACATGCCACGCGACACGCGGCGCAGCCGGTACGCCCCGAAGATAGGCGACATACGCCACCGTCCCCGTGTTGCAGCAGACGAGAACCGAATCGCCCACAAGAGAGGAAAGAGACGAGGCGGCGGGGGCTTCACGCGTCCAAATCAGGAACGGGGTGCGCGTCACCGTTTCGCCCGTAACGCCGCCTTCGGTCGAACGCGTCTCAAGGAACACCCGCGAACTGTAGAGGGAGACGGACGGAACAGGCCAGTCGGCGAACGTCTCATCCGCCGTTTCACGCGGCGCAACTGGCACATAAAACGCGTTCCAGCCGGGCTTCAGCGTGACGGACACATCTACCGTTGCCGACGGCAACATAGTCTCCGCCGCTATCACCGTCAGAGAAAGAAGAAGAAAAGCCGCCAGGGGGAAAAAGGCATTTTTGCGTGACGACACGCCCCCCGCACCCGTTAAGTTTTTACGATTGTGAGTCTTGTTCGCCATGGCACAAATTCTATTAAAACTCTTGAAAGTGAATATTATACCAAAAAACCGCTTGCTTGTGGGCTTGCGCGGCGGTTTGCGGGGGTTCGAGGGCGCAGTCCCCATCCTTTTGCCGTCATGCCGTCAATCGCACCCTCTTCCCTTAGGTTGCGCAACCCGACACCCTCAGCTTGCGCAACCCGACACCCTCAGCTTGCGCAACCCGACACCCTCAGCTTGCGCAACCCGACACCCTCAGCTTGCGCAACCCGACACCCTCAGCT
>JBNMKZ010000005.1:0-75297 GCA_050874585.1 Verrucomicrobiota bacterium | reverse complement strand
GCCGGTTTTGGTGGCTTTTCGTGTTCTGCCCCGCAGGGAGAACGCAAGGCTTCGGTGTCCTTCAGTGTCTGCCGAAGGCAGTTTCGGTGCTTTCAGTGGTAAACAACCACGGAAGGCGGAGTCGGGGAGGGTGGTACTCGTTTTCTGCCACAGAACAAACTGACCCGGTCTGGCGACCGACACTGAGATTCACTGAAGGTGGGGGGAGGCCTTGCGGCCGAACACGAAAGGACGCGAAAGCCCTTCGGGACACGAAAGCCGGGGAGGGGGCGCGCGGCAAAACGGCGAAGAGACGGGGACTGCGCCCCCGCACCCCCGCTTGGGAGCGGCGGAGCAGAAAGTCGGGGAGAAGCCCCCACCGTGCAGGCGTTGTGTAGGAACAGGCCGGCAAGACCATTCTGCCGCGGGATGCCTGTGGACGGCCTTCGTCTTGGGCGAGGGGGTGAGCGCGTCGATCGCACCCGGTTCGGGTGAGACTTGCAGGCCGAAGCCCAAATATAGTATAATATGCACTTCCAATTGGAGAAGTCGAATGAATAGTGAACTCTTGAAGAAGGCCCATGAGAAGGTCCCCTCGACACCCGTCCTGGTGAACCTCATTTCCAAGCGTGAGCGCGAACTGATCAACGGTGCCAAGCCGCTGATTCGTCCGGAGTCCCTTGACGAGGACAAGTGCGATATTGCCTTGCGTGAGGTCGCGGAGGGCAAGTTGATTGCGGAAATTGACTTTGATGCCATCGCTCGCGCGGAGGATGCGAAGACGAAGTGGAACAAGCATGGGAGCGTGAACTCGCTCTACGCTGACTAACGTGCCCGAGCGGAAGTTCAGTCCCCTGCTGGTCGAAAACCGAAAGGCTCGACATGACTATACCGTACTTGAGACGATCGAGTGCGGTATTCAATTGACTGGTACTGAGGTCAAGTCTGTTCGCCGCGGAGGCGTGTCGTTGGCGGGATCCTATGGGGCCGTACTGGGGAATGAGCTGTGGCTGGTCGGGGCGGATGTTGCCGTCTATGAGTTCGGGAATCGGTTTAATCACGACCCGAAGAGGAACCGCAAGTTGTTGGTTCATGCGAAGGAAGTTCGAGAACTGCGGATGAAGACGGAGGCGAAGGGGCTGACGCTTGTTCCGCTGAAACTCTTTCTCAAGCATGGGCGGGTCAAGGTCGAGTTGGGTGTTTGCCGAGGTAAGGCCCTGCACGACAAACGAGATTCCCTGAAGAAGAAAGCCATGCGTCGCGACCTTGAAAGGGGCGCCTGATTTATGGTATAATGCCGAAAACATATCCAATACAGAGGAGTAAGATAAGACTATGTCGATGATGAAAGGTTTCTCGAACGCGTTTCGGATTCCGGAGCTGCGAAAGAAAATTCTGATTACGCTCGGACTCGTGTTCGTGTGCCGTCTCGTGTCGCAGATTCCAACTCCGGGCGTTGACTGGCGTGCCCTTCAGCAGGTGATTGAGACGGCGCGGCAGAATTCTGCCGGTGGCGGATTGATTGACTGGCTTAGCGTCTTTACTGGTGGTGCTCTTGGGCAGTGCGCAATTGGCTTTCTGTCCATCTGGCCTTACATCTCGGCGCAGATCGTGATTCAGCTTCTTTCGTCTGTCATTCCGTCGCTTCAGAAGTTGAAGAAGGATGGCGAATCTGGGCGCCAGCAGCTTGCGCAGATTACACGTTATCTGACGATTGTGCTTTGCGTGGTTCAGTCGTGGGGTATTGCGACGATGCTCAGCCATCCGGGAGCTCTTGGCCAGGCCTTTGCGGGTGTGAATCTTGTCGTCAATCCTGGGCTTGGGTTCCATCTGATGACGGTCATTGGCATGACATCTGCCGCGCTTTTCGTGATGTGGCTTGCGGATCAGATTACGACATTTGGCGTTGGTAATGGTGCGTCTCTGATTATTATGATTAACATCACGTCGCGCCTTCCGGACGCATTGATTAGCGCCTGGGAACGTTACTTTGGCTTGGCCGGTGTTCAAGCCTCGGCTCCCATTGCTGAATTGCCCGTGCTGATTGGGTTCTTCCTTCTCGTCGTCATGGGTACGGTGATGCTGACTCAGGGTGTGCGCAAGGTCACCATTCACTCGACGCGGCGTTCGGTTGGCGGTGGCAACACCTACGGTATGCAGCAGACCTTTATGCCGTTGCGCGTCAACTATACGGGTGTGATGCCCATTATCTTTGCTCAGCCGTTGATTCAGATTCCTTCTGCGCTTCTCATGAAAGTTACGGATGCAACATCGACGGGCTTCAGCGGAACACTGAATCGCTTTGCTCAGGATTTGTCGAATCCGACGGCCCTGCACCTTTGTGTTTACGCCGTGCTGATCATGTTCTTCGCCTTCTTCTGGGTTGCGACGCAGTTCAATGCCATTGACATTTCTGAGAATCTCAAGAAGGACGGTTCCTATGTGCCGGGCATCCGCCCTGGTCGGGCTACGGCGGAATATCTTGACGATATGATGACGAAGATTACGCTGATTGGCGGTTCGGGTTTGCTGATTGTTGCGCTGATTCCGATGATTCTGATGGGCTGGATGTCCGTTCCGTGGGCAATCGCCTCATTCTTCGGCGGGACGTCCTTGCTCATTATCGTTGGTGTTGCCCTTGATACGCTTCGGATTATGGAATCCCACTTGCTCGTGCGTAAGTACGATGGCTTCCTGTCGCACGGCACGTTGCGTGGCCGTGGTGGCGTCTGATGTGTTCCAAGTGTTTCCCTTGGGAACTGGATGTGGGTCGCGGCTTTGCGCTGCGACCCATTTTTTTTTGATTTGATGGAACGGGAGTGAGACTTCGATTCTTACGAAATCGTAAGATTCATGTAAGATTCGCGAAAGAAAACTTTCTGCGGAAAATGTCATACTATTTGCGTCCAAACGAAAGGGATGCAAATGTTGGCAAAATGTTATAGTGGCGCAATCTGTGGTGTAGATGCCCGAACGGTTGAAATAGAAGTCTTTTCAACCGTTGGGACGAATTCTTTTGCGATTGTCGGACTGCCGGATCAAGCGGTCAAGGAGGCAAAGGATCGCGTCTCTACGGCACTCAAGAATTCGGGTTATCAATCCAAGCGTGAGTTTGCAGTTACAGTTAACCTTGCGCCGGCCGATGTACGCAAGGAAGGTCCAATTTACGATCTGCCGATTGCCATTTGTCTGTTGAAGGCGACGGGGCGACTGCAAAACGAGCATCTTGATAATTACGGCATGGTTGGGGAGTTGGCACTCTCGGGAGAGGTTCGCAAGGTTCGCGGCATCTTGCCAATCGTTATGGAGATGAGACGGATTGGCAAGCGGGTTGTGATTGTCCCTGACGGAAATGTTGAGGAGGCGAGCGTTGTAACGGGGATTGATGTCATCCCCGTCAAGACATTGAGAGAAGCGACCCTCTACTTGAATGGTGAGGTCGTTATTCGTCCGCGTATCACTGATCTTGCCGCGCTTGTGCACAAAGACGAGACTCGTGGGGAGGATTTTGCGGATGTCAAGGGACAGGGGATGATTACGCGGGCTGTTGAGGTCGCCGTTGCCGGCGGACATAACATTCTTATGATTGGATCGCCGGGATCGGGCAAGACGATGATTGCGCGGCGAATACCCTCCATCTTGCCGCCGTTGACTGTTGAGGAGGCATTGGAGGTCTCCCGCATCCATTCCGTTGCAGGGGAGGCAAAAGGGGGTGGTACATTTGTGACGCGGCGACCTTTTCGTGCGCCGCATCATACGGTCAGTTCGATAGGCTTGTTGGGTGGTGGTACGCATCCGTTGCCGGGCGAGGTTTCGCTCGCCCATCGCGGAGTCTTATTTTTGGATGAGTTTGCTGAATTTCCCCGTCAAGCGCTGGAGGTTCTTCGGCAACCACTTGAGGATGGACATGTTGGTGTGTCGCGAGCTTCGGCGGCGCACGACTACCCATCTCGCTTCATGTTGGTGGCGGCGATGAATCCGTGTCCGTGTGGCTATTTCAACGATCCGCAACATGAATGCCGGTGTACACAATCACAGATTCTTCGATATCAACGGCGCGTGTCGGGTCCTCTTTTGGATCGCATTGACATTCAGGTTGGTGTCGCTGCCGTTCCGTTTAGGGAACTGATGACTGCCCGTCCTGGGCGGCCAAGCGCAGAGATTCGCATGGAGGTTGTTCGGGCGCGGCAGATTCAGGCTGAGCGTTATCGCTCGATGCCAGGTGTCCTGACGAATGCCGATGTCCGTAGTCGCGATTTGCCGACCGTCTGCCGTCTTGACTTGAGGGCTCAAGAAAATCTCCGGCGGACAATTGAACGTCTCAACCTTTCCGCCAGGGCGTATGATCGTATCCTGCGAGTTGCTCGCACCATTGCAGACTTGCGTGGTGCGGATTGTGTTGAAGAAATGGATGTCATGGAGGCGGCTGGCTATCGCCAGTTGGATGATGAGGGTCGGAATTTCTGGGCCTGATAAATAGGTGTAGCGTCTTAAATCAACAGAAAGGAACAAAACATGAATGAGGTAAAAACAGAAACGGGGTCAACGATTCGGGACTATCGCCCGGATTTCGCAATCTATCATCCCAATGGAAAAGGGACAGGGTGTGCGCTTCGCATGAATTTGCATCCTGCACATGCCCGGCGAGACGGATGCATTATGTTGGAACTTGCCAATCAGAAGACCATTGGCGATCGTCGTGCGGCCATTCCGCGATTCCCGACGTTTGACTGGGAGAAGCGGCTTGGTGTTAAACTGGGTTTTTCGGATCTTTGTAAGATGCTGCAGGTTTTTCGTGGGGAGCGAGAAGATCTTGAGGATGGGAAGGGCCTGTATCATCGATCGGCACGGTTTTCGACACGCATCGTCTTGCGTCATTTGTTGGAGCCGGTTCAGGGGTATTCGTTGGAGATTTATCGTACATCAAACGGTAATTCGGGTGCAGATAGTTGTGCTCGCATTCTTCTCAATACATGGGAGGCTCTTGGTATTGCCCTTGCGTTTGAGGATTCGATAGGTCTAATTTGCTTTGGTGTTCCGCAGGCAAACGGGGCGAAAGTCGCTTCACATACTGATGAGGAGGAAGAGGATGACCCTATTCCAGCGGCATAAAACGGGAAATATTGGCGTTGACCATGGAGCATGGGGTGAGAATTGCGCAACGGAATATCTTCGGCTTTCTGGGTGGGAGATTGTTGAACGTAATGCGCGTCCCTGTCCATGGGATCGCCGCTTGGAGGTTGACCTCATTGCTTATGACCGAAAGGTGGATGCAATTGTGTTTGTTGAGGTCAAGCAGCATGCGCGACATCGGGACGGGGAGGCGCGGCTTCGTAGCATCGATAGACGCAAGTTGCGGTTGCTGCGACTTGCGTGCAATTCGTGGCGCTTGCGGAATCGATGGACGGGGAATTATCGATTTGACGTGATAGAGATCTTTGGTGAACCAGGAGCCCGACGACCTGAAATTGATCATATCCGTCATGTCAATCTCTTCCAGCCATTCGACCGCACGGTTGATTGGAGTGCTGAAGATGGAGTGTGTGTATGATACTTGAAGTTGCTACAGTACTTGATGGTGTCTTGGCGAGCATTCGAAATCAGTTCGGTGAAATGTCCATCCTTCATATTGGAGAATCGCGGCAGAAGAATCGTGCGGCGATTCCAACGGGGGCATTTTCGTTGGACTTGGCGTTGGGCGTGGGCGGGTTACCCCGGGGGAGAATCGTCGAATGCTTTGGGCATGAGTCGTCGGGTAAGACAACTCTGGCACTACAGGTCATCGCCACCGCTCAAAAGGCGGGTGGAACGGCGGCCTTCATTGATGCGGAGCACACCTTGGATCTTCATTATGCCAGCCGAATTGGGGTTGATATCTCAAGGTTATTGGTCTCTCAGCCATCAAGTGGAGAGGAGGCCCTTACGATTTGCAAAGAACTCATTCGCTCGGGCGTTGTGGATGTTGTGGTCGTTGATTCGGTCGCAGCCTTGACTCCACAGGCTGAAATAGATGGAAAAGTTGGCGATGATTGTGTGGGACTTCAGGAGCGGTTGATGTCCCGCGCTCTTCGGGACTTGTCTATTGTTGCCGCGAGAACAAATACGCTTTGCATTTTTACGAATCAAGTCCGTGAAAAGATAGGGGTCGTATTTGGGGATCCAGAGACGACACCAGGGGGGCTTGCTTTGAAATTCCATGCAAGTTGTCGGTTGCGCACCCAGCGAGTCGGTGTCCTCAAGGATTCGTTCGGAGTTGCCATTGGCAACCGAACACGAGTCCAGGTAATCAAGAATAAGTTCGCTTCTCCCCTGGTGGAGGCTGAATTTGATATCTACTATTCAAGGGGAATCGATTCGGAGGGTTCTGTGCTTGATGTAGCCCTGGCGTGTGGTGTCGTTAGGAAGCAAGATGGATGGTTTTTATTCGGTGTAAATCGGCTTGGAAAAGATCGGGATGAGATGGGGGAGAACCTGAAGCTTCATGCACAACTTTGTGCCCAGATTGCTGAAACAGTTCGACGCGTCTTTCCCGCTTGTCGGTCGAGAAAGGCCTTGATGGAAAGGATCGCGGCGTAGCATGGCGAAGCCTTCTTGCAAATTCTATGGGGCGCAGGGTGAGCCGTTGACCGAACGCCATGTGCAGGCGATTTGGTACGATCGAGAGTTGCGGCCCGAGGTGCTCAGGGCGGAGGGCGGCGAGGAGATCCGGGTGGTGTCCCCGGGGGAGTGGAACCTTTCCGCCGGTCCTGACTTTCGCCATGCGGTTATCGAGATCGGAAACGAGCGAGTCAGACGAGTTGGGGATGTCGAGATCCATCTTCAGCCGGGCGATTGGACGACGCATGGGCATGGGACTGATTTCGCCTATGCGAATGTCGTTGTCCATCTCGTCTGGTCTGATGGAGCTCGACCACCTTCGCTACCGCAGTCGGCCATCACGATCTGCATTGGCGAACAGGTCGCCAAATCGTCATCTTTCTCGCTCGAATGTATTGATTTAGGGGCGTATCCATTTTCACGCTTGCCAGAACATGAGCGCCCCTGCTATGAATTTCTCAAGAATGATGTTGACTGGGCTGGTGCGGTTTTGGAATCCGCCGGGAAGAGCCGTCTGCAGATGAAGGCTGACCGATTGGGCCGAGCTTTGGCTATGGGAGAACGGGGACAGGTCTTTTATGAGGAGATTATGGCGGCACTGGGTTATCGTGGGAACGAGTCTGGGTTTAGGGCTGTTGCGCGTGCAATTCCGCTCAGAGTCTTGCGGTCAGAGCCTGCGAATGCGGGGGTTGCATTGCGGACCGCAGGGGCGTTTGTTGCGTGGAACCGTGGCAGCGTTCGGCCATGGAATGCGCCGAGTGTCCGATTGCAGGCGGCGGCGGGGCTCTTTACCCAAACGCATCTCTTGGATTTGATGAATGCGGATGATTTCTCGACCGGAGGTTGTGAGAATATGATGGATATTCTCACGGCGAATGGCTATGTGGGTCGTGGACGTGCGGCGGCCATTCTTGCCAATGTCATCGTTCCGTTCGCCATCGCTGAAGGTCGGTTATGGGAGGCACCCTCGTGGTTGCCTGCTGAGGATGTTTCGTCCCCTGTTCGTCTTACGGCGTTCCGGTTGTTCGGACGGGATCATAATCCAGCGGTGCTTTATGCCACGAATGGACTTCGAATTCAAGGGCTAATCCAGATTCGTCGCGACTTCTGTCTTACCATCCATCCGGATTGTGAGCAGTGTTCACTCATTGGTGCAAGCGCATAAGCAAACGGGCGCGGCAAAGTGCCGCGCCCGTATCCCCATAACTTGGGTTCGTGTCCAATAGGCCGTTAGCAGACACCCTGCGCAACCATCGCGTCGGCGACCTTGACGAAACCGGCGATGTTTGCACCCATAACATAGTCGCCCTTGTGGCCGAAGCGTTCGGCTGCATCGTAGGCGTTGTCATGAATGGCCTTCATGATGCCCTTCAGCTTGGCATCGACTTCCTCACGCGTCCAGCTGAGGCGCTCGGAGTTCTGGGACATTTCAAGGCCCGACGTGGCGACGCCGCCAGCATTGGAGGCTTTTCCTGGGCTGTACATGATCTTCGCCGCGCGGAAGGCTTCGACGGCCTCCGGGGTCGAGGGCATATTTGCGCCTTCGCCGACGAGCGTGCATCCGGCCTTGAGCATGAACTTGGCATCGTCGCCGTCGAGTTCATTCTGGCGCGAGCACGGGAACGCGCAGTCGTACTTGTCGACGAGCTGCCACGGATTCTTTTTCGCCACGAACTGAATGCCCTTGCCCTTGAGCTCGGAGAGTTCGCCGCGCTTGACGTTCTTGAGGTTCATCACCTTCGCCAAGAGTTCCTTGGAGATGCCGTCCTTGACGACGATTGTGCCCGAGCGGTCGGAAAGGGTGACGACCTTTGCGCCGAGCTGCATCAACTTCTCCGCCGCGAACGAAGCGACATTGCCCGAACCGGAGACCACGCAGACCTTGCCTTCAAAGGTTTCGCCCTTCTTCTCAAGCATATTCGCCGCGAAGTAGACGTCGCCATAGCCGGTGGCCTCGGGGCGGATGAGCGAACCGCCGAAGGAGAGCCCCTTGCCCGTCAGAACGCCCGTCCATTCGTTGACGATGCGCTTGTACTGACCGAAGAGATAGCCGATTTCGCGTCCGCCGACGTTCATGTCGCCCGCCGGGACATCCGTGTCAGCACCGATATGGCGGTAAAGTTCAGTCATGAAGCTCTGGCAGAAGCGCATCACCTCGGCATCGCTGCAGCGCTTGCCAGGCGTGTGGGGGCTCTGCTTCGGGTTGAAGTCGGAACCGCCCTTGCCGCCGCCCATCGGGAGGGTCGTCAGCGAGTTCTTGAAGACCTGCTCAAAGCCAAGGAACTTCAGGACCGAGAGGTTCACCGTCGGGTCGAAGCGCAGACCGCCCTTGTATGGCCCGATTGCGCTGTTGTACTGGACGCGATAGCCGCGGTTGACACGGACAATGCCCTTGTCGTCAACCCAGGGAACGCGGAACATGATGACACGCTCAGGCTCGACCATGCGTTCGAGGATGGCGTTCTTCTCATAGGCGGGCGTGGCCTTCAAGACGGGGTCGAGAGTGAGGAGGACTTCCTCGACAGCCTGAATGAACTCAGGTTCGTTCGGGTTCTTAGCCTTGACATCGTTCAGGACGGTTTCAACGTATTTGCTCATTGTTTTCCTTTGACTTTACATCTTTGGGCATCCTGAAGGGGACAGCCCGACAGGAAATGTATAGCAGAAGATGTGCCATCTGGCCGTTCTTTCCTGATGATTCTTTCTTCGTGCCGATTGTTTACGCTGGGCGTAATGCGGTTTCTTCGATATTTACACATATTGTCTACTTGAGGCGGGATAGGCTGGACACCATTGGCGTGAGGATTGCCCCGCGAAAGCTTTATGGATGAACCGCTGGATAGGGTGTGGCGTTTTACAGAATGGATGTCGTCATATAGGAAGATTGAGATCCGCAGCGGGTTCACCTTGATGGAGCTCGTGGTTGTGGTGGCGGTAATATCCATTATCGTATTGGTGGCCGTTTCGCGCACAGAGCGCGTAGGGGCCGCCGCGAAGCGTATTGCCGCCGAAAGCGATCTTCGCGTTTTGCGTGATGCTTTTCTTAATGCAGAAGACGGCTATTTGCGAGATATGGGCGCAATACCAGGCTTTTCGGCGGCTTCCATGCGAGTGGCGAACCTCTTTACGCCGTCTAATCTCTATGTGAATGTGACACGAGATGGGGATTTGTCGCGTACGCCTGGTGTCTGCCTTGACGATGGTTGGGTGCCGAATCGAGGGTGTGCTCGGTCGGATGTGTTCGTTCGTTGGAGTGCGGCGACTGGGCGTGGGTGGCGTGGGCCTTATGTTAAAGGCCAGGCTGAGGTGTTCCCGCAGGCGGATGACATTCGTTTTGAGGGCGACGTGTCCTTTGGTGCGCGGGGCTTTTTCCCGGAGCTGACGCGGTTGAGCGTACCGCAGGATTTTCTTGTGGGGCGAAAGGGATGCTCTATCTATGGCTTTCCGGGCGAACCCGCCCTTTTGGATCCGTGGGGAAATCCTTATGTCCTGCAGGTTCCGCCGCCCCAGGCGTTCAGGGGCGTCAGCACAAATTTGCCCGAAGAGGTCCGTTTTCGGTATGCGCGGCTTGTTTCGGCGGGCCCGGATGGACGGCTTGATACGCCTTGTTTTGGGGCGAACGGTACGAACTGGTGGGCGACGTCGTGGGGTGAGCGCAGGCGTCGCCTGGTTCGGCAGGCTGGCCTGATTGATGGTGATGATCGTTCGGCACGGGGGGACGATCTTGTCCTTTTCCTTTCGCGCAACGACATTGATGAGGGAGGTGAACCGTGAGTCGGGCCTTCACCCTCATTGAACTGGTGGTTGTTTTGGGCATTCTCGCGCTCTTGACGCACTTGGCCGTGCGGGAGTTTGGTCGGCTTCGTGATGACCGCTTGGTGTCCGAGGCCAATCGTCAACTGGAGTCCATTCAGGCGAGTATTTATGCTCCAGGTGTTTCGGGACAGGAACCGACTGGTTTTTTGGCAGACATGGGGCGGATGCCGCGTGCGTTTGAGACGAATTCGCTCTCGGAATTGTGGACTTGCCCAGCAAATGCTCGCCCATTTTCCATCGTGCAGGCACGGGCTGAAAATCTTGTTGTCGGGGCGAAGTCGCTGGCAGATTTGAGCGTGTATGTTCCGAGTGGATGGCGCGGTCCGTATTTGCGGATTCCCTTCGGGAAATCCCGGCTGCTTGATCCATGGGGCAATGAGTTCTTGGTGAGGGATGAGACGGGCTTGGAGCGTGTTGTCGAGAGCAACAATGCGGCGGTGGCGGTTGCGCAGTATGGGGCTTTCTCACGTGTGGCGGATCGGCGGGTGCTGTCGCTGATTCCATCGGGTGGGGCGCAGAGTCGCCTGATTGTCAGTGGTGTTCCGCTTGGAACAAATTCATATTCCACCATTTCATATAGGTGGTATGGCCCCGCTGATGGACTTATCACGGGAGCTGTTGCCGAGGTGAGTTATCCGACCCCGGCCATATTCTCAGGCCTGACACCGGGTCTTCGCATTCTCAAGGACAGCATTACGGGCGTTGCGCGCGCGGTCGTTGTTCGCCCGGGTGATAACTTTATTCAGATTCCACTCCCATGACGAAAGAGCGAGAGAAAGACGACATCATGAACGATCCGCAGGCCTTTCGCCAGCGGGTGCGGTTGGCGGCCGTACAGGTCGAGGGACTTCGCCCAGATGAATTGGCGGCGGCACTTGCCTATGAGGTTGAGCCGTTTTCGGGTATCACGGCGGATGTGGCAGAGGTCAGATATGAGCCAGTCGAAGAGGACGACCCATCCGTGCGGGTTTATGACGTCGTCGTGCGTCGGCGGGTGGGGCGGCGCGTTGGACGCGGCGATTTTGGGCGTTGGCTGAGGCCAGCCCTGGTTGTTGGCGCACTCGTCCTTCTGCTCGTGGGCGCGGATTTTGCATGGCAGTCCTGGAATCGGAGCCGCCTCGGGCGGATTGTTGCGCGGCAGGGGATTCTTGATTCGCAGGTTAGTGGCATTCGCACGGCGGCGCGGCAGAAACGCGAGGAGGCCCGGCTCATCCGCTCGGGGAGACAAGCCATGGAGCGGGCTCAGGACGAAGTGGCGCAATTGCGTTCGGCCTATCGCGAGATTCTGATGGAAATTGCAACGGCTTGTGGTGAGCGGGCAGTTGTGGAGTCGATGGCTGGAGGCCCGCGGCAGATGGTGCTTCGAGCGGCGGCACTTTCGGCCGATGCCGCCGCAGAGACGATGTCCATCCTGTCAACGCGGGGCGCGGCTTGCGGATGGATTCTTGAGCCGGGGCCGATTGCCGCGCACGGCACAGGCCCATTGACAACATTTGAATGTGTGCTGAACCATGATTGAAGTCAGGACAAAAGACTTGGTTTTTCTTGCCGTGGCGTTCCCGCTTGCGGTCGCGGCAGTTTATTGGTTTGGGTGGCGTACGGATGCCGTGCGTCGCATCGGTGAACTTGAGCGGCGGCAGGCAACGCTTGTTTCAGAAGAAAACTTCGCGTTTGAGATGGCGAAGGCCCGCCGGGAATTGGCGAGCGCGGAGGAGGAGCTTGCGGCCGAGCGAAAGATGCCGCCACCAACCGTTCAGGTCAGAACGGTCGGTGGGGTTCCGCAGGCCGAGCGCGAGCGCGGCGTTTTGTCAGTCCTTCGGGCGAGCGGGCTGCTCGTCACGTCCGTCACTTCCAGCTCAGTGGAGGAGCGCGGCGAAGGATTGTCCTGGGCAGGCGATGCCCACGCGTCCATTGGCGGCGAACGACTGAAGGCGGCGGGAGCCTGTGAGCAACCGATCCTCCGAGTCTTTTCCGTTGAGGGACGCTACCCGCAGGTCGTGAAGGCCCTTGAACGGTTCGAGATCCTGAAAATGGCGGTTGTGCCGGAGCGTCTTGAAATGACGGAGGGGTCGCGTGGGCGGTGGAACTTGTCCATTTGGCTTTGAAGGGAGGGGTGTTGGAAAATGGGAATGAGTGAACAATTGAAGAATTTGCTGGCGTTGGGCGAGGAGTTCGAGGCGAGTGACATTCACTTGATGGTGGGGCAGCGTCCGCGCTTCCGCATTCGCGGCAGTTTGGTCGAGAGGGGGGGGCTGAGTGCATACGATATGCGGGCGGTTGACGCGCTGGTGATGGAGCTCGGGCTATGGACATTGCCGATTGGCTGCCCGGATGGCACGGAGAAAGTCCGTCTCCTGCTAAATCGGGAAGGTGCGCTGGATGGCGCACTGACCAGTCCGGCTGGCATTCGCTACCGGTTCAACATCTTCTGCGAGTCGTCGCGGCACGCGATTGCCCTTCGGCGGTTAGATTCGAAGTTCAGGTCATTCGCGGAGCTGGGATTGCCGCGTCGCCTTGAGGACTTCTGTTCCGAACTCAATGGGCTTGTCGTCGTTACGGGCGCGACGGGTAGTGGCAAGTCCACGACGCTGGCGACGGTGCTTGACCGAATCAACAGTACGCGCTATGGACACGTGATTACGATCGAGGATCCGATTGAGTACGTTCACAAGCCGGCGCGGTGTTTCATCAGTCAGCGACAGGTCGGGCGAGATGCGCGGAGTTTCAATGCTGCGCTCGTCGAATCGCTTCGACAGGATCCGGATGTCATTCTCGTCGGTGAGATTCGAGACCTGGATACGATTCGCACGGCCCTTCGGGCGGCGGAGACGGGGCATCTAGTCTTTACAACTCTTCATGCGGGGGACTGTGCCGGGGCGGTTGAGCGGCTTGTCTCGGTCTTCCCATCCGACGAGCAGAATAGCATCCGTCGCCAGTTGGCACTCGTCTTGCGCGGCATTTTTGCGCAACGGCTCCTGGCGCGGCAGGATGGCTCAGGCCGTTGCCTCGCCTGCGAACTTCTCGTCAATACGCCGGCCGTCGGCAATTTGATTGCCACGGGGCGGACACCCCAACTTTATTCACAGATTGAGACGGGGGCGGCCGTCGGCATGAAGACGATGGACCAGTCCCTGTGTGCGCTGTGCGTATCGGGCCTGATTGACGAGCGCACGGCACTCGCCAATTCGAAGAATCCGGAACAGTTGAAGGAGCGCATCCGCCATGCTTTCAGCTGAACAGCTCCTTGCACACGCCGAGACGCTGACAGACAGCGTTCAACTCGTCGATCGGATTCTTCGGGCGGGCCTATTCCTTCATGCCTCGGATGTGCATATCGACCCGCTTGCCGACTCGGTGCGCGTTCGGTTTCGTATTGATGGGGAATTGGAGGAAGTCCTACGCGTTCCGGCGTCCATGCAAAGTTCGTTGACGAGCCGACTGAAGGTTCTTTCGTCGCTTGACATCGCCGAGCGTCGGGCGCCGCAGGATGGTGGATTTACCTGGCGACCGTCTGGGATTGGGGCCTTTAATCAACCGCCGCTCGACATCCGAATGGCGACGCTTCCCGTTAGGCATGGTGAGCGCATCACGCTCCGTCTGCTGGAAGTTGGTGGACGGCGGCTGTCGATGGATGATCTCGGGATGTCCGCATACGATCGCGCCCTCTTTGACAAGGTGCTTCGCCGACCGTTTGGCCTTGTTCTGCTGACAGGCCCGACGGGGAGCGGAAAGACGACGACGCTCTATGCGGCAATCAATGAGCTTATGAAGCGGGATTCGCTGAATATCATTACGGTGGAGGACCCGATTGAGTATGAGATTGCGGGTGTTGCGCAGGCCGAGGTCGATTCCGCCGACAAGGTCAATTTCGCCAAGGCGTTAAAGTCGCTCCTCCGGCATGATCCCGATGTCGTCATGATTGGTGAAGTTCGCGATTCAGACTCGCTTGATGCCGCCGTCAAGGCGGCACTGACCGGACACCTGGTTCTCTCGACGCTCCATACGAATGACGCGAAGTCCACGGTGACGCGACTTGTCGACATGGGGCTTGACCCGAGCCTGGCCGCAGCGACGCTCAGACTTTCGGTGGCTCAGCGGCTTGTTCGTCGGCTGTGTCCGAAGTGCCGCGAAGCCTACGAACCGACCGATGCCGAACTCGTTGCCCTGGGATTGAATCGCACACCGGGGATGCGCCTTTTTCGTGCGCGGGGATGCGTGGATTGCGGTGGTCGCGGTTATGTCGGGCGCATCGGACTCTTTGAACTGTATGAGCCAGCCATGGGCGAGCAGGAGTTCCTTCCTATGCGAATGGATGCGCAGACAAAGGTTTTGGAAGGGGTGACATCCATTGCGGAAGTCATCAAGGCGGTGGGCGACTGATGCGCTTCAGGGTTCGAGTACGAGATTCTGCTGGTCTCACGCGGACGGATTCGCGTGAGGCGGATTCCCGCACGGCCCTTATGGAAAGCCTCAGGGCGGAGCGACTGCTCGTCATCGGTGTTGAAACGGTTTCCGATTCAGACGGCCTGCCCGGCCCGTGGCACTGGTCATGGCTGAAGCCGATGACGACCTTTGACATCGAAATGGGACTGCGGCAGTTGGCCGCCATGCTGCGTAGCGGCGTGACGCTGGTCAGTGCGCTTTCAACGGTTGAGGAGCAGTCGGCATCGCCTCGTGCGCGGCGGACATGGAGGCGAGTCCGGGAGTCGATTATCCACGGGCATTCGTTTGCGGAGGCGCTCTCGGAGGGGAAAGGGCGTTTCCCCGAAATAGTCATCCGCCTTGGTGAGGTAGGGGAGCGGTCGGGTGAACTTGAGTATGCGATTACCCGTGCGGCGGATCAGTTGGAGGCGCGGCGAAATCTCCGTTCGTCTGTTGTGAATGCGCTGGTCTATCCAATTATTGCCGTGCTGATGGCGATTGGTGTCAGCGCATATCTCGTGATTGCCGTGATACCGAAGGTTGCGGAATTTCTTGTGTCGGGCGGCGCGGCACTTCCGGCGATGACCCAGCTGCTGGTAGATGTCTCCGATTGGGTGAATGTCCATGGCATCACGATTCTGATTGCCGTGGGCGGCATCTTGGGTGGTTGGGCACTTCTGCGTCTACTGCGCGGCGGACGCGAAATGGAGGATGCCTTTCTTCTGCGTCTGCCGGTGACAGGGCGAATTCTTCGGCTGGCCGGGACGGCACTTTTTGCGCGGTCGATGCAGATGATGACCGAGTCGGGCATGACGCTTCTTGATTCGCTGACGACGGGTGCGCGGCTCATGTCCAATCGCCGGTTCAGGCGGCGCATTGAGACGGCGCATGAAATTGTCCTGCGCGGCGGAACGCTTGCCGACAGTCTCAGCCCGGCCGTCGAGTTTACGCCGATGCTGCGGCGGATGGCGGCCGTCGGTGAGGTGACGGGAACATTGCCCGAGATCTTTGGCGAGACGGCGCGATTCCATGAGATGCTGCTTGCGCTTGCGGTGAAACGCTTTGGATTGCTCATCGAACCCGTGACAATCTGCATTACGGGTGGCATCGTCGGCTTTGTGTACGTGGCGTTTTTCATGGCCCTGTTTGCCATGGCCGGAACGAATTGAGAAGAGGAGAAACGGATGGAACGGAAAAGACAGAAAATTGGTCGGTTTGGGTTGTTCGCGATGGCGTGCCTGCTTGGAATGGCGGGACTTTCTGCGGAATCGTCCGATCCGACTCGTCCCGTGGAGGCGATGGCCGAACACCTGACGCGGGAACTGGCTGGCTCGGATGCGATGAGGCTTCATGCCCTGGTCATTGGGCGTGGAGACGAGGGCGTGGCTCTCGTTGGACGAAGCCCCGAGCAGGCGACCATTGTCCGGCAGGGGAGCGTTCTGCCGGAAACGGTGAACGGCGTACGCCTTGATGTGGACATTCGATCGGTAACGGTGAGAGGGGTCGAACTCGCCTCGGCATCGGGTACGAACGGGTTCTTCCTTGCTGGAACTTATTCGCCGCTCGCGGCTCCCACGAATGCACCAACTGAATTTATCCGTTACCTGGAATGCGAATCCGTTCCCATCGGCTTGCTGATGCGCCTGGTGGCGGACCAGGCGGGCGTGAACATTTCCGCCTCCGACGCAACCGCCGACAAGACGGTCTCGATCTTTCTGCGCAATGTCTCGGCGGATGCGGCGGTCGAGGAAATCTGCCGCGCAACGGGACTTTGGTTCCGCCGCGAGCCGAATGGGTCCGTCATCCGCATTACGACGATGAAGGAGTATAACGACAACTTGACGTCCTTTCGCGAGGAGGCGACGGAGACATTTACGCTTCTCTATCCGAATGTCATCGAGGTCGCCAGCGTCATCTATGGACTCTATCCAGACCGTACGCTCCTTTCGCTTGGAGAGGAAGAACTGGATGAGGACGATGAAAACGATCTCTCGCGGCGGTTCCGCCGCTTCCGCGTGCTGGATGAGAACGGCGGGTCGACCTTCCTTGAGATGAACACGACGCGGGCCTCGTCCACCAGCTCCCGCACGGGGTCTGGAACATTCTCGTTCAGCCGCGGCAATGCGTTTTCGCGTCTTTCGCAATGGGACCAGATCAATCCGCGTGCGCGGCGGCGGTTCAACTCGTTGAACAACATTCTGACGACGGCGGATGCAAAGCGCCTTGAGTCGGCCTATCAGACGGGAGCGACGAATGAGTTTGACGAAGTCTACGGTCTCTCTCATCCTGGTTCGGCGAATATTTTCGTGACGCTGTCGCGCAAGAACAATATGCTCGTCGTACGGACGAGTGATGTCCGCGTGATGGACGAGATTCGGTCGCTCGTGAAGAAGCTGGACGTTCCGACACCGATGGTTCTGATGGAGGTCAAGGTCCTCGAACTGGACATTACGGACGATTACGAGGCGGAGTTCAGCTACAGCTTCAATCGAGAGAAGAACCTGACGGTTTCGGGGACGGATGCCAACGGCAACCAGGTCTATCCGGCGAACAATGTGCTGGCTGGCTTCCCTGGGTTCTCGCCCGTTGCCTCGGAGCCGACGATTGCGGGGGCGATGAGCTTCCAGGTCGTAAGCCGCAACATCGCCGCACGCATTCAGCTGCTCCAGAAGGATGGCAAGGTCAAGACGCTTGCCACGCCAACGCTTTTGGTCGCCAACAACGAGGTCTCCCGCATCTTCGACGGCCACGAGCATCCGATTGTCAAGGGCATTTCCGGTCAGGTCGTCATTGGCGAACGGCAGACCGTGACGGCGCCGGCGACAGAGTTCGAGTATCAGGATGTCGGCACGATGCTACTGATTACGCCGAACATCAATTCCGACAAGACGGTGACTTTGAGGCTCCTGCAGGAGAATTCGGAAGTACAGGAAAATGGCGGCAAGATTCCAATTTACACATCCGGGAGCGTTGAGCCGGTGGCCCAAACGGCAGTGGATGTCGTCTACTCGCGTTCCCTCACGGGCACGTTCGTCGCCAAGGACGGCATGACGGTGATGGCTGGCGGCCTTATCCGCGAGACGGAAAAGGAAATTTACACACGAACGCCCATTCTGGGGTCGATTCCCTTGCTGGGATGGCTCTTCCGCGGCACCGAGAAGGGCAAGCAACGGACGGAACTCATCGTGCTCATTCGGCCGCACGTCATTTCAACGCCCTATGAAGGCGGGCGCATCTCGGAAGAGCTGTTGAAGGCACTGTCGGCGCACCCGACGGCCGACGGTCGACCCAATATGGGCATCTTCAAGAAGGATGATGGTTCGGCGCCCGAGCGGAATGTTCTCGATGACATCACCAACATTGTCAAGTGACGGGTATTCGAAAAGAAAGAGAGGATTAGATGAAGAAGGCATTTACGCTTATTGAACTGCTGATGGTCATCGCCATCATCGCCATTATCTCAACCTTGGCCGTCAACAAGGTCGGCGGACTCAAGGAGTCCTCCGCCCGACGGGTGTCGATTGCCAATCAGAAGGCGGTCGAACGCGGCGTTGAGGGATTCCTTTCAATTGAGGGCAATCGCCTGAATCGCCTGGACGCGCTTCTTGGAGCGCGGGTCGGAGGAATCGAGCGCGGGGCTGGTGACGGGTTTGGCGCGACAATCGTCACGAACTTGGTTTCGGGTGGGTTCTACCGTGGGCCGACTGACCTTGGCACGCCACCGCCCGAAGCGGTTGCCGAACGCAATCGGGGGCTTTCGCCTAACCTGACGGATGTCCTGTGCCTTTATTCGCTTAGCCGGGTGGAAGTCGAGGGCCTGGTTCTTCGGCTCGGGTTGCGGCACCTCGCCTTTCACGACCTTTACGCCAATTTGGCGGATGAGGAGGCGCAGACGGCGTACCGTCTCTACGGCATCGGGGATGACGGCGGCATCCCGACCGTGCGCAACGGACTCGACCCCGAGCAGTCCGCCTGCGTTATCCGCAATCTGACGAACGAGATGTATGTCGCCGCCATCAATCCGAAGACGAATCGCGGCCGCGCCATCTACCGCGCCTGCGGACAGGATCTGCTGGCGCGATACGAGACGGACGCGGAATATTCGGACAGCGAGGCGAAGGAAGATGTCGCCTTGACGGGCGGACCGATTGTGGCTTTCGGTTTGGGGGACGAGGCGACGATTGTCGGCAACGTTCGGGCGGGGCTGGATGCCGCGCCGTTCGGCACCTTTATGCCGAAGCACTACTATCGTCGGTATGTCCTGTTGTTCAGGTTACGGACGGTCTCGGGGGCCGCGTCGGTTGTGCCGGAGTTCGTTGGCGTGCTGGATGGCGAAGGCAACACCGTCCGGGCGGCCCAGCAGATCGTCAAGGAACTGTAGAAACTGGCGGAAGGCAAACGGGTGAACCGCCGGACCGTACGCGGCGTTCAAAAAGGCAGGTAGGTAACTATGACTCATCAAGAGGAGGCATTCGATTCCATGAAGACGGAAGGACGGCGTGGTTTTACACTGATTGAACTGATTATCGTAATCGCGATTCTTGCCTTTGTGGCGGTCATCGGGATTCATAACTATGGGAACATCCGTGAGATTCAGGCGAAAAAGATGAATCTTGCGAACATCAAGCGCATTTACCACGCGCTTGCCACTTACGATGCCATTCATGTCGAGCAGGGCACGGCCGAACGGTTCAAGGGTTTTGATTCGCTCATTGACGTGTCGGCGGATGGTGTCCGTCTCGGATCCGAGGGTAGAGTCGACTTCGGCACCTGGTCGCAGACGGCCTGTGATGCGCGGACGGTGAATGGGGGCTTGGGCATCTACGACGGTTCCTGGAAGGTTCTCCAGGCGATATTGAACGCCAATGGCGAGGGAAGCGGCCGTACGCCCGAACTCGTGGAGGCGATGGAGAAGAATAAGGGGATGCGCACGACGGGGCTTTATTCATCCCTCGGCATCTACTACCTGACGGAGACGGAGGTCGCGTTGCTCAAGAACGCCGGCATTACGACGCTCTACTACCACAACCCCTCCACGGCGCAGGCCTACGGCTCTTCACGCGGCGGTTATTGCACGGCGGTTATCGAGAACTACAACGGGACGGGCATCGCCTGCTCGCGGGATGGACTTGAGATTCAGGGCGGCGGCCCTGGCTTTCGTCCGGACATGAGCGCATTCTATCCCGCCTATGTCACGAACGGTACGCCGGTGGCGGTGGTCATTCCTACATCCTCTATCTACAAGGACCTTGGATACGACCTCGGGCTGACGAACAGTGCCCCGACGGAGGCCTATGCGAAGAGCCTCGTTGAGGCGAAGGCCTCACGCGGCAAAAAGACCCCGTCCCCGAAACTGCTGGCGTTCGGTATCGGCAAGAACGCGGAGTGCGTCCGCAACCAGCTGGGGCTTGGCGAAGCCCCGTACAATCCGGTCTACGACAAGACGAACTATCGGCAGTATCTGGCGCTCTTTTGGATTAAACCCGGCGGACAGGGTGTGGCGGGTTCCTGCACATTCGTCGGTGTCGTCGACTGCGCCGGCAAGACCTACCGTGCGGCGGAGTATGACGTCAACTGGACGACCCAACTTGACGCGGAATAGTGTCCGCCCAATGGGCGCGGCAAAAATGAAGAAGGATGCCTTTGGGGCATCCTTCTTTCCTTATATATATAAAAGAACTCTTCCGCGTGGGGGCGGAAGAGCTGAAAAAACTGAGGAGTGTCGCCGCCGATGGACTGTTCCCGAGAGGGGAGCGGTGAGGTAGTCCGCTCAATCCATCGGCAGCCGGCTTTCACCGTCTTCAACTACCAATACAGGGGGAGCCGCAAAAAGGTTGGGTGCATTTCGGAAAATTCTTGAAAATCTTTTCGGAGTGCCGCGTGGACGCGGCGTGGACGGCCCTTGCGCGGGCGGTTGAACAGGAGTGATTCTGCTCGAATCGCGGCGAAATGTGTTTATTTTCGGCAAAGGAGACTCTGCGCGTGCCCGTCTTGCGCGGCACTTTCGGGCATGATGGAAAAGCCGCCTCGGCATGCGGAAAGGTGCGGCTCACCATCTCGGAAGGGTGTCCTCGGCATTCCGGAAGATTCTGATGCGCATCAGACGAAGACTTACTGGGCAGTAAATCCAAACTTACTGCCCAGTAAGTCCAAAGTTACTCAGGAGTAAGTTTCCTTCCGATGGGCATCAGATTTTGTGTGCGTCCTTTTGCCGTTCGCGGCGAGAACGGACATCCTTGCCGGGGGATGCTTGTCTGGTGCCCAGCGGATGCCTTTCGCCCGTGCCATTTTCCCCGGTGAGATTTGCAATTGTCGGGGAAACGAGAATCGGCTATAATATTCGGCAAGTTTGCGCAATCGTTGTCTGGCGGAATTCCGTTGGGAACGCGAAAGGAACGAGATGAGAAGAATGAGTGGCCTAATTGTGTCAAGTTGTCTGCTGGCGGCGGCTTCGGCCTTCGCGGATCTTGCGCTTGAATTCGGAAAATACAAGAATCGGCCGGACGATGCCCCGAGGGGCCTGAGCGGCATCACCCATGCTGGCGGGGACGACTATTATGTCGTGGCGGATAATGGAGCCGAGTGCGGCCTGTACCGTGCGACGATTGCACTCGCGGCGGACGGGTTGTCGATTGCCAGCTGTTCCGTTGGGGAGCGGATTCCCCTGAATGGCACGGGCGACCTTGAGGGCGTTGCCTACGATCCAGCGAGTGGCAACCTGTGGGTGGCCGACGAGGGGCTGGGGGCAATTCTCGAATTTGCGCCAACGGGCGGCGCGGCACTTCAGCGGCTGGAACTGCCGCCCGTCATGATGAGGAACGTTAGCAACTACGGTCTTGAGTCGCTGACGATTTCGGGAGATGGCCTGACGATGTGGACGGCAAACGAGGAGGCGCTCACGGTGGACGGCGAGAGATCGTCCCCCTCGGCCGGGACGACGGTTCGGCTCGTCAAGTTCACCCGGCGGACGATTCGGTCACAGTGGGAATTGGCGGCCATGTATGCCTACACGACAGACAAGTGGCATTATCCGAAGGCCTACGGGAACAACAGTCGTCGCGGCGTTTCGGACTTGTGCGCCCTGCCGGACGGCTCGCTTCTGGTACTTGAGCGCGAACTGAGTTCAAAGGACGGTTCGGCTCTAAGGGCGGACTTCTTCTTCTCCATCTACCAGGTCACGCCTGCCGCGTTGGCCCAGGCGACGGACGTCCAGTCCCTGACGGATGGCCTGCGGGTGGCATCCGACTGGAAAGCCGTGGAGAAAGTTCATCTTTTTTCGGCTTGGCCGGGTGAGCACAAGACTTTTTGGTCGAACGTGGAGGGACTTTGCCTCGGTCCACGGCTGGCCGAGGGCAAGTGCGGAATTCTGACGCTGACGGATTCGGGCGACGGGAAGACGGACTCCGTCTTCATTCCGCTCGTGTTGTCCGGGCTGGATGTGCGGACGCTGGACTTCGGAACGCCGGCCCTCGGGCGGGCGACGGTGGAAGGTTCGAACTATCGTTTCCTGACGGGCGACCGCGTCAGCGTGGCACTCTTTGGGGATGGAATCGATCCGGTGTCCTACACGAACAATGGGGCGATGCGGGCGACAAGCGTGCAGTGGCGTCTGCCCGCGCATTCGCCTTCGGAAGGAGAAGGTCCTTCAATGTCATTTGTCGTCTCGAACGATGACAAGTTGACGTGGAACATCCAGTCGGAGGTGGCTGAAACGCCGGTGCTCGCGGCAGATTCGTTTGAGCGGCAGCCCGTCGGGACCGAGGCCGCCGCACTGGACGGATGGCGCGGGGCGGGCGTGACAATCGCGGCGGACTATTCGCCCGCAACGCCCCCGGGCCATCCCATGCAACGCGAGACGCATACGCGTGTCCTCAAGGTCTGGGATTCCGCCGAGCGGGAGTGCCCGGCGGTTGCGTCCACCACGCGGCAGCAGGTGGACATGATGGTGCAGGTCGTTCGGCTTGAGGAGTGGCCCACAACGGATGATGTGGGCCAGGGGACGATTGTGGCCAGCCCGGAGGGGCGGCTCGTCTTCGGCCGGGTTGGTGAGGACGGATTGGTCGGATGGACAACGCTCTCCCCGCGCATTTTTCAGGAGGACGAGTGGGTGCGCATCGCGGTGGACTTCGACTACGCGGCATCGGTGCCGACTTGCTCCGTCTGGATTGATGGACAGCCGTGTGGAACCTTGGCTCTCAAGGGGGGCAAGAGAAGCCTTGAGAAGATTGAATTCGAGGGCGACGTGGCGTTGGACGACCTGCTTCTGACGAAGGGTGAGCCTGCCTTTAAAATCGCGTCCGCCTCGGCTTTGGCCGTACAGGTGCCGTCCACATGGTACGCCCGATACGGGCTGGCCTGGAATCCCGACCTGGATGTGGACGGGGATGGGCTTGTTGCCTGGCAGGAGTATTTGGCGGGTTCAAGTCCGACGGATGCGTCGTCCGTCTTTTCCATACGGGGGTTTTCGGTTGAGAACGGGATTGCCGTCGTACGCTTTTCGGGCGACTTGCCTGATGTTTCGCGGCTTGTGGTCGAGTGCAGCGGCAGTTTGTCGGCGGGCTGGCGTCCGCTCGCTGCGGCATCCGTGTCGCGGGATGGCGATGAGTACGTCTGGCGCGGCAGTCCGGGGGGTGCGGATGGGGCGTTCTTCCGCGCCTACATTCGAAACTGACGCGGACGGCGGACGGACGGGGCGCGCCGGTGACGGGAATCCCGCGTGGTTTTGCCGCGAAATGGGAGCGGCCGTTTCGTTGGAGAGTTGAACGCCTGCGGCTAATCCATAATTTGCGAAAGAAAGTGACATTTTTGGGCGGATAGCAAAATATTCGACATCCCCTTGCATTTCGGGGTGTAAATTTGGTATACTATCCGAGTTTCCAACCCGAAAGAGGCCACTTTAGCTCAGTAGGTAGAGCACTTCCTTGGTAAGGAAGAGGTCGGCGGTTCGATTCCGCTAGGTGGCTCCATTTGGGAAGGAGAAAGATAGAAGACAAGAAACAACTCACAGGAGTCAAGAAAATGGCTAAGGAAACATTCGAACGCGGCGGAAAGCCGCACGTGAACGTCGGCACCATCGGCCACGTCGACCACGGTAAGACCACTCTTACGGCCGCCATTACGCACGTCCAGTCCCTCAAGGGCCTCTGCGAAGAGATCAAGTACGACCAGGTCGCCAAGGCATCCGAGTCCGCCGGCCGTCGTGACGCGACCAAGATTCTGACGATTGCGTCCTCGCACGTCGAGTATTCGACCGAGAACCGTCACTATGCGCACGTCGACTGCCCCGGCCACGCCGACTACGTCAAGAACATGATTACCGGCGCGGCGCAGATGGATGGCGCGATTCTCGTCGTCTCGGCCGTTGACGGCCCGATGCCGCAGACCCGTGAGCACGTGCTGCTCGCCCGTCAGGTCGGCGTTCCGAAGATTGTCGTCTTCCTCAACAAGTGCGACCTCGTTGACGATCCCGAGATGCTCGACCTCGTCGAGATGGAGGTTCGTGAGCTCCTTTCCAAGTACGACTACGATGGCGACAATGCCCCTGTGATTCGCGGCGCGGCCTATCCGGCCACCCAGGCGACGAGCAAGGACGATCCGGCTTGCAAGTGCATCGACGAGCTCATGAACGCTCTCGATACCTACATCCCTGAGCCCCAGCGTGAACTCGACAAGCCCTTCCTGATGCCGATTGAGGACATCTTCTCGATCGAAGGTCGTGGTACGGTCGTCACCGGCCGTGTTGAGCGTGGCGTTGTCAAGGTTGGTGACGATGTCGAAATCGTCGGTCTCAAGCCGACGCAGAAGACGGCCGTCACGGGCGTTGAGATGTTCCGCAAGCTCCTCGATCAGGGTCAGGCTGGCGACAACATCGGTACGCTTCTCCGCGGCACGAAGAAGGAAGACGTTGCCCGTGGTCAGGTTCTCGCGAAGCCGGGTTCCATCACCCCGCACACCGAGTTCTCGGGTCAGGTCTACGTCCTCACGAAGGAAGAGGGTGGCCGTCACACCGCGTTCATGAAGGGCTATCGTCCCCAGTTCTACATCCGCACGACGGACGTGACGGGCGACATCCAGCTCCCCGAAGGCGTGGAGATGGTGATGCCTGGTGACAATGTCGAGATCACCGTGAAGCTGATCGCTCCGGTTGCTCTTGAGGAGAAGATGCGCTTCGCTATCCGCGAAGGTGGCCGCACGGTCGGCGCCGGCACGGTTTCGAAGGTGATCAAGTAATCACAAGCAAGTCTTCTGTGGGATGCCTGCCCGTCAGGTCCGGCCGGAAGTGGCCGACCGGGGCGGCGGGCGGGCTCAGTCCTCACACGAATACTGAAGGAAAAAGAAAATGCGTGATCTCGCGATTTTGGCTTGCAGTGAGTGCAAGAACCGCAACTATACGACGACCCGGAACAAGAAGACGATGACCGAGCGTCTTGAGAAGGTGAAGTTCTGCCCGCATTGCCGTAAGCGCACGACTCACAAAGAGACGAAGTAAATGCATTTCATAGGGTAGTAGCACAATGGCAGTGCAGCGGTCTCCAAAACCGCCTATGGGGGTTCGATTCCCTCCTACCCTGCCAACCGGAGAATGGAAATGAGTTTCTTTAAGAAGGCGAAGGAGTATCTCGGCGGCGTTTCGGCTGAAGCGAAGCGTGTGACTTGGCCGCAGAAGCGTGAACTCTGGGAGTCCACGCTGGTCGTCATTTCTTTCATTTTCATTCTTGCGGCGACGACGCTTGTCTGCGACAAGGTGATTGAGTTCTTCATCAAAATTGTTCACGCAGGGGCGTAAGGGAGATTCTGGCAATGGAGAAGCAGTGGTTCGTTCTGCATACGCTGACGGGACAGGAGAATAAGGCCCAGAAGTCAATCGTCAATCGAATCAAGATTGAGCGGATGGAAGACTTCGTCGGCCGCTGTGTCGTTCCGACGGAGCGCGTGACCGAGAAGAAGAATGGGAAGAAGCACACGATGACGAAGAAGGTCTTCCCAGGCTATCTTCTCTGCGAGCTCGCCCTCTATGATGAGGCCAAGGGCGTTGATGAAAACGGACGCAAGGCGATTTATGCGCGTACGTGGCAGTTCCTCCGCGAGACCCCCGGTGTCATTGGGTTCGTGGGTGGCGAGCGCCCGGCGCCGCTGAAGAAAAGCGAAGTGGACGCAATCCTCCTCGATCGGCCGGCAGGCGCGGGCGAGGTGAGCCGTCCGAAAGTTACTTTCAGCGTTGATGAGACGGTGAAGATTACCGATGGCGCGTTCATGGGTTTGACGGGCCAGGTTACAATGGTGGATCCCGACAAGGGCAAACTCAAGGTTGAGGTTTCGATCTTCAACCGCAAGGTCCAGGTCGACGCCGAGTATTGGCAGGTTGAGAAGGTTGCCGTTGAGGAGACCTTTGAGCCGGTCAAGGCATAATCGGTAGGTTTTGCGGTCCGCTTGACCGGGATGGATCCCCGGGAGGAGCCGCACGAATAGAAGGAAAAGGCAAATGGCCAAGAAGGTTACTGGCGTGGTTAAGCTCCAGATTCCGGCCGGTGCGGCGAATCCCGCACCTCCTGTGGGTCCCGCGCTCGGTTCTGCTGGTGTCAACATCATGCAGTTCTGCAAGGAGTTCAATGCTAAGACCGCGAAGGATTCCGGTCTCGTGATCCCCGTGATTATCACGGTTTATCAGGATCGTAGCTTCTCGCTTCAGTTCAAGTCGCCGCCGGCGTCCGTCCTCCTCAAGAAAGAGGCGGGACTTGCCAAGGGTAGCGGCGTTCCCAACAAGAACAAGGTTGGCAAGGTCACCAAGGCCCAGCTTCTCAAGATTGTCGAGATGAAGAAGGCCGACCTCAACACGGACGATCCGGAGCAGGCGGTCAAGATGATTGCAGGCACGGCGCGCAACATGGGAATCGAGGTGGTTGAATGAAGCACGGCAAGAAGTATTTCAACGCTCTGAAGAAGGCCCCGAAGAAGGCGGTTAGCCTTGATGAGGCCGTCAAGTTCGTGAAGGCGAACCCGGGCGCGAAGTTCGACGAGACGATTGACGTCTACTTCCACCTCGGCAAGGAGCTCACGAAGGGCGATACGGCTGTGCGCGGCACGGTCAAGCTCCCCAACGGTTCGGGCAAGCAGGTCAAGGTTGCCGTGTTCGCCGGTGGCGATGCCGCCGAGGCGGCTCGTGCGGCGGGCGCTGATTTCGTCGGCCTGGCGGACCTGATCGAGAAGGTCACGAAAGAGGGCTGGTGCGATTTCGACGTCGCGATTGCGACGGTTGAGGCGATGAAGGAAGTCCGCAAGTGCGCTCGTATCCTCGGCCCGCGCGGCCTGATGCCGAACCCGAAGACGGGTACGGTGACGGACGATACGGCGACGGCGGTGAAGGAAGCCAAGGGTGGCAAGGTCGATTTCCGTATGGACAAGACCGGCAACCTCGCGGTCATCGCCGGAAAGCGCAGCTTCGAGGACGCGGCACTTGTTGGCAACATCAAGGCCATTGTCTCCGCCGTCCAGTCGGCCAAGCCGGCTACGGTGAAGGGCGTCTTCATCAAGTCCATGACTATCGCCTCCACGATGGGCGTTGGCGTTCCTGTGATCGTCTCGGCGGATGCCGAATAAAGGAGGTAATCGAAAATGAGAATTGAAAAGGTTGCCATTCTCGATGAAGTCGTCTCCCGCGTCAAGGATTCGGACTACTGCTTCATCATCAACCACGGTGGCGTGGATGTCGCCAAGTTTTCGAAGCTCCGTGCGGATCTCCGTAAGCTCGACAGCCGTCTTCTGGTCGTGAAGAACACCTTCCTCGCGAAGGTCGCCAAGGAGAAGGGCTGGAGCGAAGAGGTCAACGCGATGTTCGCGGGTCCGACGGCCGTCGTCACCGGCAAGGGTGAGCCGACCGCCGTGGCGAAGGCCATCATGGAGTTCGTGAAGGCTTCGGCTGGCAAGGCTTCGGTCAAGGGCGCCGACTACGACAACAAGATTGTCGATGCGGCGATGGTCGAGGCTCTCTCGAAGGTTCCTGGCAAGGATCAGCTCCGTGCGACGTTGCTCATGCTCCTCAAGGAGCCTGCGACGCGTCTCGCCCGTGTGCTCTCCGAGAAGGCGAAGAAGGAAGGTGGCGAGGCCGCTCCGGAAGCGACCCCTGCGGCCTAACGGATGGATTTGTAAAAGCCGCCTGAACGATAGGGAAACCGAAAGATAGGGCGGCACCCCGGACGATGAAACACGCGGCCGGTTGAAAAAAAGGAAAGAAAGAAAATGACGAACGAAGAAATCATCAAGGAGCTGTCGGGCAAGACGGTTCTCGAAATCAATGACCTCGTGAAGGCTCTCGAAGAGGCGTGGGGCGTTTCCGCCGCTGCCGCTGTTGCCGTCGCTGGCCCTGCCGCCGGTGCTGCCGCAGCTGAAGAGAAGACCGAGTTCGATGTCGTCCTCAAGGCGGCTGGTGCGAACAAGATTGCGGTCATCAAGGAAATCCGCGCGATTACGGGCCTCGGCCTCAAGGACGCGAAGGACCTCGTCGACGGCGCTCCGAAGACGGTCAAGGAAGGCGCTTCCAAGGAAGACGCCGAGAAGATCAAGGAGCAGCTCACCAAGGCTGGTGCCGAAGTTGAGATCAAGTAATTCGACTTGTCGGATGAAGGGAAGCCGCGGCGGATTCTGCCGCGGCTTTCTTTTTTTCCTTAATCTTCCGTTAATGTCGATTTGGTAAAATGGCGGCGTTCCGGGAGGGAAGGGAAGGTTGGCCCTTCCACCGGGACGGAAAGGATTTTGAGGCGTTAGGATGAAGGTCGGAAACATGGCGGTGCGAGTTGCAGCAGGTGTCTGCTGCGTTCTTGCCGCGCTCGGAATCGTCGGGACGATTTGCGCGGGTGAGCGCAAGGATATGTCTGCGAAGAATTCCGAGACGACGGTGACGACGAACGAGAACGGTTCGGTTTCGCGTCGCTTCATCGAATCAACGGTGACGACGAACGGGAATATGGTGACCGAACATCGCCGCGAAACGCGTACGACGATGGATTCGGATGGAAAGGTGCTTGTCAACGCCACGAGCGAATATTCGCAGAGTTACTCGATTGACGAGTCGGGGCGCGTTGCACGCCCGGCGGACGATTGCGCGAATGTGACCGATTCGGCTGCGGACGCGGCGGCCGACTCCTTCATGGGTCTGACGTTTGGCGAAGAGTTCGAGGCTCAGAATTTCGTTCAGGATTCTGCTGAGCCGGCCCTCGTGAGGGCCACCTTTGAGCCGAAGAAGCCCCTGGCGGACTTCGATGACTACTATGTCTACGTCACGCCGAAGACACATCGCATTGTTAAGGTGATGGCCTGTGCGCGGAATGCCATCGACCCTTGCGCCCAGTGGAAGCGTCATTACCTGATTGAGGCCCTTGAAAAGCGCTACGGGACTTGGGCACGGTTGGCCAGTTTCACGCGTCCGATGTACATCTTTGACATCGGTGGCGGCCGGTTTGTGAAAGTTTGCCTGGCGAAGGCTCTGCCGGACTATGAAACGGCCCTTGTCGCCTGGGACGAGGCGATGCTTGGTGAGGCGGCAAATGAGTATGAAGAACTCCGTGTGGAGGCACGCAAGGCCGCAGTAGAAAAGCGTGCACAGCGTGTGAACGATGCCTCGGCGGCCTTCTGATACCGCAACTGAAATGGATTTCACTCCCCACAGGCCCGGAGCATTTTAGCTCCGGGCCTTTTTCTGCTATAATACGGAATAGTTGTTTGAAGAAAGGACTTTGGAATGCCAGATACATTGGAATTGATTGTTCGTCTTGTTGTGGCGGGGCTCTTGGCTGGGGTGATTGGTGCTGAGCGTGAATACCGGGCGAAGGTCGCCGGGGTCAGGACGCATCTTCTGGTTGCCCTTGGGGCGGCCCTGATGGTCATCGTTTCGCGCTACGGGTTCAATGGGGAGGGCGATCCGTCGCGGGTCGCCGCGCAAATCGTCAGCGGAATCGGTTTTCTCGGCGCGGGGGCGATCCTTGTTCAGAAGCATGCCGTCCACGGGCTGACGACGGCGGCTGGCATTTGGGTGTCGGCGGGAATCGGCATGGCCGTCGCGGCGGGATTATATGCGGTTGCCGTTGCGACGACGCTTCTGTCGCTTGTTGGGCTTGAGGCGCTTGGCCGCATCGCCCGTCATTTGAGGCGGGGTGTTGAGCCTGATGGGAGCGTGAATGACGAGGAAAAAGGCACCCCCACTTCACAGCCTGGTCGGGATGTGATATAATATAGAGACACTTGACAAAGTGAGATTGGGTGGATTGTATACTGGAGCTGTGAATGGCACGACTAAAGAAACCGTTGAAAGATACGGGTAAGAAACCTGCTCAGAAGGCGACACGGGCAAAGAAGTCGGCGGAGGAATCCGCCGATTTGGAGGCTTGCGAGAAGAAACCGCGCAAGCGTAAGTCCGCTTTGCCTGAAATAGGTGACGATTTGCCGCCGGAAGATGAAGAGGAGGAAGAAACCCCCGAAATTCTTGACGCGGATTCACTTGCTGCCGAAGTTGAGCGTCAGGAGGAGCATGCGCCGGAGGGGGAAGACGAGGCTGATACGAACCTGCCGACCCCGCCGCTGCCGACGATTGCCGATGAGGACGAGGTTGCCGGCGACGTGGATGCCGTCCTCCCGTCGATGGAAGGGATGTCGATTCTGCGCGAGACGGAGCTGAATGATGTCATCAACGACGTCAAGCGCCGTAGCGAGGTGAATGGTGGTTACGTCACATATGAGGAACTGAACCAGATCCTGCCGCAGAATATCGTTGACGCGATTCAGTCCGATCGCTATCTCAAGATCCTTGAGGCTCTTGGCGTGCATGTCATCCGTGAGGAGGACGTGAAGAAGTACATGGAGGCGAAGAACTCCAAGACGGCGGATCCGAAGGCACGCGCGGCGGAAATGATTGAGGACCCGATTCGGATGTACCTCCATCAGATGGGACAGGTTGACTTGCTTTCGCGCGACCAGGAGACTGAGATCTGCAAGACGATTGAGGAAGCCGAGGTCAAGACGCGTGATATGTTCAACCGGTTCCTCTTTGCGCCGCCGATGTATGCCGGGCTTCTGAACAAGCTGGAGGGGCAGAGCGAGCGTTTCGACCGGATTGTGACGGACAAGTTCGACGAGAACCGCGATGCCTACATGTCCTTGATTCCGGGTTTCCGCAAAGAATTGAAGGATGTCGAGAAAAAGCTGCGCGATGCGAGCGAGAAATACCTTGAGACGATTTCGAAGAAACACCCCCAGCCGGCGACGGTTCGTGGTGCGGAGAAGTCGCTTCAGAATGCTCGCAAGGCTGTGCGCAAGTGCTTCGACGACATGAGTTTCAAGCAAAAGGTGCTGGAGACGCTGTGTGCCGAGGCCGATGAGCGGATTTATCTGCCCTATCGCCAATATGTGGCCAAGCAGGCCCAGTTGCTGACGGCGAAGGCCTCGAAGAAGCGTGACCGTGACCTGAAACTCCTTCGAGAGAAGATGGAGAAGCTTGAGTCCCTTTTCGGGATGCCGCCGCAGGAATTCATGGATACCTTCTCTGAGTTGCGTCGCGTCCTGAAAGAAGGTCAGCTCGCCCGCACGAAGATGGTCGAGGCGAACCTCCGTCTCGTCATTTCAATCGTGAAGAAGTACATGAACCGCGGACTTTCGTTCCTTGACCTCATTCAGGAAGGCAACACCGGACTGATGAAGGCCGTGGAGAAGTTCGAGTACAAGCGCGGCTACAAGTTCTCGACGTATGCGACGTGGTGGATTCGTCAGGCGGCGACGCGTGCAATTGCCGACCAGGCCCGTACGATTCGCATTCCCGTCCACATGATTGAGACGATCAACAAGCTTGTTCGTACCCAGAAGAAGCTGATTCAGAAACTCGGGCGTGAGCCAATCGAGACTGAACTTGCAGCAGAAATGGGAATGCCGGTCGAACAGGTTCGTAGCGTCCGTCGCATGGCCCAGCAGCCAATTTCTCTGCAGTCCAAGGTCGGCGACAGTGACGATGCGCACTATGGCGATTTCATTCCCGATTCGACGAGCGAGAACCCGTTTGAGGTGACCGAAGGTCATCTTCTGAAGGAACGGCTCCGTGAGATTCTTGGAACGCTGACGGATCGCGAGCGTCAGGTCGTCGATTTCCGATTTGGTCTTACCGATGGGTACAGCCGTACCCTTGAGGAGGTCGGTCGGTTATTCAATGTTACCCGTGAACGTATTCGTCAGATTGAGGCGAAGGCGTTGCGGAAACTCCGCCATCCGAGCCGGATGAAATCGCTCGGAGACTATCGAAACAACTAACCAAAGAAGAAAGAGAGTAGAGTATATAATGCAATGCATCAATGAAGTCCTCGCCCTATTCAAGGGTGCTACCCAGTGTGCCGCCATCACCCTGACGGTTGTCGCATTCATTCTCGGCATCGTTGTCGCCAAGATTCTGTGCCTGGCATTTCATTCCTGTGGGAAGAAGCAGGGCGGGTGTTCGTGCCGCGGGCGTTCGTCGTCCGTGCGCAAGGCCGAGCCGAAGTTTGAGAAGCGTCATCCTGCGCCTGCGGATGGCAGCGTTGAGATCTATGTCGGCAACTTGAGCTACGAACTGACCGATGACCAGCTCCGCAAGGAATTTGAGAAGTTTGGGCGTGTGAACGCTGTGCGGATTGTCACGAACCGCTACAACAATCGTTCGAAAGGTTTTGGCTTCGTTCAGATGCCCAATCGGGCTGAGGCCGAGGCGGCGATTGCGGCCCTCAACGAGAAGGAAATTCTCGGCCGTTGCATGAAGTGCAACGAAGCGAAGAATCTCGCCTAAGGATTGACGAGAAATGGTTTCCGTCCTAATCCCGCTTGCCAATGGCTTTGAAGATATTGAAGCCGTGAGTGCAATTGACGTCCTCCGCCGAGGGGGCGTATCCGTTGTCACGGCCTCCATTCATGACAGTCTGGAGGTCACTAGTGCGCACGGAATAGTGATGCGGGCCGATGCTCTTTTCGTTGACGCGGAGAAGGAGACGTATGATGCGATTCTCCTTCCCGGCGGCGGAGAAGGCACGGAGAACTTGCGGAAGTCCACCGCCGTGATAGAACGGCTTCGTCGTCAAAAGTCGGAAGGTCGGCTCCTGTGCGCAATTTGCGCTGCGCCGACCGTTCTGACGGATGCGGGGGTTGTGGATGCTGGCCGTCACGTGACCTGTTACCCGACATGTGTCATGGGTCTTGACCGCGTGAGTTCGAATGTCCCGGTTGTGGCGGATGGTGATGTCATCACCGGCCAGGCGCCAGGTTCGGCCCTTCTGTTTGGCCTTGTCGTCTTGCAAGCGCTGATGGGGCCGGCCGTTGCCGCCAAGGTGGCCCGTGGTATGGTGACGGACGTCCTTGAATGAGACTCTGCGCGGCGATTCTTGCGCTTGCGCCGTTGCTGACCTTCGCGAAAACGGAGGTCAGTTTCCTTTTCTCCTATGACCCCGAGCGTCCCGAGGAGCCGTCTACACGGTGCATTCTCGATCTGGCGCGGCGGAATTCTGAGATCGATCCGGTCAAGTGGGGTGGACTCGTCCTGCCGGGGGCTGGAGGCCGTGCCGCGCTTATGCTGGCACTTGCGGGTGGTACGGCTCCCGACATCTACAAAGTGTGGTTTCACATTCTGAGACATGACGTCTCGCAGGGTTTCATCTATCCGTTGGACGAATGGGTTCAGCCGGGTGAGGCGAAGGACCTTTGGGATCGTGTTCGGACGCTTGATGGTCATGTTTGGGCCTTGCCGACACCGGCGATTGCCTATTATGGAATCGTCTATCGAAAGGACTTGGTGCGCGAGGCGGGGATGGATGCTGAAAAAGCGCCACGCACATGGAGTGAATTCAGGGAGTGGTGCATCAAATTGACGCGGCCTGGACGTCGGGCTTTTGCGATTGAGAATCGTCCGTGGGGATTTTTGCCGTGGGTGCAGTCCGCCGGTGGGGACGTGATTCGGGCTACGGATACGAACGGAACCTACGAGGCCTCGTTTGACAGCCCGGAGGCAAGGCGTGCCGCTGAATTTCTTCAAGGACTTGTTCGCTTGGATGTTGTGCGTGGATTGCCGACGCTTTCCGTTGCCGATGATGTTGGACGGCTTTTTGTTTCAGGTGAGATTGCCGCTGTATTTGGCGGCGAGGATCTTGTCAGGCGACTGACGGAGACGCTTGCGTTCCCACCGGACTGGATTGGGCTGATGCCATTCCCGGCGGCAGATGAGGGCGGAACGCGGGTCCTTCAGGCGCATCGCCATTTCTATGCGATGAGCGATTCGGCAGGTCGCCGTTCGAAGCCTGATCGCGACCTCGTCTATACATGCCTGCAGGCCTTGGCCGATCCTGCGCTTGCGGATTCCGAGACAAGGCGGAATGTGGCCGAAGGAAGGGCGATGTGGTGCCGCCCGAGCGACTTGGAGCGATTGGGCTTTGCGGAGGAACTTAAGTCAGTGCCGGCTGGTATTCGGGAGATGTATGAGGATCTTGAAGCTGGGCAAATTAAGGCCGTAACGGAACCCTGGGTCGGCTTCTGGCAGGCGGCGAGCGATCTGATGCAACGGCGCTTCCTTGGCATCTTACTGTCCGATGAAGGCCGTCATTTCGATGTTGGCGCGGCTCTTGAGTCGATTACGCGTGATGCCAATCGAGGGCTTATGTTTGAGAGCGACCGCTCACGCATAGTGAAAGCGCGTCCTTTTGCACGGATTATCCTTGGTGCTGTTCTTGCCTGCATTCTCGTTTGCGTTGGTCTTGTTTGGCGGCAGATGCGCCGGAATGCTCCTCGGCAGAGGGGAGATCGAGAATCGGGAGGGAAAATGCGTCTTTCCCCATGGCTCTTTCTTGCTCCGGCGATTTTGTCCATACTGGTTTGGAGTTATTATCCTCTTTTCAGAGGCGCCGTCATGGCCTTCCAGGACTATCGCATTGTGGGGAATTCTGAATGGGCTGGGCTTGATAACTTCATTCGCGTGGCGACGGATTCTGGGTTCTGGATGGCGTGGTTACGGACGCTTGAATATGTTGTCATTACACTCTTGCTTGGATTCATCTCACCCATCCTCCTCGCCGTGATGCTCTGCGAGATTCCACGCGGCAAGGTCTTCTTTAGATTTCTGTACTTCTTGCCGCACCTGACGAGTGCCCTGGTCGTCACGCTTCTCTGGAAGCTGATGTTTGATCCAACGGAAAATGGCATTCTCAACCAACTTCTTGCGTCGTTTGGGATTGCGCGGCAGTCTTGGTTGCTGGATTCCTCATGGGCGATGGTCTGTTGCATTCTTCCGGGCGTTTGGGCGGGAGCTGGCATTAGTTCGCTCATCTACATTGCCGCGCTTGGATCCTTGCCTCAGGACTACTACGAGGCGGCTGCCATTGATGGTGCGGGAATTCTTGGTCGTTTTCGGCATGTGACGTTTCCGCAACTTGCGCCTCTTATGGTCATTAACTTTGTCGGTGCGTTTATCGCGGCCTTTCAGGGGATGGGTTCAATCTTCCTTCTTACCTTTGGTGGGCCAGGTGACGCCACGCAGGTTCTTTCGCTGCAGATCTGGAAGGAGGCCTACAACAACCTGCGGTTCTCAACGGCGACGACGATGGCGTGGTTTCTTGGCGTTGCCTTGATAGGCTTTACTTATCTGCAGATCCGGTTCTTGCGGCGAGTCGAGTTCCATCAAGCTTCCGCTGGCAGTGTTCGGCCGTAGTCGGATGGGTGTAAGAGTTTAGGAGAAATGTCCTTCGGAGTGAAGCCCTTTTCGAGGTGGTGTTCCAAAGTGGGCGCAATAGACCTTCCGGAAGGATGATTCTGATGTATAGCCGCAGAGATTGGCAATCACCTTGAGGGGACGTGCACCATCGCAAAGAAGTTCACGGGCGCGTTCCATCCGTACGCGCTGGATTTCGTCAAGAATGGATCGACCCGTCGCTTCACGAAAATGCATTTCGGCCGTTCGTCGTGAAGTGTTGAAGAGTTTGAGGATATCCGAGGCACGAAGACTGGCGCAGGCGTTTTCACGGATGTGTTCAATTGCTCTGAGAACCTGTTCGTCGGCATGGATGTTTCGCCGTGTCGATTCGCGTCGGACAACCATCAGTGGTGAAACGGCCAAGTGTCGAGGTTTCGATTCGTGGGTGCGGGGATGGAGAAACTGTTCGGCCATGAGGTGTGCGGCACGAAAGCCAATCGCCTCATTGTCCGCCAGGACGCTGGAGAGATTCGGGTGAACATTCGCACAGATGGATTCATCGTTGTCAACGCCTACGATGGCGATTTCATCTGGGACGCAGATGCGTTCAGTTGCGCAAATGCCGCGGATGTGATTGGAGACCTCGTCATTTGCGGCAAAGATCCCGCAGGGCTTGGGTAGGCGGCGAATCCATCGCCGCAGATGATCGGTCCATGTCATCATTTCAAGTTTGTCGTTGGCTTGGTATGTGGCACAGGTGCCGCCATTCAGTCGAACGGCAGTGCAAAAGTGCCGCGCTCGCTCGGTGGACCATTCGCGCAGATGGGGGAAGTGGACGAATCCGAAATGGTGCAAGCCGAGTTGGAAGAGTTCGCGAGCTGCACTTTCGGCCGTTTTGCGCAAGTCTTCCCCAACAGAACAGAACCCAGCGACTGAATGGCTTGTGAGGAGGACGGTCGGAAACGATTCAACATCATCTAAGTCGGGGAATAACGAGAAACTACCGCAGTCAAAGACGAGGCCATCCGCTTTCCAAAAGGCCAGCAGCCGCTCCAGATTGGGCGATTTCGAAGGAGGCAGTGTCAGAGCTTGCACACGCCATCCATGGGCGTGCGCACCATGGATGAACCCATTGCATTTTTGGACGGAGGGCATCCGTTCACTGCCCTTGAGGTAGAGGATTGTCTTCACGACGCGCATTATACCACAATTGAGCCGAGAGCTGCGCAAATGAGCCGAACATTTTCTGCGCAAATGAGCGCGCGCGGGGGATTGAATATGCTAAACTAACAGTATCAATGGTCAAGGAGGCTCGTCAGATGCAAGAGAAATCAGTTTGGCTCGTCGCGCTTTGTGCACTTCCGTTCGTCTTGGCGACGACTGTCGCCCGGTCGGATACGGTGGGGTGGTGGCCGCTTGCATTTGAGGACGGTGTTCGCACGACAGTTGAGACGGTGTTCCCAAGTGAAGTGGGAGATCTTGTGGCGCGGCCGCTTTCCATGCAGGGGGCTAACATTGTTCAAGGGAGTGATTCCTGCCCTCAGGGGACGACGGCATTCTCTGACGGTTGGGGTGTGTGGAATCCGCAGACGGGGGAACGAAAGTCGGGTGCGTTGGGGCTCTATTTCCACAAGACAACATCGTCAAATCCTTCGGGTGCCTTGCGCATTGCGAATGTGGATGGGAAGTTGAACCTTCAGACGTTCACGTTTGAGGCGTTTGTCCGCAAGCAGGCCAATCTGCCGGATCAGGGGCAGTGGAACTGCATCGCCGTTATTCCTGGCAAGTTGCGCACATCGTCGGGGGCGACAGTTGTCAACTACGATAGTTGGGCTGTACGCATCACGAGTGCAAGTCAAATGCAGGTTCGCTTTACGAAGCCGGGGGCCATGGGGACGGATGCGTCAAATGTCAGCAGTTACAACCAGACGATGACAGTTTCGACACCGACCATTTACGATGGGAAGTGGCATCATATTGCGCTTGTGGTTTCGGCGGCAGAGAAGAAGGCCCATGCCTACTACGACTATGAGTACAAGACATCGGTTTCATTGCCAGATGGTCTTTCCTATGGGATGGAGGATCTTTATCTTGGGGGAACGCCCCAGACGGCCGGTTGCTACGGCGGTTCTCTCGCACATGTGCGACTTTCCGATCAGGTTCTGAAGGCGACGGAATTCCTCCAGTTGTCCAATCTCAATGAATCGACGGATGTTGTGCTTCATGCCGATTTTGAGACGCCCGAAGGCTTGTCATTTAGGGACTCGATGGCTTTGAACCGAGGTGTCGGGGCTTCTGTTCTTCTCGTGCAGTCCGGTGGATACCCAATGGTAGATAGCCAAACAGTGCCCACGGTTCGAACTTATTCATCCGTTCTGGATTAGCAAGGGGTGGCGAATGGCGCGGCCTTGAGGAATCTGCCGCAAAGTGATGACAAGAAGACCTATGCGACATTCCAGCCGTCGGGAGATGATTTCACAAACAAGTCTTTCACCGTTGAGTGCTATTACAGGACAGAGCAGGCGAAGCAGTACATTCCGCTCGTGAGGCGGCGTGGCGGCAGCAATGTCCAGTTCAACCTTGGATTCGGAGGAACGGCCGGTAAATTAAGTGCCACGGTTCTTGAATACTACGCAGGGACTGGAAAGGATGGTGCCAAGACTGTTGTCGATACGGTTGCCACCAACGATGGCAACTGGCATCATGCCGCGCTTGTGGTGGATGCGGAATTGAAGACGGTCTCGCTTTTCCGTGATTCGGTAAAGGTCGGAGAAGTCACCTACAATGGCGTACTTGTCGCCGGGACCACCCCCATTTGTCTTGCGGGTGTGGATAATGGCAATTCGTTTGATGGCCTCATTGACGATGTTCGCATTACGATGAGGGCACTTGCTCCCGAATCCTTCATGAGTGCAACATGTGTCGACACATCGGTGAGAACAGTTGCCTGGGTTGGATTTGAGGATGGCTCATTCGTGGCACGGGAGGGTGATGGTGCTTTGACCGTTGCCACGGCGGACGCGGCGATTTCGGGAGGAGCGGCACCGACGATAGTACCGACCGATCAGACGGGGAAGCTAACCGATCGAGCGTACAACATTCTCCGAAAGAGTAATGAGTCGGCACTTTCATTTACCAAAAGCGTCGTGAAATATTCGCGCAATCCCTATCTTGCACTTCTGCGGAATTTTACGGTTGAGTTTTTCTTGAAGAGTGGCCCGCAGACGATGTACACGGGCATTATGCGGGCAAATTCCACTCCCGATGGTACTTTGCCTGCATGGGCTTTCTCGTTCGGGGACGAGAAGGGGACGGTTGACACGTTGCGGATTCGGTGTGCGACGAGAAATGGGAGCGAAACGCACAAGGCGGCAATCAATGACAACACAGGTATTGTCATCGGAGACAACCGTTGGCATCACATTGCCGCGACCTTTGAAGAAACGCCGCGCGCAGATGGCGGCGTATGGACAACGGTGAAAATCTATAAGGATTTTGCGGAGGAACCAAGTTGGGAGAAGACCGTACCAGACTCCATTAACTATGGTTATGCAATGGGGGATGTTTGGCTGGGGGCGTCGTCTTCTACGGAGACGGCTTTTACAGGCCTGATGGATGAGATTCGTATCTCCAACGGTGTACTGGAACCATCTGAGTTCATGCGCTATGGGAAGCGTGGAATGATGATTCGTTTCCGCTGAAGGAAAGGGCCTTGCGATGATGAAGTGGAAATGCGGAAGGATTTTGCCTCTTCTTGCACTGTTTATTGGCGCGTCACCATGTTTCGCCGCCGATGTCGTCAGCTTTAAGGATGCGGCCAAACTCAAGTCATGGGATGCATGGGATGATCATAAGGTTCAAGTTTCGGCGACGAATCAGCTTCAGCGGGAAAAACGAAGTGTAACCTGGCAACGGCTGAATGCCGTCAATCCGGGACTGGTTGAAATCGGTCGCTTGCAGACACGCACCTCCGATCAGATAAAGTCCTCCAAATGGTCTGTTGGATGTGAGACGCTGGATCGTGATTATGCAATTTGGGATAACTACAAGGCGTTCCTCCCCATGCTTGGCGTGAAACGAGCGCGTTTCTTCTCGGGATGGGCAAAGACCGAACAGGAGAAGGGCGTCTATGACTTTACCTGGCTCGACAAGCCGATTCGCGAATGCGCGGCGATGAGTGTTAAGCCTTGGATTTGCATTTCCTATGGCAATCCAATCTGGGGAAGCGACTTCCGGCTTGGCATGCGTGTCAAACAAGTGACTGAGAATCCTTCGGCGATGGAGGCTTGGTTGCGCTATGTGAAGGAACTTGTCCTGCGTTATCGCGATGTCGTTGACGAGTGGGAGATTTGGAACGAGCCTTTTGGGCAGTCGAACGAATACGCTGAACTGTTCTATCAAACGGCGCGGCTTGTCCGCGAACTTCAGCCGACGGCAAAGATTATCTGCACAGCCATTTCGATGAATAAGGATATGTCGAAAAGTGACTATGCCGTTGTCCTTGAGAAACTGAAGCGCGAGAACGCGCTCAATCTAGTGGATCTCTTTGCCTATCATCCGTATGCGGCGAATCCTGATACATCCTATGAGGCGGGCGAGGGCCAGTTCGGTTGGCAGATGGCCATGCCCCTTCGGCGACTCGTCAAGAGTTATTCGGGGTCATTTGATATACTGCAGGGGGAGGTTGGCTGTCCGGGACAGTTGGAATTTGCACACGCCCTGTCGGAAATAGAGTGGACGGAATATTCGCAGGCAAAGTGGAACTTGCGCCGCGCCGTTGGCGATGCGGCACGCTCGATTCCTTCCAGTGCCTTTACCATGATTGACCTGCAGTACACGTTTATGCTGCAGAGCTTTGGCCTCATTCGGTCGAATACGCTGCGGGAGTTCGTCTATCGTCGCCCAAGTTGGTACGCGATGCGGAATGTCTATTCCTTGTTTGATGATGAGACGCTTCCACAGAAGCATCTTGAGGTGTCGTTCGGCAGACGGAAACTTTCCTGCAACCTCTTTAGCCGTCTGGGGAGTCCACTCCGTGTCTACTGGTTTTCGGATCAGCGCCCGAGCGACAGCCTCACGTTCGAGTGCATAGACCTTGAGATTCCTGAGAAACTGAATCGGCCTGTCTGGCTTGAGTTGATTACGGGGCGCGTCTTTGAGATTCCTGGAACGAACATCGTCTGGAAGGCGAATGGCATGACATTGAAGAAGGTTCCGATGTGGGATTCTCCCATTGTCATTGCACCTCGGGGTGCAATTCCATTGATGCGTGACTGGAAACGGATGTCCCCCTACGACATTGTTGATTCATTTTATCGGACAGGCCAGTTTGAGAATAAGATGAAGGCTCTTCCGCCGCGAGATTCGGAATCGTGGATGCGGATGAAGACGGCGGACTTCCTGCCGTGCATTGATGCATTTGGCCAGTTCAAGTGGCGCGACTGGCCAGGGAAGACCCATAGCGCGGCGGATCTTTTGTCTGCTCGTGAGGAGGAGGAAGTGGATCTCTCGACACATCCGGGACCGAACGACCGAACGGCATTTGGCGGATGGGCGAAAGGTCCGAAATTGGAGGCAACGGGACGCTTTCGGACGCACAGGGATTCGAGCGGGAAATGGTGGCTCGTCGACCCAGCTGGATGCCTTTTCTGGAGTTTCGGTCCCGTCCGTGTTTCGGCCTCTTCGGCTATGACACCCATGAATGGGGATTGGGGAACGCCTCGCACGGGTGTTCCGTCCGCTCCAAGGGATTGTCTATTCGAGGATCTTTCGCTGGATGAGTTCTGGTCGACTCGCGATGAACTGCTGTGGCCCTTCTTTCTGGCGCGAGGTGAAACGAGAGTCTATGATTTCTCAAGCGCGAATCTCTTCCGCAAATACGGCAAGGACTACAACACTATTTTCGCCGAGCTCTGTCATCGTCGATTGCGCAGTTGGGGCATGAACACGATCGCGAATTCAAGTGATGCTCGGATTTGTCAGATGGATCAGACGCCCTATGCGGAACGAATCGAATGCCAGTCGCGCCCGATTGAGGGTAGCCATGGGATGTGGTGGAAGTTTCGAGACCCCTGGGATGAGTCTTTCGCGAAGGGCGTAAGAACCGCACTTGAGGCCAAGGGGCGGGCGGCGCACGATAAGTGGTGCATTGGCTTTTTCATCGATAATGAAATCAACTGGGGTGGACGCACCGACTTGGCGAAGTGGACGATTCAGTCGCCCCCCAGTCAGCCGGCAAAACTCGCGTTCGCAGAGTGGCTGAAAGGCAAATACGGTTCGATTCCTGCACTTAATGCGAGATGGGGATCGGACTATTCGGACTGGTTTGACTTCAGGACATCGATTTCACTTCCGCCACCTCAGGCAAAGGATGATCTCTACCAATTCTCTAATCTCGTCATCGACCGTTATTTTCGTGTGACACGGGAGACCGTCAAGGCGTTCGATCCAGATTTGCTTTACCTCGGTTGTCGATTTGCCGGCTGGGCGAGGGATGAGGTCGTGGCATCTTGTGCAAAATATTGTGATGTGGTGAGCTACAATATCTATCGCGAGAAGATTGACGACTGGCGACTGCCGGCAAAATTGGATGCCCCTGTTCTCATAGGGGAATTCCACTTTGGAGCGACGGATCGGGGTCCGTTTGGAACGGGTGTTCGACAGGCGAAGAATCAGGACGATCGTGCGGAGAAGATGAAAACCTATGTCAAGTCGGCTCTTGAGAATCCGCAGATTGTCGGCGTTCACTGGCATCAGTTCAGTGATCAGGCGACGACGGGACGCTTTGATGGCGAATACCTGCAAGTTGGTTTGACCGATATTTGTGACCGGCCCTATCCTGAAATGCGAACGGCCGTGCGGGAGGTCGCGGAGAATCTGTATGAAAGGAGGAATGGAAAATGAGAAGATTTGAGGGCAAGGTCGTCCTTGTGACGGGCGGAAATCGCAATACGGGACTTTGGCTCGTGAAGAAGTTTGCGGACGAGGGCGCGACTGTGTTCATGTGTGGATCTTCCGAAAGTTCGACGGCAAGGGGACTTGAGTCGCTACGGACAATGGGTGTGACGGGTGTTTATGCGCAGGCGTGTGATGTCGGTAATAAGACTCAGGTTTCAGCGTTGATGGACCTTATTGAACAAAAGACCGGGCGGTTGGACATTCTTGTCAATAACGCGGCGGATCAGGGCCTTGGACTTGGCGGCCCGCTCGAAATGGAACCCGACTCCATCCTAAAGGTCATGGGGACGAATGTGCGCGGCGGTTTTCAGGTAACGCAGGCGGCGTGCACGCGTTTCTTTATGAAGAGGCCTTATGAAGTTGGAGGGCCTTTCCGGGGAGTGGTTGTCTTCCTCTCGTCCAATACGGCCCAGCGCGCCATTCGGAATCGAACGGCCTATTGTGCATCGAAGGGGGCGATCAACTCCATGGTGCGTTCGCTGGCATTGGACCTGGCGCCACATGGTATTCGAGTTAACTGCTGCGCACCGGCTATATCTATACGGAGCGTTGGGATGTCTTGGATGAACGGATCAAGACACGCCGCCGATTGAACTGTCCGCTTGGACGGGAGGCTTCGGGGATGGACATTGCCAATGTCGTTGCATTTCTCGCATCCGATGAGTCGGCGAATATGACGGGTGAAATCGTGACATGCGATGCGGGCTGTTCGTGCCAGCACATGCCGGAGGATGTCGATGTCTAAGCGCGGCAGTTCGTATAAGTGGATTCTGGTCGCCCTGCTCTCGGGTGCATTCTTCTTCCATCAGGCGGATCGAGCCCTGTTTGGACTTCTTACGGTTCCGATACAGAGCGACCTCGGCTTGACGGATGTACAGGTCGGATGGATTAATACGACGCTCAGTTGGACGCTCGCGCTGATGACGGTGGTCGCCGGTTTTGTCGGTGACAGGTGCTCGCGCAAGTGGATTATCACCATTTCACTCATCGCGTGGTCGTTGATGACGGTGTGTATGGGTTTTGTCGGTGGCTTTGTTGGTGCACTCTTCTTCCGATCCGTTGAAACTGGCGTTGGAGAGAGTTTTTATGCGCCAAGTGCCTATGCACTTATTGCCGCGCATCACCGTGAATCACGCTCGCGGGCGCTTTCAATTCATCAGGCGGCTCTTTATGTAGGGCTGATGGCTTCAGGTGTTCTTGTCGCTTGGGCACTTGGGTGGTTGGGTGGCTGGCGGCATGTCTTCATCGCGTTTGGCTTGGCGGGGACGCTACTGGGCGTACTCTTTATCTTTGCCCTTCGGGATGAACCGGCGGCGAGTGTGTCCGTTCCTTCGCCGCGTTCGCAGACTTCCATTTGGGAAGGAGTTTCGTCCTATTTCCGTAATCCATCCGCCCTGTGTGCTACGGCTGGATTTGTCGCGATTGTATTCGTCAACAATGCCTATCTCTTTTGGGCGCCGAAATTTGCCGCGCTGAAGTTTTCCCTTGATGTAGGATCGGCCGGGCGTGGCGTGATGCTGTGGCATCACCTCTTCGCTTTCGCGGCAATTCTTGCAGGAGGCGTTTTGACGGATCGTTGTGTAGGCCAGTTTCCGCGCTTCCGGTTGGGATTTCAGATTGTTGCGTTACTTCTTGGTGCGCCGATGCTCTACTGGTTGGGTGCCGCGTCCTCGTTCGCCGCGATGTTGGTGGCCGCTTCGGCTTATGGTGTTTTTCGTGGCTTCTTTGAGGTTAATACTCATGCATCCCTTTTTGATGTCGTGTTGCCGAATCATCGTTCAACGGCCGTCGGCTTGTTGACAATGACGGCTTTCTTCTTTGGTGGACTTTCGGGCATTGCCATGGGGGCGTTGTCGGAGCGTTACGGCGTACGCGGATTCGAGCTCGGATTTTCCCTAATGGGTGTTATCTACGCACTTGCGGCGGGACTGATGATGGTTTCTTTCTTTTTTACTTTTAAGAAGAATCGGGTGGTGGAACAATGAAGATCAGAAGCGTTCGGACATTTGTCGTTGACTGCTTTCGTACGAACTGGGTGTTTGTGAAAGTTGAGACGGATGAAGGGCTGCATGGGATTGGTGAGGGGACTCTCGAATACAAGGAGAATGCGCTGGTAGGGGCCATTGCGGATCTGGAGCACGCACTCATCGGACGGGATCCGTTCGATACCGAATCCATTCTCCACGAGAACTACCGTGACGCCTATTGGCGGGGTGGAGCTGTGCTGATGAGTGCATTGTCGGCGGTTGACATGGCCCTTTGGGATATTAAGGGTAAGGCTCTGGGTGTTCCCGTGTGGAAACTTATTGGCGGGAAGTGCCGCGATGGCGTTCCCTGCTACGCCAACTGCTGGTTCTCGGGTGCTCGCGAACCGGAGGAGTTCGCCGACAAGGCACGGGCGGCCGTTGCCCGAGGCTTTCGAGGCCTCAAGTGGGATCCTTTCGGTAAGAACTATCGTCAGTTACCGCCCGAGGATTTTCGCAAAGCAATGAAATGCATCGCCGCTGTCAAGGAGGCAACAGAAGGAATGGCGGAGATTCTGATTGAATGCCACGGCCGCTTTGATGTGCCAACCGCCTTGCGGGTCTGCCATGCACTTTCGGAGTTTGATCCCTTTTGGGTTGAGGAGCCTGTCATTCCCGATACGATGCGGGCACTTGCGGATGTACGCAGTCGAGTTGATGTCCCGATTGCCTGCGGCGAGCGGCTCTTTACAACCCAGCAGATTCTTGATGCCATTGAGTTGCGGGCGTGTGACTATCTCCAGCCGGACTCGTCCCATGCGGGGGGCATTACCGAGATGAAGAAGATTGCGGGCATCTGCGATGCGCACCACATCCCGTTTTGTGCGCACAATCCATCGGGTCCGGTCGCGAATGCCGTGACGCTTGCTTTGGGCGTATCTACGCCTGGCTATTGTATCCACGAGACATTATTTGACGATGTCCCATGGCGTTCGGAAGTCGTTGATGAAGATGTAAGGTTTGAAAACGGCCTGATGTACCCATCCAATCGCCCGGGCCTTGGTATCGAAGTGGATGAGGCGGCGATGCGGGCACATCCGAAAAAAGACCACTGGCTTCGTCATTATGTGGGAACATTGACGGACATTCGCCCGCCAACGGCTCGTGCCTATTATTACGGGAACACCTAAATCCTTCAGCGGCGGCTTCCGGAGGGCGGGTCTAACTACCTTGTCTGGTGGGGACTGCCAGGAGATGCTGTTCTCTTGATCGGGAGAGGCTGTTCATTTGTCTCGGAGAACAGCGTCTCTCGGAGCGGCGATTGACAGGGGTGGGCGATTTGCCCATAGCTCAGACTGATAAATCCGCCAGATTTAGCACTTGTTGCGCTTAATTGGCGCGTTATTGTGATTTTGAGAGGCAAAGACGGCGATAGGGAGATGTGAAGGGGGTGTGGCTGACAAAAAAAGAGGGCGCAGGTTAAACCTGCGCCCTCTTCGTCTGTACGAATCGGCGATTAGGCCTTCTTGGCAATCTCAACAATCGTCTTGAAGCCAGCCGGATCCTGAATGGCAATCTCGCTGAGCATCTTGCGGTTGATGATGACACCAGCGCGCGTCAGCCCGGCGATGAACTTCGAGTAGCTGATGCCCTCCGCCCGAACTGCCGCGTTGATGCGGGCAATCCAAAGCTGGCGGAAGTCGCGCTTTTTGAGCTTGCGATGCTCGGTCGCAAGACGCATGGCGCGGTCGACGGCCTCGGTGGCCGTACGGAAGAGTTTGGAACGGGCTCCGTAGAAGCCTTTCGCCAGCTCAAGGCGGCGGCGGCGGCGTTCGCGGGAAGCGGGAGCATTGGTAACACGCATTGTCTATTACTCCTTCTATTAGCGACCCTGCAGCGCACGCGCGTAGGTCTTGGTTACGGTCTGGTCGGTCACGGTCGTGCCACGAAGGTTGCGCTTGCGGGAACGCTTCTTCCCGTTGTTCAGGTGGGCCTTGCCGCCCTGAGAACGCATCACCTTGCCGTTGGCCGACATTTTCATGCGCTTGACGGCGCACTTCTTTGTTTTCATCTTAGGCATTTTCGTATTCCTTTTCTTATCCTTACCGGTCGGGCAGTCGGTTTTGAGCCCGATCCAGACGGATAAGCGTGTATTATACACTTTTTTGCTTGGCATCGTCAACCGCCCGTCCGGCTGGATTATCCCCCGCAGTTTTGAAAATGTCGATTGAAAAGGTAAGTGGACAGCTTTCTCCGCCGCCCCTGTCCACTTACCTTTTCAATCGACACATTAGATTTGCAACGCTCCAGCGAGCGATTCGTCTTGTGCACCGTTCTCTGTTTATGGTATACTACTTTCCAATCGCTTCGTAAACCAATGGAATTCAATCACTTATGAAAAGAATTGGGCTTTTCGTTCTTCGCGTGGTCGCGGCGGTGATGTGTGCCGCCATGGGACTGTCGGCTTGTGCCGCAGGGGAAGGGATTCCGCCGTCGGCGGGTTCCGTTGGCGTCTGGTGGTGGAACGGTCGACAGGTTGGCAAGCCGGCGGAATATCTGCCGCGCCTTGACTTCTTGGCTTCCAATCGGGTGACGGAAATCTACTTTGCGGTTGACCACGATGCCGCGTTCAAGGATCTCTCGTCCTTCATCGCGGCGGCGCAGAAGCGTGGAATGCGCGTCGCGTGGCTGTCGGGCGACGTCTCGTGGATTTATCCCGGTTCGCTCGGTTTCGATGAGGTGCTGGGGCGGTTTGTGGCCTACCAGAAGTCCGTTCCTGAGAACTTGCGCTTCTATGCCCTGCATCTCGACGTCGAGCCGCATCAGGACCACGATCTGACGGATGCGCGCAAGTGGCAGCTTTACGCCGACTTCGTGCTCCGTGCGGCGGCGAATGTGCGGCGGCGCGGCTACAAGATTGAGTGGGACATCCCATTTTGGCTCGATAACATTCGCGTTCCGTACGGGAAGCAGGCGGATGCGCCGCTCCTGGATGTCATGTTCGCCTCGGCGGATACGCTGACGCTGATGTCCTACCGCGATACGGCCAAGGCGATGCTTGAGACGGGTTCGGGCGAGGTCGCGTTGGCAAAGACGCGGCCCTGCCGAATCGTCTTCGGTGCCGAGACGGGTGAGACGGGCGAAGGGAATGCCGTCTCCTTCTATGAGGAGGGCAAGGCCCACCTGAATCAGGAACTTGCGAAAGTGAGGGAATCCCTTGCGAAGGAGGGTCTCCCGGGCGGTTTTGGCGTTGCCATTCATCATCTTGGTTCGTGGATTGACCTGAAGGAGTGAAATCAATGAAACGACTGATTCCCTGTCTCGCGGCACTTGGCTTTGCCGCAACGCTGACGGCGGCGACGCTTGATACGTCGGCCTATGCGAAGTCCCTCGTCATCACCGTCCCGGTGACGGCCGTCGCGGCGGATGTGGAGCTGGCGGACGTGCCGTTGCTCGTGCGGCTTTCGGCGGGTACGGGCGGTACGTTTGACTATGCGGACGTGAAGCAGGCGAATGGCGGCGATCTCGCCTTTGCGGATGCGGACGGCAATTCGCTCGCCTACGACGTCGACACATGGAATGCGGATGGCGAGTCGCTCGTCTGGGTGCGGGTGCCGACCTTCCGTCGCGGCACACGAATCGTGATGTGGTACGGGGCCGAAAGCGCGACGGACAATACGCCATCCGCCGTGTGGAGCGGCCGGTATGCGGGTGTCTGGCACTGTGCGGACGCAAGCGGCAACCTGACGGATGCGACGGGGCACGGGTTGGCGGCCGTTCCGACGGTTGCGGATGCGGGCTCGGCTGGCTATTTGGACAAGATGGTGGCGGCGGAGGATGGTGCGGTCGGTCTTTGCCGCGCCGCCCAGGACAGCTCGTCCTATTTCTCGGGGATGAAGTCGACGCATCTCGTGGCGGATGCGGAAGCCCTGCACGTCGGGTCGCAGTTCGTCTTCTCGGGCTGGTACAAGGCGAATCAGGTCATAGCTTACACTCGGCTTGTTTCGGCGAAGGCCGACTACAATCAGTCGACTGGTTGGGAGGTGCAGTTCAATGACAATCCGCGCCGTGTGTCGCTTCGGGGTGCCGGTGAGGTAGATCTTCCGGTGTCCGTTCCCTCGTGCGTGGGGCGCTGGACGCATTTCACCTTTGCGTTTGACGGTGCGACGGCACGGTGCTACACGAACGGCTTTCTCGCCGCATCGGGCACCGTTCGGACGGTGGCGGATTCAGCCAATGGCTTGGCGTTTGGTGGCAATACCAATGCAAAGGAAGCCGGACTCTATGGCTGGTTTGATGAACTTCGGTATCGGGCCGGGGCGGTGAGCGCGGCGGAAATCGAGGCGGAGTACCGCATGGTTGCCGAAGCGGACTACCTGACCTATGGTGATGGCACGGTTGATGCCTCGCAGTTTGCGAAGGCGGTGATGTTCACGCTGAACGCATCCTATGCGGATGATGCGGTGACGGATGCGCCCGTGCTCGTGCGGCTTTCCACGGCGATTGACGGCTTCTCCTATTTCGATTTCCAGGATGCGGCTGGCGGCGACCTGTGCGTGACGGATGTGAACGGGGCCATTTTGCCGCACGAGATTGACACGTGGAACCCGTCCGGCGAGTCGCTCATCTGGGTGAAGATGCCGTCTGCGGCGAAGGGGACGCGCCTTGTCCTCTATTATGGGAGTGCGACTTACCGTGCGGCCAATTCCGCCGCGACCTGGTCGGATTACGTGGGCGTGTGGCATTTCGGTGAGGAGAGCGGCACGGCGTATGACGCGACGGGGCATGGGCTTGACGGAACGCCGACGGGCAACTATGCCGAGGGTCACAACAGGGGAATTGACGATGGCGTGATTGGTCGTGCGCGCAAGAATGGCGGCAATGGCGAGTATGCCAACAAGAGCTACATTTCGGTTCCCGACTACGATACCTTCGGCCTGACGGATACGTTTACGGCGAGCGGGTTCTTCCGCGTGTCGGGGAAGGGCGGCTGGTACCGCCTGTTTTCACGCAAGTCCAATGCCGCGCCTGATGGAGGCTGGGGACAGGAATTGAACTATAACGATCTCACCATGCTGTATGTCTACGGCTCGGCGGCGAATCAGTCCATGACCATCCCGTCGCTCGACAAGACATGGGTGCACCTGACATTCGTCTACGAGGGCGAGCGGTGCACGGTTTATGCGAATGGCGAGAAGGTTGGCGAGACGACGGGTACGTTCCCGCGTGCCACGGCGAACGGACTGCCGCTGTCGTTCGGCTGCACGTCAGATGGTGCGGACTGGCCGCTCTGCGGCGACTACGATGAGATTCGCCTGACGGGGCGCATCCCCACGGCGGAACAGGTCAAGTTCGAGTATGCCGCGATGACGGCGACGGATGCCTTCACGGCGGGTCGGGTGATTGCGACGGCGGACGGTATGCTGTCCGTCTCGGTCGCGAAAGTGCGCGATGCCGTCGAATCGCGGCGCGTGGGCGGCATCTTCCGCATTGCGCTTGACAAGGCGGTTGCTTGGCCCGTCCGCGTCGCCTATGCGCTCTCGGGTTCGGCCCAGTCCGGGGTGGACTATTCGAACGCGGCGACGGAATCGGTCCTCATTCCGGCGGGCGAGACGGCGGTGGATGTGGAAATTGCCGTCAAGTACAATCCGAAGGCAACGGCCGACCGCACGGTCGAGCTGACGCTTGTGGCTGGGGAGGGGTATTCGATCGGAACGGCATCATCCGCCGCGCTGACGATTGTCAACCTTGCCGCGCCCACGAAGCACTGCTTCCGGAAGATGCTTGAACTGACTGTTCCGGCGGAATTTCTCGGTGAGGAGACGCTCGCCGGGTTCCCCGTGCTCGTGCGGCTTTCGTCGGCCATCTCGGGCTTTGACTATGCGGACTTCAAGAGCACGGACGGTTCGGACATCCTCTTCACGGATGCAAAGGGTGTGCAGGCCTATGCGCACGAGGTGGACGAGTGGAATGTGGGCGGCGAGTCCCTCGTGTGGGTCTTCCTGCCCGAACTGAAGGCGGGGACGACGCTACGCATGTACTACGGGAGCGAGATGGATCTCGGTGGCGCGGATGCGGGCGCGGTTTGGCCCGGGTATGCGGGCGTGTGGCACTTCAACGAGCGCACCTGGGAACTCCCGGCGCGGGATGCGACGGGGCATGGACTGGATGCGGTCGTCAAGGCGCAGTTCTATCCGAGCTACAATACGGACTTCCCCGAGGGTGTGGTCGGTCATGCACGCTACAATATGCCGGTCACCTACGACGCGGGCGGGCGCAACTGGTATTCGGTACCCGCCTACGACGACCTCGAAGTTGGCCCGACATTCGTGGTGTCGGGCTGGTTCCGGGCGAATGACAAGATGCTGGGCTATCCGCGCATTCTCTCGCGCAAGTCCTCCTACGATGGGAAGACGGGGTGGGAGGCCGAACTTGCCAACTCCTTCACAAGCCTGAACGTGCGCGGTGCAAGCGCGGGCTCCCTGAGCGTTGAGCTCCCGAGCCTGGAGAACAATTGGGTTCACATTGCCTTTGCTTTCGTCGAAGGAACTGATAAGAACTATCGCGTGAAGGCCTATGTGAACGGGACGCTCGCGGCGGAATCGGGTAGCATGATCTCGCCGCCGCAGGACAACGGCCTGCCGCTGTCGTTTGGCAACAATGCGGTTGGCAACGAGGCCTCGTTCAACGGTGCCTTCGACGAGATTCGCCTGCGCAGCGGGGAGGCCTCGGCGAACTGGATGCGGGCGGAATACGAAACGGCGCGGGACGCGGCATTCGTCGAGGCGGGTGCGGTGCAGTCGGCCGTCGGCGGCTTCAAGCTCATCATTCGGTAAGCGCGGCAAAAAAAGTCTGTCAGAATCGTTTCGCTTGGCTTCCTTACGGAGTAGACAACAAAAGGAAAGGATAAGTCAAATGAATCGAATTCTCACGTGTACGCTTGTCATCGTCGGCCTGGTGGCCTGCCTCACCTCCGCAGAAGGGGCGACGACGGGTCGGCAGGTCTTCCGTGATGCGCAGGGGCGGAACATGGGCAGTGCGACGACGGACCGCAACGGGCGTACGACCTACCGCGATGCGCAGGGGCGGAACATGGGCAGTGCGACGACGGACCGCAACGGGCGCACGACCTACCGCGACGCGCAGGGGCGGAACATGGGCAGTGCGACGACGGACCGCAATGGGCGCACGACTTACCGCGACGCGCAGGGGCGGAACATGGGCAGTGCGACGACGGACCGCAATGGGCGCACGACTTACCGCGACGCGCAGGGGCGAAACATGGGCAGTGCGACGACGGACCGCAACGGGCGCACAACCTATCGCGATGCGCAGGGACGGACGCGGGGAACGCGGAAGTAGCGCGGTGTGTCAGGATTGCCGGGTGTGGGACAACTTGTCCCGCAACCGATGCTGAAAGGGCGCGTGGGGACGGGGTCGGCTGGCTGGCATACGCTGTGCTGATTCTCAGGTGTGGAGTTTCCTCCACGAAGGAGAATTGATTATGAACGCAAGTTATGAACCACCAGAAGACAACGAGAAGTGCCTTGAGAAGTATGGCACCGACCTGACCGCCCTTGCCCGGGCGGGCAAGCTCGATCCCGTGATTGGTCGTGATACCGAAATTCGGGATGTGATTCGCATCTTGTCGCGCAAAACGAAGAACAACCCTGTGCTGATCGGTGAGCCAGGCGTGGGCAAGACGGCCATTGTCGAGGGGCTTGCCCAGCGCATCAACCGCGGCGACGTTCCGGATGGACTGAAGGACCGCACGGTCTTCTCGCTTGACATGACGGCCCTGATGGCGGGAGCCATGTATCGGGGACAGTTCGAGGAGCGTCTGAAAGCCGTCCTTAAGAAGATTAAGGAGTCGGAGGGCAAGATCATCCTCTTCATCGATGAGATTCACACCATTGTTGGGGCCGGCAAGACGGAAGGCTCATCCGACGCGGGCAATATGCTGAAGCCGATGTTGGCACGCGGCGAATTGCACTGCGTGGGTGCGACGACTTTGGATGAGTATCGCAAGTATATGGAGAAGGACGCGGCGCTTGAGCGGCGCTTCCAGCCCGTCATGGTCGAGCCGCCGTCCGAGGAGGACGCCATCTCGATTCTGCGCGGCATCAAGGAGCGCTTTGAGAAGTACCACAATGTGCACATCCGCGATGAGGCACTGGTAAGTGCCGTCGTGCTCTCCTCGCGCTACATTCAGGACCGCTTCCTGCCCGACAAGGCGATTGACCTCCTGGACGAGGCGTGCGCCCGCATCCGTACCGAGATGGACTCCTGTCCGCAGGAGCTGGATGAGATTTCGCGGCATGTGCGCCGTCTGGAGATTGAGGAGATTGCCCTCAAGAAGGAGAAGGACGAAGCTTCGAAGAAGCGGTTGGAAGAGTTGCAGGTCGAATTGAAGGAACTGAAGGCAAAGGCCGACAAGATGACCGCCCAGTGGAAGGAAGAGAAATCCGCTCTTGAGGAGGTGCGGCGTGTCCGTACGCGCCTTGAGGAGGAGAAGAACCGCTACGAGACGGCCCTGACGCGTGGCGACAACGAGACGGCGGCGCGGCTGAAATACGGTGTCATCCCCGAGTTGGAGAAGAAGTTGAAACAGCACGAGGAGGACCTGCGGCTGAAATCCGACGGTGCGCTGTTGCGCGAGGAGGTGACGGCCGACGAGATCGCCGAGGTCGTTTCGCGTTGGAGCGGCATTCCCGTGACGAAACTGGTTGAGGGCGAGCGCGAGAAGCTCGTGCGTCTGCCCGAGATCCTGCACGAGCGCGTCATCGGTCAGGACAAGGCCGTCGATGCGGTGGCGGATGCCGTTCTCAGGTCGCGTGCCGGCATCAAGAACCGCCAGCGTCCAATTGGTGCGTTCCTCTTCCTCGGGCCGACGGGCGTGGGCAAGACGGAACTTGCGAAGGCCCTCGCGGCGGAACTGTTCGACGACGAGAACGCGATGGTGCGCCTCGATATGTCCGAGTACATGGAGAAATTCGCGGTGTCGCGCCTCGTTGGTGCGCCGCCCGGCTACGTGGGTTTCGAGGAGGGTGGCCAGCTGACCGAGGCCGTCCGTCGCAAACAGTTCTCGGTCGTCCTTCTCGACGAGATTGAGAAGGCCCACCCGGACGTCTTCAATCTGCTTCTGCAGGTGATGGACGACGGGCGTCTGACGGATAGCCACGGTCGGACGGTTTCCTTCAAGAACACCGTCATCATCATGACGTCAAATGCGCCGCGTGAGACGCTGAAGGACCTGTTCCGCCCCGAGTTCCTGAACCGTCTTGACGAGATTCTTGAGTTCTCGCCGTTGACGCGGGAGCAGATTCGCGAAATCGTGAAGCTGCAGCTCAAGGACTTCTCGCGGCGGCTCGCCGAGCAGGAGCTCACGCTGGACGTAGACGAGAAAGCCCTTGAGGTTCTCGCGAAGGACGGCTACGATCCCGCCTACGGTGCGCGCCCCGTGAAGCGGGCCATCCAGCGCGACCTTGAGACGCCCATTGCACGGGCCATCGTGGCCGGAAAGTACCCCATCGGGTCGACGATTCGCGTCACGGCGAAGGATGGCGCGATCGTGCTGTAAAATTTCTCGCCGCAAGAGTGCGAGAAATAAATAGGTTTAGCCGCCTTTTGTGCGCTTTCGCACGAAAGGCGGCTAAACTTTAGGGTGGGGGGTTGACACTCTGAGAGAAATATGAGATACTATCCAACCGTTGCACCCGTGGTGAAATTGGCATACACGCCAGATTCAGGTTCTGGTGCCGCAAGGTGTGTGGGTTCAAATCCCACCGGGTGCACCAAGAAGCTGGCCCCTTCGTCTATCGGCTAGGACATCTGGTTCTCATCCAGGTAAGAGGAGTTCGACTCTCCTAGGGGCTGCCAATAACGGCGTGAAAAAAGTCATAAGAGTCATAGTTCGGACGATGAAGTGGACCTTCGTCGTCCTTTGTCTTTATCTGGGGTCGCTCTTCTTCCGTACAGAGCGCATTCCCGGGGAGTGGATTGAGAGGCTTTTCGCGGATCATGCGCCGACGAATCTTGTTCTCCATTGCGATTCGGCTTCACTGGGTTTTCGGGCGGGACTTCGGATGTCGGGTCTGAAGGTCTATGACCGCGACAAGCGTGAGACCTTTGAGCCGCTGGCGGCGGCGGAATCCGTTCTTGTCCAGCCGCTGGCGCGGCGGGTGACCGTTGTCGGGGCTCGGTACGCGCGCCTGCCCGACTCCTACTACGCCCCTGGCTATTCATCGCCCAGTGCTGTTCGGACGGGGTTGGACGGGGTTGCCTTTCCGCGCCTGCCGACATTCGATCTCATTTTGGTGCGTCCCGTCATTCTTGGTGTCGCGCCCGAGCGCGTCAAGGGAACCGTCGTTTCGCTGCCGACGCGACTGGATGTTCGGAATGTTCATTTAGACTGGCCCGATCGAACGGGGCAGATGTCGCTGGATGGCTCCTGCGCCGTCGACTTGGAAGAGCGACGCGTCAGCGGTGAGGTGCGGGGCCTTGCGACCCAGTCGCAGATTCGCCCGCTTCTTGTGGCGCTTGATCTCCCGGTCTCGCTCCCCTATATGGATGCCTTTACAGGCATTCCAAGCCCCGTCCCGGCGAGCTGTCGCTGGAATGTCGACCTCAATACGCTCGACTTTACCCTCGACCTCGACCTCCATCCCGAGATGGGCCGCTACAACGGTGTGCCCATGGTGCGGGCGGATGGCAAGCTTGGCATCCATTCTCAGATTCATGAGGGATGGCTTGAGTATGCCGTTAGCGTCGGACCGCTGACGTCCATCGACCGCAAGGGGCGTCGCTTGGACGGCGGCGTGACGATACGCTGCACAAACGGTGTGGATATCGTCGTCGCGTTTGATGCACGGAGCGAACTGCCGTTCAAGTCCGCGCTCGATATTGTCGGCTATCTGAACGATGGTACGCTCGACTGCCTCACGTGCGAGACGGATCCGCGGGTCACCATTCGGGGAACGCTCGCGGCGGATGAGCGGCATCCGCAGTCCAACGACCTGCACGGGACGGCCGCGTTTGAGAAGGGGTCGTTCTTCGGTATGCCCGTGCGCCATGTCGAATTGTCCTATGCCTACGTTGGGGACACGGTGTCGTTCTCCAATGTGACGGCACGCGGATCGCAGGACGGTGCCCTGCTCGGGTCGGCCGAGATCAACATCCCGGAGCGGGATGCCGCGCGGGCCGACTTCCATGTCGTGCTGGACTATGCGAACGGCTCGATAGCCGAGCTTGAGGAGTGGTTTGGCGAGGACTTCGGCGATCGGCACGGCAAGGTCGCGGGACATCTTGAACTTTCCGGCCCGGTTGCAACCAACTTCACGGCGCGTCTCAACGGACGCGGGCGCGTCAACGTCTGGGACGGCAAGCTCGCCCAGATGCGCCTTTTCGCCGGTCTGACCGATTTGCTGGCGGATAAGATCCCCGGTGTCTCCTCCATCGTTGACCAGTCGGAAGGTTCGGCCGACTTTGCGATTACGAACGGCGTGCTGTCCACCCAGAATGTCCGCATTGAGGGTGCGCTCTTCTCGATTTTGGCGGAGGGGACGTACGACATCGTGCGGGACAATCTCGACTTCTCGGTGCGCGTTCGCTTCATGAAGGACGACTCGTTCCTTGGACGCTTCTTGATTCGTCCGATTATGTGGACATTCTCGAAACTCTTGCTTGAATTCAAGGTGACGGGTTCGCTCGACAACCCGCAGTGGGAATACATCAGCGTCATTGACAGGATCCTATGATGAACTTGACGAGTCCGAGCCAGGTAAAGGCCTGGTGCATTGAACACGACTTCCATCCGAATCGCACGATGGGTCAGAACTTTCTCATCGACCGCAATGCGCTGGTCTCGATTGTGGATGCGGGGCTTGAGAAGGTCGGTGCGCCACAGGGGCGGCGCATCCTTGAGATTGGCCCGGGACTGGGCGTTCTCACGGAGGAACTGCTCAACCGGGGGGCGCAGGTTGTCGCCGTTGAGAAGGATCCGGTTCTTGCGGCGCGGCTGGCGGAGGCACTGGGCCATCCGGCGGGTCTGACGGTCGTTGAGGGGGATGCGCTCGACTGGATTGCGCGTCCCGACATCGGCGCATTCGATGCGCTTGTCTCGAATCTGCCCTATCAGGCCGGGACGCGTATTTTGCTCGAACTCGTGCAGGCGCGGACGATTCCGGTGATGACGGTGCTCGTCCAGAGCGAGGTGGCGGAGCGTCTCGCGGCGAAGGAGGGGTCGAAGACGCGCGGACTCGCGGGCGTCTGGGCGCAGCTCGACTACGACGTCAGTGTCGTGCGCAAGGTCGCGGCAAGCTGCTTCTGGCCGCGCCCCGAGATTGGCTCCAGCGTTGTCCGTCTTGTTCGCCATGAGCGAAACTGCACATTTTCGGCGGAAGAGCGCAAACTTTTCCATAGTCTGACCAAGACGGCCTTCTCACATCGCCGCAAGCAGCTTGGCAGCATCTTCAAAGATATGATACAATCTACGGCGAGGGCCGAGGAGCTCTCGAACGAAGACTGGATAAATCTTGTAAAAGGACTGATGAAAACCAATGAAGACGCCTGAAGAATTCCTGAGGGAGAATGACCTTCCGCTGGCCAACGAGATTGACCGTGCGGGTCTGATTGCCGCGTTCCTTTCCGAGATGGAGAAGGGCCTCGCCGGGGAGGAATCCTCGCTTCGGATGATCCCGACCTACGTGGGCGTGGACGGCAAGGTGCCGCAGGGCGCGAAGGCGGCCGTCCTCGATGCGGGCGGCACGAACTTCCGTTCGGCCATCGTCTCGATTCCGCCGTGCGTGGAAGACAAGGTGAACCAGCCGATGCCCGGGACGAAGGGCGAGGTGGACGACGAGGCGTTCTATGGGGCGTTTGCGGCCGAAGCCGCCCGCGTCATGCCGAAGGCGACCGTCAAGAAGCTTGGCTTCTGCTTCTCCTATCCGGCCGAGGCGACACCCGATTTGGATGCGAAGCTCCTGTCGTGGACGAAGGGCATTCGTGCGCCGGGCATTGTCGGGCAGTACGTGGGCCGTGAGCTTCTCAAGCGCATGGGTGGCGGTTCGATTGCCATTGTGAACGACACCGTGGCAACGCTCCTTGCGGCGAAGGCGACCGAAGGCGACCGTACCTATTCCTCCTATATCGGGTTCATCCTTGGCACGGGCACGAATGCCGCCTACGTCGAGAAGAACGCGAACATCCGCAAGATGGAGGGGCTTGACGCGGAAGGTTCGATGATCATCAACGCCGAGTCGGGCAACTTCAACAAGGTCGGGCGCAGCAAGTTCGACCTCGCGATGGATGCGAAGCAGATTGATACCGGCAACCACGTCTTCGAGAAGATGATTTCGGGCGGCTACCTTGGGCCGATTGGGCTGGAACTCTACAAGATGGCGGCGAAGGAGGGCTTCTTTACGAAGGCCGCGGCGGATAAGATTGCGGGCCTTGCCTCCCTTGAGACGATGGACTTCGACAATTTTGTCGCGAACTACAAGAAGGAGGGCCGCGCCAATCCGCTGGATGCGATTTTTGCGGATGAGGCGGATGCGAAGATTGCGCGTCGCCTTGGCCTGCCGGTCTTTGAGCGTGCGGCAATCTACACGGCGGTTCATCTGGCGGCGTTCGTCATCAAGACGGGCGGCGGTGTTGAGGCGGCCGTCCCCGTGGCAATCAATGCGGACGGCTCGACTTACTACAAGACGCGTGCTGTCTCGTTTGCCGAGACGGTCAAGCGCGAGCTCGACGAACTGCTCGTCAAGCGGCGCAATGTCCACTATGAGATTACGCCGCAGGTCGATGACGCGCCGATGGTGGGTGCCGCGATTGCGGCCATGCTGTGAGGGTCGAATGAAGATTGAAGTTGCGCTTGCGCTTGGGCTTCTCGCTTCCGCCGCTGTTGCCGTCGGTGTCGACGGCATCGCGGCGAAGGTCGATACGGCCGTCATTCTGAGGAGTGACGTCATCAATGAGCTTCGCCGAATGGGGGCGGATGCCTCCCGCTTCGATGAGGTTCGGAACGACATGATTGAGCGCAAGCTCATCGTCAAGGCGGCCGAAGCCTCGAAGATGACGATTCAGGAGTGGGTTATCGACAACCGCATCCGGGAACTCATCGCCCAGATGTTCAATGGCGACCGGAACCGGCTCATGGAGGCACTGGCGCGGCAGAAGATTTCCTATCCCGAATGGCGGCAACGCATTCGCGAGGACATGATTGTCTCCGCCATGCGCTGGCAGGTCGTCGACAAGAACGTCACCGCGTCACCGGCCGAAGTCCGTGCGGAGTATGCGGGACATCCTGAACGCTACGCCTTGGGTCGTTTGGTCACCGTTTCGGTCATTCTGCTGAAGCCAGAGGATGCCGAGAAGCGTGAGAAAGTCGATGCGGCGCTCAAGGATGAGCCGTTCGCTGACGTGGCGCGGCGCTATTCGGCCGATGTGAACGCGGCGAAGGGTGGCGTTTGGAAGGATGTCAACCCAGAGGAGTCGTTCCGCCCCGAGGTCTGTGCTGAAATCGAACGGACGGCTGTTGGCAAGGTCGGCAAGTGGATTGAACTCGACGGCTGGAACTTCCTTATCCGAAAGGACGCGGAGTCGGCGGCACGGAAGCGTTCGTTCACCGAGGCCTACGATGACATCGTTGCGAATGTGAAGGAGGCGAAGGCGAAGAAGATTTACGAGGCCTGGCTTGACCGTCTTCGCGCCGCTGCCTACATCAGCATTCCCTACGTTCCCCATTCCTAATCTCTCACGGATGCGGACGAGGAGTTCCCCGGGCGATGGCGATGCCGCGTTCGGGGGATTTCTCTTTTGTGGCTGCCGCGTCGTCCTTTGTCTGTGAGGATTTGATAGTTGGGGCTTTGGCGAGTTGCAGTTAGGGCGCGGTTGAATTGCACTTAGAACTTTTGGGATTTTCCATCCACGAGAGGCGATTTTGGGCACTTGACCTTCGGGATAGGAGGATGGTATAATCTTGCCAATCTAATTGGAAAGACAAGGAGACACCTCAATCATGATGGGATATTTGATGGACGGCGGATGGATGATGCTCCCGCTGCTGGTCTGTTCAGTCGTTCTTGTGGCGGTCATCATCGATCGTGCACGAGCCTTTCGTGCGGCTTCGAAGGGTGACGCGGCAAAGTTGCGTAAGGTTGTGCGTGAATCGGTTGCGGACGGTGACGTCGCGGCGGCTGTTTCCGCTTGCGAGACTGAGGAAGGCCCGGTTGCCGCCGTCCTTCTGACGGGGTTGAACCGCTATCAGCACATGAAGGAAAAGGGGAAGGCCGAGTCCGAAATCGAGGCGGGTGTCTCAAAGGCGATGGAAGACTATGCGCCGAAGGCGATGAATGGCCTTGAGAAGCGGCTTGGGACGCTGGTGCTTATTTCGTCCATTGCGCCGCTTTTGGGGATGTGTGGAACTGTGACGGGCATGATTAACTCATTTTCCGTCATGGCCGAGGCGGCAGGACTTGACCCGGGGGCAGTTGCCGGCGGCATTTCCGAGGCTCTCATTACGACGGCGGCGGGACTGATTATCGCAATACCGGGTGTCGTGGCCTACAATATGTTCCAGCGGCGGATTGAAGACTGGAATACGCAGTTGGAATCGTCCGTCGCCGACCTTGTGCAGGCGATAGGCGCCTAATTCGCCCGACACATTCCCGTACTTATGGCACGAATCGGCAAAAAACAAGCGGGAGACGTCAGCCCAGACCTGACGTCCTTTTCCGACATTGCGAATCTGCTGATTATCTTTTTCATCCTCACGACATCGCTTGTCCGTCCGTTTGGGCGGCAGATTGATATGCCGTCGTCGGCAAAGCCCCCCGAAAGCCAGCAGCAGAGTGAGACACCGACCGTGCGGTTGATGGCGGATCGGATGCTTCTGTCGGAGGGCGACCGCAAGGAGCGGGAGATTTCGATGAATGAACTCCGTGCCGAACTCTGGAAGCGCAATTTTCCAAAACTTTCCGAGAAGAACCGTGCCGTTGTCGTTGAGACGGCGGATGATGTTCCGTATGAGCGGTACTACCAGGTTGCGACGGCAATTGCCGCGGCCGGTGGCGTTGTGGCCATTATGAGCGAGTAGACATGGCAATTAGGAGAAGAAAGAAGCCGAGCCTCGTTCTGCCGCTCACCTCAATGGGCGACATCGCGTTCCTTTTGATTATCTTCTTCATGCTGGCCTCAAACTTCATGAAGACGGGTAATGTCGAACTTGATCGGGCGCGGGCAGAGGGACTTGAAAAGCAGGAGGCGGCCAAGAGTTCCGTGATGATGGACAAGGATGGTGCCATCTGGTACGAAGGTCAGAAAGTTAGCGCATCCGAGGTGACGGAGGCCTTGCGGGCACTCACCGAGAACAACCGCGATCTCTCCGTCCATGTGACGATCGACAGGGGACTGCTCAAGAAGGATTTTATGCCGCTCATCGAGGCGATCAGCGAAAGCGGTGCGAAAATGGTTTTGATCGGAGATTCGGAGGAATAGACATGAAGACACCCGATGAACTCGTCGTTGGCATTGAGCGTTCAATCTTTGGACGGGCGCTTGTCCTGTCCGTCATCGTGCACATCCTGCTGATTGGTGTGACGTCCGTCTCGCTCTATCGCGACTGGGCGACATACGGTGTCCATTCGCCTTCCTACATCAATGCGGTGAAGTCCCAGCAGGCGCGTGAAGCAGAGGAAACGCGGCGGAAAGTGGCTGCCGAGGCAAAAGCCGCCGAAGAGGCCGCCAAGGCGGAGCAGATGAAGGCCATCGTCGCGACGAATGGGACGGCAAAGGCGACGGGCGCGGCATCGGGGGAGTCCGTTGGCGTGGCGTCCGACACGAGCACGAAGTCCGTGACTCCGCCAGAAATCAAGCCGCTTCCGCCGAAGAAGGAGTTCGAGTACGGCGAAGATCTTTCGCTCGATTGAGCGTTGGTTCAAAAGTGCCGCGTGAGAGCCGGAGGTAGATGAGGATACTGGAAGCCATAATGGGAATCGTCGAGCGTCTGCATCGGCTGTTGGCCGGTGCGGGCGAACGGCTGTGCACGTTCCTTTGGCGGGTACAGTCGCATCGTTCGGTTTCGTTTCGGCTCGCGGTTGGCTTTTGCGGGCTTGCGCTCATTCTGGTTGCCTGCGCTTTTCTCGTTTCAGGTGGATATGTCGCGGCCTGCGGGTTTGACGGGGCCTTCGTCCGCTATCTTGAGCGGGCGGGGCACCTTGCGGGCGGTCTTCGGCTCGGATGGGCGTGTGCGGCTGGCGCGGCACTTTGCGTGGTGGCGGCCGCCTTTTCGCTCGTGCATCGGCGCGTGGCCTTTCGTCTGATGGAGGTCGCTTTTGCCGCGTGGGTTGTTCTTGCCGTTCTGTCGTTCCTTTGGTTGATGGATGTTGGACCGATTCTCGGGCGTGCCGACCACAAGGCCTTTGATTCGGCGGCGCGGAACGACCTGTGGACGGGCATTTTATTTGCCGCGATTCTGGTCGTCCCGTGGGCGGGGCTTCTTCTTCTCGCGCTGGTTCAGAAGTCGGTTCGCGTTCTTTACGGATTTGCCGCGCATTCCGCGATTGGGGATTTTGGCGCGAGCGTGCTCACGAGTTTCAAGACGGGCGGACGCGATCCGCGTTGGCGGTCGTCCCTCTACTACGCCGTGACGCTCTTTCTCCTGGTCTTGTTCGTTCCGTACCTCATCGTCTTCTGGGGACGAGAGGAACCCTACGGCTTGCCGAAAGGTGGCGGCCAGCAGGTCTTTGAAGTCGTCAAGGTCAAGAAGGTCAAACCGAAGAAGAAGCCGAAGAAGCTGTCGGTCAATCCGTGGAGTCCCTACATCCTTGAGCGGATGGACATTGATGATGTCCTGACGCTGAAGGAGCTTGAGGAGACGACTCAGGACACATACGCTGCGTCGGCGCAGGATGCGGCTTCGCGTGGAGGCAAGGGCAAGGGAACCGGCGGCTGGCCCAAGGGAATGGAGGGTTCGGCGGTTCGCTTCATCCGCCTGAAGTACCGGGGTGGCGACTGGGATCAGGACATGGGCAAGGGGGCGGACTACAATTTGCTTCTCAAATTCCATGAATGGACGGGGATGAAGATTGCCCGCGAGACCGAGTACCGGGAGATTGAGCGACTGAAGTTCTTTCCAAAGAAGAAGGCCCCGCCGTTCGTCTTCCTGACGGGCAAGGGGAACATTTCCATTTCGGCAGGCGAGGCGAAGGTTCTGCGCGAATATTGCGAACGCGAGGGGGGAATGCTCTTCATCGATAATGGTGGCGGCCATTTTGACGGTTCCGTCAAGAATCTGCTCCGCAAGGTCTTCCCCGGAAAGCCCCTCGTCGACGTGCCGAACGACGATCCGATCTACCAGCGGCCCTATGTCTTTCCTGACGGGGCGCCACCGTTCTGGCATCACGCCGGCTATCGGGCGATGGGCATTCGCGAGGATGGCCGCTGGCTCGTCTACTATCATCCGGGCGACATCAACGATGCCTGGCGCGACGATCATTCCGGCGCATCCGCCGAGGTTGCCGACCAGGCCTACAAGTTGGGCGTCAATGTGATGTTCTATGCCTTTAACCAGTACTACCGCCGTCATTATGAACAGTGAGGGCGAAAACATGAAACAACAGAAAGAAGGGTTCACCATGCAGAAGACTCTCATCAAGAACGCGCACGTCATTTCACCGGACGTTGACATGGAGAATGCGACCATTGTCATCGAGGGGAGCAAGATTGCCGCCGTGACGACGCGCAAGGTATCCGAGAAGGGCGTGACGACCGTCGTCGATGTCGGCGGGCAGTACGTGATGCCGGGTTTCATTGATGTGCATACGCACGGTGCGCTGACCTATGATTTCTGCGATGCCGATCCGCAGGCGATTTTCAAGTTGGCCGAGGCGAAGCTCGCCGAGGGCGTGACGACGTTCCTGCCGACGACGCTGACGGTTTCGCACGAGGAACTGCTGGTTGCGGCGGGGAATGCCAAGAAATACGATGAGGCTGGTCAGCCCTACGCGAAAGTACCCGGCATCCATCTTGAAGGTCCGTTCATCAACGTCAAGTGCTGCGGTGCACAGAATCCGAAGTTCGTCCGCAAGCCGTCCATCAAGGAAGTCAAGGAAATCGCCAAGGTCTATCCCGTTCGGCAGATTTCGTACGCGGTCGAGGCGGAGGGTGGCGCAAAGTTTGCGAAGGACTGCCTCAAGATGGGCGTTCTGCCGAGCTGCGGGCATACGGCGGCGAAACTCAAGGATCTGATGGCGGCCTATAAGAATGGGCTTCGGCACATGACGCACTTCTGCAACCAGATGACGCCCCTGCATCATCGTGAAATTGGCATGGTTGGAGCGGGCTTCCTTATCGAGGATCTCAACACGGAAGTCATCTGCGACAAGATTCACCTGTGCCCTGATATGCTGAAACTGATTTTCACGCGGCGGAATCTCGCCCACGTTCAGATGATTACCGACTCCCTCCGCTGCTCCCACTGCAAGGACGGTTATGCCTTCGAAATGGGTGGACTGAAGGTTCTGCTCAAGAATGGCGAGGCGCGCCTTGTCGAGGGTGGCAATCTCGCCGGCTCGACCCTTTGGATGGGCATGGGGCTCAAGAACGTTCATGAGGTGACGGGCATTCCTTTGAAGGATCTCGTGCGGACGACCTCGTGGAACCAGGCGATTGAACAGGGCTGGGGCGCTGAGCTTGGAAAGGTCGAGAAGGGCTTTACGGCCGACTTGGTCGTCATCAATCCGAAGAAGTGGAATCCGTCCGCCGTCTTCGTGAATGGTGAGCAGCGGATCTGACGCAGACGCGGCGACCCGTTTTGTGGTATAATTCGCGGCATGGCCGAGAAGCAGCACATAGCATTGCCGTTGAAGTATCGCCCGATGACGTTTGACGACGTCGTCGGGCAGGAGCATGTCGTGACGACGCTTCGCCATGCAATTGAGGCGAAACGCATCGCGAATGCCTACCTGTTCATCGGTCCACGCGGCATTGGCAAGACGACGCTTTCGCGAATCTTCGCCAAGGCGTTGAATTGTCAGTCGCCGAATGGGACGGAACCCTGCGGAACCTGCACGAACTGCCGCGAAATCGCCGCCGGGCGATCGCTTGATGTCATTGAACTTGATGCGGCGAGCCACAACAAGGTCGATGACGTCAAGCCGATCATCGAGTCCGTCCAGTTCAAGCCCGCGACATCGCGCTTCAAGATATTCATCATCGACGAATGTCACATGCTCTCCAACTCGGCCTGGAACGCGCTACTGAAGACGCTGGAGGAGCCGCCGGAATTCGTCCGCTTCATCTTCGCCACGACGGAAGGCGACAAGGTCCTGCCGACCATCATTTCCCGTTGCCAGCGGTTCGACCTGCGCCGGATTCAGACGACGGACATCGTGTCGCGGCTGAAGCACGTCTGCGCACAGGAGGGAATTGCGGCGGAGGATGATGCGTTGCTCGCGATTGCGCGTGGTGCCGAGGGTGGTATGCGCGATGCTCTTTCCTCGCTCGATCAGCTGATTTCCTTCTGCGGTGACAAGGTGACGGAAGAGGATGCACTGGGCGTTTTCGGCTTGGTGAGTCGTTCGGCCCTTGAGAAATTGGCGGGAGCCATCCTCTCAGGGGATATTCCGACAATTCTCTCCTCGATTGAGACCTTTGACTCCGCCGGCAAGAACATGCGCCGCCTGTCGGGTGAACTCCTGCAGCACTTTCGGAATCTTGTCGTCCTGCAGGCGCTTGGCCCGAATTCGAAGTCGCTTGAGGCGACGCCCGAGCAGATTAAGGTGCTGACCGAGCAGGTCAAGGGCTTGGATGCCGGGCGCGTCTTTCGCGTGTGCGACCAGATTGCGGAGATGGAAGACAAGCTCCGTTATGCGCTGAGCGTCCGGACGCTGATTGAGATGTCGCTCATTCGGGCGAGCCGAATCGCGACGACGGCAACGATTGAGGAACTGATGCGCGCCGTGCGTGCGCTGAAGGGTGAGCAGGGTGCGGGGAGCGTCCCCAAGGCGGAACCTGTGCCCGCCCGCCGCGCCGTTCGTGAACTTCCCTCGCTTCCGCCCGAGCCCGCGTCGGCACCTGCGTCCGCTGGCTCGTCCCGCGTTTCGCCACCGCCGCCGCCCGTTGCGCCTCCACCGCCGCCGCGTCCAATGCCGCGGAAGGAGATATTGGAGGATGCGCGGCTCAACAGTGTCCTGGAGGTTTTCCCGGGTGCGGAAGTCGTTGACGTAAAGGAGGTAAAGTAATGTTGTCTTGTGCTTGGCTTTGGGTGTATCTGGGGGCCTTTCTGATGTTGATGGAACTCCTCTCGCCGGGGTTCGTCATCTTCTTCTTTGGCCTGTCGGCGATGACGGTGGGCGTGTGCCGGTTTGCTTTCGGGGAGGCCTTTACGCTGACGGGACAACTTGCCGCGTTTTCAATCTTCGCCATCCTTTACTTGTTCTTCCTGCGCCGTTGGATGAAGCGGATCTTCTGCGGCGAGACTGGGACTTCGCGGGAAAACTTCAACATGGAGTCGGTCGGTCGGGCCGGCAAGGTGACGCAGGCCATTCGCCCGCCTCTCGCCGGACGCGTCCTGATTGGCGACGCGGAGTGGTCGGCGGTTGCCGACGAGCCGATTGACGTGGATGTTCCCGTCAAGGTCGTCGGTCAGTCGAATATCACAATGAAGGTCAAGGCGATATGAAGCGCGTACTTCTCTTTATTGTCACGAACCTTGCCGTGATGCTCGCATTGGGCATCGTGGCCAATGTTCTCTGCGCCCTGTTGGGGACGAGCGTTGCCGAGCTTGTCGGACCCGAATGGGCCAACCTTGTCATCTTCGCCTTCGTGTATGGCTTCATCGGGGCCATCGTCTCCCTGTTGCTTTCAAAGCCCATGGCGAAGTTTGCCTGCCGCGCCAGGACGATTGACGGAAGCGAGGGCGAGGCCGAGCGGTGGTTGGTCGAAACGGTTGCCGACCTTGCGCGGCGGGCGAATGTGAAGATGCCGGAGGTCGCGATTTACCCGGGTTCGGCCAATGCGTTCGCAACGGGAGCCTTCCGCAACCACGCCCTTGTCGCCGTCTCGACTGAAATCATGGGACAGATGACGCGTGAGGAACTTCGGGCTGTTCTTGGACACGAGATGAGCCATGTCGCCAATGGCGATATGGTGACCCTGACGCTTGTTCAGGGCGTGCTGAACGCCTTCGTCATTTTCTTCTCACGGGCAATTGCCACAATCTTGGCGAATGCCGGGAATGGGGATGGTGAGCGCCGTCGTTCGTCGAACAGTGGTGTCTACTTCCTGACGGTGATGGTGCTTGATCTCGTCTTGGGCATTCTGGCCTCTCTTGTCGTCTTTGCCTTTTCGCGTCACCGCGAGTATGCGGCCGACGCGGGTTCGGCGCGGTTGCTGGGAACGCCGAGTCCGATGATTGCCGCGCTGCGGCGTCTTGGGAACCTCCGCCCGGGGGTTCTGCCCGATTCGCTGAAGGCGATGGGAATTGCCGAGGGCGACCGCAAGACCTCCATCTGGGCGACGCATCCGTCGCTTTCGGACCGCATCGCGGCACTTCAGAACCTCGGTCCGTCCGAACTTTCGTGAGGTTCACCTTCGGATGAACAGGGTTGGACGGTTGGCTTTCGGCCTGTTCTTGGCGATTCTGTCGGTCGCAGGGTTCGCCTCCACATTCGTTTTTGGCGCGGCGTTGACGAAGTTGCAGGGGGTCTCGCCGCTGGTTTTGACGTTTCTGCGCTTTCTGATTGCGGGCCTGATTCTGTTCGTGGCCGGTTGCTGTCGTCCGGCCGAACGGACGCGCTTCTTCTCGCTTTCGCGAAAGGACTGGCTGAAGATGGTGTGGGTTGCCCCCATCGGCACGTTCCTGATGGCCTGGAGCGTCTTCATGGGATGCGCCCGTGTCAGCGCGGCAAATGCGTCCATGGCGGATGCCCTGACGCCCCTGATGATTTTCGTCGTCTCCGCTTTCCATGTCCGGCATATTGAGTTGAAGGAACTGATTGGCTTGGCGTTTGGTTTTGTCGGGGCGTTGCTGGTCATTCAGATTCTGACGGGAAGCGGGTTCCACCTGTCGGCCTACTCGGTCGGTGACTGCTATGTTCTTCTGGCGGCGGCGACATGGGGTGTCTATACGGTGTTTGGGCGGGGAATGGTTGCGCGCATGGGGTCTTGGGCGTTTTCCGCCTGGTCGATGCTCATTGGAGCGGCCGTGGCGGCTGCATTCCTTCCATTCGGCGACTTTGACTGGCCGACGACGGTCAAGGGCTGGGGCCTGGTGCTGGGGCTTGGCTTCTGCGGCACGCTTCTCCCGTTCCTGATGTGGAATGCCGCGCAGCGTTACCTGCCGATGTCGGTCTTGGGCATCAGTGCGTACTTTACGCCCGTTTTCGCCGTGTGGTTTGCCGCGCTCTTCTTGGACGAGTCCGCGACGCTTCTGCAGTGGGTCGGCGTTCTTTTCATTGCCATCTCGGCAATCGTTGAGACGGGGCGGACGCGTGGGAGGCGTGGGTGCTGATGGAGACGATTCTCATTGTCGATGATGAACTGTCCGTTCGCCGTGGATTGAAAATGCTTTTGGAGGAAGAGGGCTATGCGGTTGCCCTGGCGCGGAATGGCGATGAAGCCATGGAATTTCTTGCCGCATCGCGCCCAGACTTGGTCCTGCTGGATGTCATGATGCCGAAACGGAACGGCTATGCCGTCTGTCGGGAGATTCGCCAGAAGGACAAGACGTTGCCCATCCTTTTCCTGTCGAGCCTTCAGACGGATGTCGACCAGCTGCGGGGCTTTGGGGTCGGTGCGGACGACTACGTCTTCAAGACCGTTGCGCCGGCCGTTCTCCTTGCCCGCATTCGGCGGGCGCTCGGACGGACGGTCGATCGGTGGCAGGCGGCCACGCTTTCGCGGGTGGTCGCGATTGGCGAGGCATTGGTTGATTTCGACGGATTGACTGTGACGGGCGGCGGCGTGAAGACCCGCCTGACCAAGACGGAGGCCGATTTCCTCTGGATTCTGCAGACGGAGCGCGGCAAGGTGTTCGGTTATGATGAGATTCTGGAGATTCTGAAGGGGCGTGGATACCTTGGCAGCGAGGGGACGCTGTATGTGCACATGTCGCGGCTGAAACGCAAGTTGGGGCGTATTGGCAACCTGATTCAGAACGAGCGGGGCGTTGGCTACTGGCTGTTGCCGTAGGGAATGGCGGATTGCGGCGGATGCGAAGCGTGGGCGATTTTGTGAAGGGTTGGCTCTGGGTGCGGGCACTGGTCGTGTTCGTTCTTGGCATTCTCCTCTTTGGTTGCCGCACCATTGACGAGCGGATTGACGCGACTTGTTCGTATGCCGAACTGGCACAGGCGACGGCCGACTATTACGTTGAGGATGGGGAAGACGAGAGTTGCAGCGTGGCCCTTGTTGTGCCTACGGGCACATTCTACGGCAATGCCGGGATGGCGACGGAACATTCTCTCTTTCGGATTGCCTCGCTTTCGAAGCTCTTTCTTTCCCCGGCGGCCATGCACTTGCACGAGCAGGGGCGCGTCGACCTCAATCGCCCCGTGACGGATTACACCCATGCCAAACTGCCGCCGGAGTTTACGCACGTGACGGGTTTTGACCTGCTTCAGAATAAGTCCGGATTGCCGCGAGAGTTCTTGAGGCCCTCCAACCCGATGGATATGGCGGCGGCCTTTTGGTGCGGCTTCACGGGGTCGCATCTGTATGCGGACTTTGACACGCGGCAGGATTTTGTGCGCGAATGCTGGCGGCCGCAGTGGCGCGAAGCCGTCCGACGCGGGAAGCCAACCTATTCGAACATGGGGTTCGGACTGTTTGGCATCGTGCTGGAAGATGCGCTTGACCAGCCCCTGGAATCCATCCTTCAGCAGGCGGCGGTCAAGCCCCTTGGCCTGCAGGACACAACCTATGAGCCGGAGTCGGGGGCGTGGTCCAATCGGCTGACGCGTGCCTGTGCCGGGCATCTCCCCTGGCTGACGCGTCGGCGGCAAAGCGTGCCGGATCATCGATTGGGGGATGCCCTTCGTGCGACGGGCGGACTGTTCTCCTCGACTTATGATTGTGCGCGGGCGTTTGGCGACTGCTGGCGGTTCATCGACGAACACATGAAGCGTCAGCCGCTGTCGGCGTGTTCGGATGGCGAGTTGTATGGGGCCTTGCGCGTGAAGGTCCTGTCGTCCGGCCGCCGGGTTCTGTATCGGGCGGGAATGATTTATGGTGGCGCATCATTTGTCGGGTTCGATCCCGTGGATCGGACGATTGTCATCATCTTGCGCAATGTGACGAGTTGGCCAGACACACGCGGATTCCGTGTCATGAGCCGGTGTGCGGACCTTCGCCAACAGGAGGGAACCGTGAATTAGGAAAGGGTTGGACAATGAAAATGAAGAAGAGGGAAATGTCGCCCGAGCAGGAGGCGAAGGATTCGATGGATGTCGCCTACCTCTCGTTCTCCCAGCAGCAGGAGGCCGCGTCGGATGGCGAGGGCTGGTTGCAGGGCCGTTATTATTCGGACGGAGGAACGAGCGTCCGCGAGCACCTCGCCTTTGAGGAAGTCTTCGGCATTTGTCCTTTTGAAGTAGGCGTCAATCGGGCGGCCGATCGCAAGGCCTTCAAGGCGCGGTTCGCGAAAGTCGTGCGGCTGTTGGAGTTGCAGGACCTTTTGCCGCGTCCATTCGTGACGCTCTCCAACGGCGAAATGCGTCGCGTCCTCTTTGCGCGCGCACTCCTGAAGGGTCCGAAGAAGTTGATTCTGGACGACCCGATGGCGGGACTCGATCCCGAGCGGCGGGAACGCTTCAAGAAGATTGTGAGCCTTTTGTCGCGGGACGGAATCGAAGTCGTCTTGCGCGTCCGCAACCGCGACGAACTGCCCGTCTCGTTCGGCGGCAAGGGAAAGAATGTGGATACGGGGGCGCGGGCGACCGCCTCGCGCCGCCGCGTGGCGCGGCAGACGGCGGAAGACGCGCCCCCCGTCATTGAGCTGAAGAACATTCGCATCCGCTTCGGCAAACGGTGGCTCTTCAGGGACTTCAACTGGACGGTGCGCCGTGGCGAGCATTGGGTCCTCAAGGGGCACAACGGAAGCGGAAAGACGACGCTGTTCGCCTTGATTACGGGTGATAGTCCGCTCGGGTACGCCAATGACGTGACGGTCCTTGGGCAGAAGCGCAAGCCGGGGCAGGAACTTCGCAAGATTCGCCGCCGAATCGGCATGGTGAGTCCTGAAATGCAGACCTACCTTGGCAAGAGCCCCGTCGACCTTGTTGAGGAGGCGCTCGCCTCCAAGCCGGATCTTCTCCTGCTGGACGAGCCTTGCATGAACCTGAACGCACCCGAGGCGAAACGCCTGCTGAGGCGCATCTCCACGTGGTTGGATGCCCACCCGCAGACGACGGCCATTTGCATTGCCCATCGGGCGGACCACGTTCCGCCGGGCTTTGAGCACGAGATGGAGCTCAAGTAAGAGAGGCCTTTTCCGCCGCGTCCATCCGGTAGAAATGATAGAATATGCGTATGGAAAGAAAGTTGGCAGTCGGACATTTCTTCAACGCGCCGTTTCAGGAGGCCTGCGCCGCGCATGTGTCTCGGATTCGGGAGGTGTTTTTTGCCTGGCCTGGAGTCCTCAGTTGCCGCCCGGCCCCCGAGTTCAAGCCAGAGGTTCGTGCGCGTTTGCTGGACGACCTGCATTGGGCGCGGAACAATGGCATTGAGCTTGACACGCTGTTCAACTGCAACTGCTATGGCGACCAGGCGATATCGCCCGAACTCGCCGCCTTCGTCGACCGTGTGCTGCGAGAGATGGATGCCGAGGGGCTCTTCCCCGAAACGGTGACGACGACCTCCCCGTTTATCGCGACGGTTCTGCGTGCGCATTTTCCGTCCGTCAAGATTCGCTGGAGCGTCAACCTGAGGGTCCATGGCACGATTGGGTTTGAGTCCGTTGAGGAACTGTTTGATTCCTTCTATGTCTCTCGCGAACATCAGCGCGACCGTCGCTACCTCGCCGAGTTGGCGGACTGGGCGAAGCAGCACGGGAAGGTGATGGGCCTTCAGGCGAACAGCGGGTGCCTGCGGCAGTGTCCGTTCCAGACGTTCCATGACAACCTCCATGGGCACGGCGACGGCCGCCGCCCCGAGGACGTCGCAACCGCGAAGGACTACGGCTTTTCCTTCTTCCGGTGCAAGACGCACTACGAGAGGGGAAATTACGAGGACTTCCTTCGGGCGACCTGGCTGCGTCCGGAGGATATGCCGAATTACGAGCCGTTCGTCGAGATTGTGAAGCTGGCCACGCGGCGGCATCCGTATCCGGTGAAGGTTCTGGAAGCCTATGCGACGTGCCGCTACTCGGGGAATCTGGCGGACTTGATGGACCCGGCGCACGCATTCCCAAAGAGTTTTGAGAACGAACGATTTGACGCGGTTTCGGATTTGTGGGAGGCCGTCCGGGAGTGTCCGAATGCGAACAACTGCCGACATTGCGGCACGTGCGCCAAACTCATGAAGGAAGTCTACGAATGAGCAAGTCAATTCAGGAGATTGTGGATTTGGCGAGTGCCTATTACGGCAGTGCCGTGCTTTTTGCCGCGATTGATTGTGATGTGTTCGGTGCCGTTGAGCGGGGCGAGTTCGCGGCGGATGGACGCGGCATGCGTCTTCTGGCGGATGCCTGTGTCGCCGAGGGACTGCTGGAGAAGAAAGACGGGGTCTACTGCAATACGCCTGCCGGGCGGGCGGCGCTGGTTCCGGGTGGTGCGGCCGATTTGACGCGGGCCATCCGCTACAATCGCGACGTTTATCCGGCGTGGGGACGGTTGGCGGAATTCGCACGAAGCGGGCGGCCGGTGGAACGCCCCGAGCTGCACCTTGGTGAGGATGCGTCGCGGACGAAGGCGTTCGCGGCGGCGATGTTCGGGCGAGCCATGGGCATCGGTCGGGGCGTCGTCCCCATGCTGACGGGCCTCTCGGGGCGCGTCCTTGACTTGGCGGGCGGCCCGGGGGCCTACGCCATCCTGATGTGTCGGGCGAATCCGAATGTCTCATGCGTCACGGTCGACTTGCCGGCAATTTCCGCGGAGGCGCACAACTATGTCGCGCAGGCGGGGCTTGCCGAGCGCATCGAATGCCGAGCCGGGGACTATCATGCGGATGAGTATGAGGCGGGTGCCTACGATGCCGTCACGATTTTCGGGGCCCTTCACCAGGAGTCGCCGGAGCAGATTGTCGACATTCTGTCGCGGGCCAATCGCGCACTGAAGCCCGGCGGATGCATTTACGTGCTGGACATGATGACGGATGAGACGCGCACCGCGCCGAAGTTTTCCGCGCTCTTTGCCGTCAATATGGCCCTGACGACGACGAACGGCTGGGTGTTTTCGGATGCGGAACTGAAGGACTGGTTGTCGCAGGCCGGGTTCGTACCGGGCGAGACGCGCAGAGTGCCGCCACCCATGCCCCATTGGTTAGTGACGGCCATGAAGCCGACGGCAACAAACGGCCTCTGAGGGGGTCGTTTCCGAACGGGGGAGTCGGTCATTCTTGCCGCGTGTGCGGGTGCGTGCCGCGAGATTTGTGAATCCCGAGAGAAGGAATTTAGGAAGGATTTTCGTGCAATCGCCTGAACGAATCGGGCGGTTTTTCGCGGCAAAACCGCGAGAGTCGGAAAGTCGTTTCCCATGGTTTTAAAAGTTGAGTCCCGTGGTCTCTTCCCGAAAGTCCTGCGTTTTGGGTTCAAGTCTTGCGGTCTTTCAGGCAAAGTCTCAAGGTCGTCCACGAAGAGACGCGCATGCTGACCATCAGTGCGTTGAAATATGTGGACTACGATTCTGATGATGAACCGTATGGGGCTGGCGGCGAGGCGTCCGAGCCGCAGAAGATAGGATATGCCCAGTTGTTCTCCGATGTAACCGAAGCATTTAGAAACTGTGCCTATCAAAATGTCTGGAAGGTGAAGGGCTTCAAGAACCTGCCGCAGTTCGCGACGCAGAAGACTGTCATCTCGGAGACGCGTACTATCCACGGCGATCCGGAGGTTTCCGGGACTTCGACCTTGACGCTTGAAATTGCCGCGAACGGGACGGTCAACGCCACGCTTGTTGCTGAGGGCACGGAGAAAGGCAAGGCCTTCCGCGAGAAGGCCGTGGCCAAGGGCGACCTCATCGTCTGGGGCTATGAGCCGAAGACTGGAGTCTACTCGGCGGATGGCTGCCTCGTGTTCGGCAAAGTGGGAATCCTCTTTGTTGGGGTTGAGATGGAGGCGTCGGATGACGGCAAGATTTACGCTGATGATTGCGTGATCTCAGATTGTACGGATTTTGCGGACTGGGGTTCTTGACGGGAGCAGGTCGTTGGACGACCCTGAGCCGTTCTGGTCGCCGGTATTTTCGGCTTTTTTGGGTCTGTACCATCTTGAGGTCGGGGGTGTCGTATGGCATCCCCGACCTTGCCTATCCGATTCGTCGTGCGGTGAGGATGAAACTTTGACTGCCGCGTGTTGACCCTATCGGGTGAGATGTGCTATCATTTCTGCCGTTGGCGACGATGATAGCCGCTGTCAGAAGAGATGGGCGCGGCGGTTCTAATGGACAGAGGAATATGGGCTGATAAGGCGGCAGGAGATGGCAAAATGACGGAAGTAGAAGAAAATATGATTCGCAAGTCGATTTGGACGCGGGCGGCGGCCCTTGCCGAAAAGGTGTCCGGAACGGCTTTCGCGGACTTGCCCGATGCGGCGCAGGATGCGTGGGTTTTGAGTCTCATGCTGGACATTCCGCTTGAGACGGCGGAGGCGTGTGTTGGCGGCACGGCTTCAGAGGCTGACCTTGAGAAGACCGTGCGCGGCAGAATCGCCGAGGCGTTCAAGTATGGCAAGCGCAAGGCCCTACGTCCGCTGAAGGACGTGCTGGGGCGGTATGAGCATCTTCAGAAGTAAATCTTATTCGTTAGGGATCATCGCATGAGAATGCTATTTGTTTGTTTTGTCCTTTTTTCGCTGACGGCGAATGCGTGGATGGACGCTTGGGCGCCGACGCTCAAGTCGACCCCGGCAAAGTTTCAGAAACTCTCCGAGAAAAGCGTGAAAGCATTCTTTTCCGCATCAGATTCTGAATACGCGGACATTCAGATTGGCTATGCGGAGGGGGGCATGCTGGACTTGAACGGCGATGGCATCAAGGACTTCGTGTTCATCATCCCGTGTATGGGCAACGGACTGAATGCATCGCTCAATACGGCGCATTTCGTCGTCTCCGACGGGACCGGCGGTCGGATGGAAACCATGATTGATGGCTATGGCGCGGGACTTGACGATTTGGTGCAGATAAACGGGAAGGTCTATTTTCGGTTTTCCGATTGCTTTAACCCAAGCAACTGGGGTCCGGAATATGAATTTGAGAAGAGTAAGCACAATCACTGGGTGTACCAGATGTTCTCGTTCGACACGAATGGAGTCATGAAATGCGCCAACGCCGACTTTGGCGGGAAGTTCCCGGCGGTGACGATTTTCTACGACAAGCCCAAGTTCAAGCAGATTGAACTGACGGCGGCGGATTTGAAGTTGATTTCCAAATGTACGGAGTTTAAGTCGAAGAAGTACAATCGGTAGGCTTTGGGGGGCTTGCCGTCCGTGTCGTCAGATTCGGCTCTTGCCCATCGGCGCGGCATCTCCTAACCGCCGCGTTTTGTCCGAAAAGGGAGGTGAAATGTTCGGTTAGGGCATCGCGGCGAGGTGGAGTCGCCTGCGGCGCGGCGTTTCGTCGGCAGGCCGCCGCGCTGGGATGCCCATCGGAAGGAAACTTACTGCCCAGTAACTTTAGACTTACTCGGCAGTAAGTTTTGATTTACTCAGGAGTAAGTCTGCGTCTGATGGGCACG
>JBNMKZ010000004.1:0-79376 GCA_050874585.1 Verrucomicrobiota bacterium | reverse complement strand
CCGAAAGATTCCCGTGCCCATCAGACGCAGACTTACTCCTGAGTAAATCAAAACTTACTGCCGAGTAAGTCTAAAGTTACTGGGCAGTAAGTTTCCTTCCGATGGGCATCCCAGCGCGGCGGCCTGCCGACGAAACGCCGCACCGCAGGCGACTCTACCTCGCCACGACGCCCTAACCGAACATTTTCTCTCCCTTTTTGGGTAAAACGCGGCGGTTATGAAATGCCGCACCGTTGGGCAAGGACCGAACCTGCCAACACGGTCGCCGTTTGCCGCGTCCGCGCATAGTCCGAACGCGGCCCTTGGCTAACGCTTCCGAATTTGAGAACAATTCTCCCCGCCCGATGGAACCGCCGCGCTTGCGCCTTGCACGCGATATGACTTCTGTGCTATAATCGCCCTCATGAAGATAAAATTCTTTTCTCTCTCACTCCTCCTTGCTCTCGCCGGATGCCTTTCCCCCGCACCCCGGGCACCCGAGAACTGGACGATTGACTGCACGTCCATCGTGCCCCGTTCGCAAAAGGCTCCTGCCGCGAACAGCCGCGACAGCCTCCGGCTCGCGCAAGTCAGCGTACGCGCCCCCTTTGACGGTCGGCATCTGGCCGTTCTCAGAAAGGACGGATCCATTGCCTTCGACCCCCTGAACGGATTCGCGGCGAATCCCGCCGCGCTCATCCGGGGAGCCGCCGAGGATTGCGTTGCCGCGTCCGGCCGCTTCCAGCCGATTCTCGCCGCCAACTCCGCCGCGCAGACGCGCTACGCCCTTGAGCTTACCGTCACACGCCTCGCGCTTGATTGCCGAAGGGCAAAGCCCTACGAGGCTTCCGTTGCGCTTGACTGCGTCCTTTTGGACGGACGGAAAGTCCTCTCCGTCTCCCATGGGGAAGGAGCGATTCCTGTCACCGACGGCAACTACTCCGACGCGTTCTCGCGGGCCCTTGCGTCCGCCCTTGATTCGGCCCTCACGGACAAGTCGACTTCAAAATGACCCTACTCGCCTCCATCGGAAAGCGCACAGTCGATGCCTTCGCCTCTTTCGGTGAGGGGCTTGCGTTTCTCGGCGAAACAATCGTCGAAGTGCTCGGGATGCTCGTTCATCCGCGGCGCTTCCGCTTTGGGGATTTTGCGCTGGCCTTTCAGCGGGCCGCCTTTGACGGGCTGCCGATTTCGGCGGGCATCGGTCTTCTCCTGGGGCTTATCCTGGCCTTCCAGTCGGCTGCCGCGCTGCGCACATTTGGCGTGGAGTCCTATGTCGCCGACCTCCTGGCCATCGGACTGTTCAGGGAACTCGGGCCGCTCGTCACCGCCATCATTCTCGCCGGACGCTCCGGCAGTGCCTTCGCCGCCGAAATCGGAACCATGAAGGTGGACGAGGAACTGGACGCCCTCTCGACGATGGGCCTTCCACCCGTCCGCTTTCTCGTGATGCCGCGCCTCGCGGCGGCCGTTCTCGCCATGCCCATCCTGACAATCTGCGCCGAACTCGCGGGCCTGGTCGGCGGTGCCGTCGTGCTGAAGATGATGGGCGTACCGAACGTCGTCTACTGGAGCAACGTCGTCTCGGCCTCGGACACCTTTACGATTGCCTTCGGCTTGGCGAAGTCCGCCCTCTTCGGACTGCTCGTCGGCCTCGTCGGCTGCGCGGCCGGCATGCGCACGAAGTCCACGGCGGACGGCGTGGGCGTTGCCGCGACCTCCGCCGTCGTCGGTGGCATCGTCTCAATCGCAGTCGCCGATGGAATCCTCGCCGTCCTCTGCTACGTATGGAATCTCTAAGCGAACCAATTGTCGTGCTTGAGCACGTGGCTGCCGGCTATCCCGGCAAGGTCATCCTCTCCGATGTCTCGTTTGACATCAGGCGTGGAGAGATCTTCATTCTTCTCGGCGGTTCTGGTTGCGGGAAGTCCACCATCATGAAGCACATGATTGGACTCAACCCCATTCTTTCCGGGCGGCTCACTGTCGCCGGCCTCGAATGGACGAGGGAGACGCGCCCCGAACTCTGCCACCGCATCGGCGTCATGTACCAGAGCGGGGCACTGTTCGGGTCCATGACCTGCCTTGAGAACGTCCTTTTGCCCATCGAGGAGTTCACGACGCTCAAGAAAGGGGAACGCATCGACCGTGCCCGGCAGTTGCTGGAGGACGTTGAACTTGCGGACGCGGCGGACAAGATGCCGAACGAGATTTCGGGTGGTATGCGCAAGCGCGTCGCCATTGCGCGGGCCATGGCCCTGGACCCCGAAATCGTCTTTTTGGATGAACCCAGCGCCGGGCTTGACCCCATCACTTCGTCCGCCTTGGACAACCTGATTCTGCGCCTGCGCTCCACACGCGGCATGACGTTCGTCGTCGTCACGCACGAGCTCCCAAGCATCCGAAAGATTGGCGACCGATGCGCCGTGTTTGACAAGGCCCGAGGACGCATGGTCGCCCTCGGGTCGCCAGACGAGCTTGAGCACCATTCACAGGACGACTTCGTCCGGAAGTTCTTCAGTCGAGGAGAATACCATGTCAAATGAAAATCATGCGAACTATTCGCGAATTGGCTTCGCCGTCGTCATCGGCATCGCCGCCATCGTTGGCACGCTCATCTACATCGGCGGCTTTCGGGATGCCGGCAGCATCCTGCCGGCCGAAACCTACTACGACACGCCCGTGAGCGGACTCTCCGTCGGCAGCCCCGTCAACTTTCGCGGCGTGAAGGTCGGCGAGGTCAAGCGCATCTCGTTCGTCATTCGCGACTATCCGAACGTCCCCGTGCAGGATGGGCAGAAGATTCGCATCACTATGGCGTTCGACCGCAACCAGTTCATCGTCTCAAAGGACCGAACGCCAGAGGATGTCCTCAGCAGCATGGTCTCCAGGGGACTCCGCGCCACCGTGACCTCCAGCGGCATCACGGGGCTTTCGCGCATCGAACTCAACTATCCGAAATCGGATATGGACGAAATGGGAAGCTACAGCTGGAAGCCAGAATATGTCGTCATCCCTTCCGCGCCCTCCCTGATTGACAGCTTCTCGGATGCCGCGACGAAGGTCATGAACCAAATCAATCGGATGGACTTCTCCTCGACCTGGAGCAACATCTCGTCCATTGCCGAATCTGCCGCGCAACTCACCGCAAATGTCAATGCACTGATCGAGAGCCAGCGTGCCGGCATCAACGACACCGTCGAGAACATCAGCAGTGCCTCCCGCGCCATCCGCGACCTTGCACTCGCCCTCCAGGAAAACCCGTCGCTCCTGCTGAGGCCGAGGGACCCCGAGGCCCTGCCCGAGACCGAGGACCGTTAGTCGGCCGCGCGGCAAAAAGAAAACGCCTCCCACAAGGAGGCGTTAGTTCGTTCGTTTAAAAGAGAACGCGCGGCGACGGCGTCAGCCGACAAACAGGATGACACCGAGCGAGACGAGGGCAATCAGCACCCAGAGGACAATCCCCTGGATGAAGGGCTTCGGCCCAACCCGTCTAACGGCCGACAGCGAAAGCCCGGAACCGATGAGGAAGATCGTCGCCGACATCGCGTGCTTGGCAACCGTTGGAATCACCTTCGGCATCGGCACGAACGTATTGAGCGTCATCGCCGCGACAAAAAGGACGATGAACCACGGAATGGTCACCTTCGCCCCCTTCTCACGATAGACGAGCGTCGTTGCAAAGGCGAGCGGCACAATCCAAAGTGCCCGCGTGCACTTGATGAGGGTCGCCGTCTGAAGGGCCTGGTCGCCATAGGCGGCCCCCGCACCGACGACGGACGAGGTGTCGTGAATGGCAATTGCCGCCCACTCACCGAACTGAATCTCGCTCAGCCCAAGCGCGTGCCCAATCGGCGGAAAGACGAAGAGCGCGACGGCATTCAGCGTGAAGATTGTGCCGAGCGCGACGGACATCTGGTTGTCGTCCGCCTTGACGATGGGGGCCACGGCGGCAATGGCACTGCCGCCGCAGATGGCCGTCCCCGAGGCAATCAGGTAGGAGGTCTTCCCATCCGTCCGCAGGGCCTTGCCAAGCCAGTAGCCCGCCACCATGACCAGAGCAACGGAGAAGATTGTAAAGGCCATTCCGCCGCCCCCGGAGTGAATCGCCGACGACAGGTTCATGCCGAAGCCGATTCCAACGACCGAGGCCTGCAGGAGGTACTTCGACCCCTTCTTCGCGAACGTCGGGTAGACGCTCCCGAACACAAGCGCACAGGCAAGCCCGAGGAAAAGCCCATACGCCGGTGTCATGAACGGCATAGCCGAGAGCACCAGCAGAAGAACAAAAACAACCTTTCCAATCTTCTCTTTCATCGTGTTGAGGTATTTTATCAGAACTCGTAGCGCAGCGTCAGCGTGTACGAGCGACCGGCACCCGGCCAATACTTCACGCCATACGTCGCATAATCACAGTATTCCTTGTCAAACAGGTTATCCACCGTGAAGCCGACCTTGACGCCGCGAATCCAGTCGGCGAACGTCGGGGCGTACTCCACGCCGATGTGGAAAAGCCCGAAGTCGGGAATGCGACCCAGGCGGCGCGAACCGGCATAGCCGCCGTTGTTGGCGAAGTCCGAAGCCGCCCACTGCGCCGTCTGGTAGCGATAGCCACCAAAGACAAAGCAGTCATCCCACAGGTACACGCGCCCGGTCAGCGAGACCGTCTGCTCGGGGACCATGGGGACCTCGTTGCCATCGAACTCGCCGCCGTCGAACTCGGCATGAACAAGCGAATAGGCGAGCTGAACGCCTGCGACCTTCTCACGCGACCAACCGACGCGGAGATTCAGGCCCTCGCGAACCGTATCGGCCGGCGAGTTCATGTTGCTGTAGGTCAGCGGATTGTAGAAAATCTCGTGCTTGAGTTTCGAGTAGTAGAGGTTGCCGCCGAGGAAGAACTCCTCCAGGAACGACCAGTCCGCACCGATGTCGGCCATCCAGCCCGTCTCGGGTGAAAGCACCTCGGCCGAACCCGTCGTATAGGAGAACTCATCCACAAAGGGCGAGCGGAAGAAGCGCGAGAACCGAACGTAGGTCTTGAGGTCGTCAATCGGCTTGAAGAGAAGCCCCGCATCGTAGGCGAACATATCCGAAGCACGCGAAGCCGCCGCGTTGTAGCCCGTATCCTTCATCCACACGCGCTCATAGCGACCGCCCAACTGAACGGCCACCCAGTCGGTCAGGTTCAGCGTGTCCTGCGCGAAGAAACCCATACTCTGCCGCGTGACGCGTCCCCGCGCCGGATAGACGTACCCATAACTGTAGGTCGTTGCCGACGCAGCATCGTTGCGATCCAAACGGAAAGTCGAACCAACAATCAGCTCATTCTCCAAGCCAAAGACATCGCTCGTATTAATCCACTCCGGCGTGAATTCATACGAATACATATCGTAGTCCACTTCCCATGCGTAGGTATAGGGCGCATAAGGCGGATAGTAGCTCATGCCCGAACCCGTCGAACGGCTCTGCGAATGACGCCGCGAGACGCTGCCAATCAAGCGAAGGGCGTTCTCGTCGTTGAGCTGAACATTCAGCGTCGAGTGAAGCCCATAGGTTGAGCGACGGTAGTAGTCCTTCCCCTGGTGATTGACGAACGAATCACGGGGATTCGAGTGCCACTGGTCACGCGTCAGGGACCCCGGCAGGTCATACGTGCTGTCGTTGTAGAAGGCGGAGACCTTCAGCCACGACCCGTTGGACCAGTTCTTGCGAATGCCCCCATTGGCGTTCCAGATGTCGAAACCGGAGTTATCCCGGTAGCCGTCCGAATGGTCGTAGGCCGCACCACCCCAGTAGATGAGGCCGTCTTCCTCAATGCCACCACGCGTGGCAAAGGAGGCTCCCGCCGTCCCCCAGTTGCCGACATGGGCCTCAATCGCGCTGTGCCGCTCGTAGTCGTCGGGTTCGGTCACGATGTTGATCATACCCGCCGAAGCCCCATCCCCGTGCAGGACGGTCTGCGGACCCGACAGAATCTCAATCTGCTTGATGGACGAAAGCGAGACCTGCGCCAGGTTCGGTGCCGCCATGTCCGGATTGTTCAGGCGTTCCCCGTCCACAAGCACAAGCGTCCGCCCGAAACCGTTCTCGCCGTAGCCGCCCATGGAAATCTGGGTCAGGGCCGGATTCTTTCCGCCCAAGTGGCTGAGGCCCACGGAAGGCGCAACCTTCGACAGAAGGTCGGCCACGTCATGGGCACCCGACCGGGCAATTTCGTCGGCGGTAATAACCTGCACATTCTGCGGCAAGTTAGCCGACTGTTCATTCACACGCGAAGCGTAAACCACCACGGGTGGCAACTCCGCAACCATATTCGTCGCGGCTGCAATTGCCGCGAACAGCAGTGTCTGCATAGTCCTTCTTTCCCCCTCATGCGAGGGTACTTGATGTTGTCTTCTGTTAGTGGACGTTCCGCATTCCGACTCTTACGGTTGCGCGACAGCGCCTGATTTCCACAGGACTTTCCGGCCCGTCCAAACGGGCGCATATTATACCACATTCCCCTCGTGCCCATAACGCACACGGGAAATGAACTGAAAACGCGCCTCTCTCACCTACTTTTCGGGAACGATGCCCCAGTCCCGAAGCGGCTCGACCGGCAGGCCCATGATGTTCTCATAGCTGCCCGTCCACCGTTCGACAATCAAGTCCCCCGACTCGTCAATGTCGTAGGCCCCGGCACGATCGGTCGGTTTCACCCGCGCCACGTACGACTCAATCAGCTCATCCGAAAGCGTGCGGAACGTGACATCGCTTCGGCAAACCTTGACCGCCCCGTCGAAGGCCACGCCCGTGAAGACGGAATGCACCCGTCCGCTCAACTCGTGCAGGAACGCCCGCGCCTCATCCAAGTCGCGCGGCTTTCCGTAAATTCGCCCGTTGTACCAGACAATCGTGTCAGCACTGAGCACCCGACTGCGTCCCTGCGCACGAACCGCCGCGCCCTTGAGCAGGGCGTTCTCCCGCACCGTCCGCTCGGGATCTGCCGCGTAGCAGACTTCCGCGGCATTCGTCTTGACGATGTCAAAATCGACGCCCAGTTCCTTCAGGATCTTCGCCCTTCGCGGGCTTCCGCTTGCCAAGATGATTCGATTCATTGCGCAATGTAAACGTAAACGGGTTCCGTGGTTGTCAGCGTGACGCACGAGGCCGAGGCCCTGTTGAGCGTCGCACAGTAAAGGTTCTCAAATCGGACGCCATCCAAGGGCCACTCAAGTCCCGTCGATGTCATGCGCGTCCGTGGATTCGGCGCGAAGATTGAAATGGCCGTTCCTTTCTTGACGCGGAAGACGGCCTTCGCCTCAACGGCATGGAAGCGACCGTAGTCGGTCAGGATGTTGAGCCGATGGGCCAAGGCCCGAAAGACATTGCCAATCGCATGATCCTCGCGTTTCCCCGTCGCTCCGAGAATCAGGGGATTCGTCCATCCCCGCTCCTGGCAATGACGGATGGCCTTCTCAAGATCGTTCGTCTCCTGTTCGGCAATCTTCACGGTCTCCGCGAACGATCCCCTGACGCTGTCGCAGTCACCCACGACAACGGTCGGTTCCTTGCGGAAGCGCCGCCGATAGGCATCCGCCGCGTAGTCGCAGCACACGACAACCGTGGCCCGCTCCAACGCCTGCCATGCCAAACCGCCGCGCTTTGGGAAGTCCCCCGCCGCAAGAATCACGCAGGAAGTGCGCCGCTTGCCCGTCCGCTTCACGAAACAAGTTCCTTTCCCCGCTTGCCAAGGCTATTGACGGGGATGATGCCAAACCGCGTCCCCATCGGGAAGTCCTTCGCCGGCAGGTCAAGTTCAACCGTCGGCTCGACGTGGCGCAAGGCAAGGTCCTCGTTCGGCTGAAGGGCAAAGCGTTCCACTCGCGCACCATCCGGACGCGTCGCACCAACCACATAGGCAATGACGCGACAGTTCGTGCAGGCTGCGGCGGGGAACGTGAGCCGAACCGTCTGGTCCCGTCCGTCGACCACAATCTTCGCCCCCGTAGGCCATGTGGGCGCGGCAGATTTTTCGGCGCGCGCGGCGAACCCATAGCGCATATCAGTTATCGTCTCGGGAATCGGGATAACCAGCTCGTCCCGCACGAACTCGTCATTGACGAAATCGCGGCACTTCAAAATCATCTCATCGTCGAACACATCAAGGAGCATTCCCTGGCGCACCTTCCAGCGGGACGTTCGGTTGATTGCCGCACCGCCCAGGAGACTCGTCACATTGGACGTTGAGCCATAGCGCAGGGAACCGAGGCCGATGGACGTAAAGGCCCCCTGCCAGATGAAGCGGTCGTCCGTGGCCGGGCAATGCGCATGACCCGAGAAGGCGACGGCCTTCGGATAGACCGAGAGGGCCCGCGTCGAATACCCCGCATCCTGGCCCCAGATGTTCGGCCCAAAGCAGGTGTCCTTCGGATGGGCGTGCTGAATGTAGAAGACGGGACGATCCCGATCAATCTCGGCGGCGTGGTCGCGAAACCAACCCTCGATGGACGCGATGCCATCCCACTTGTCGGCCACCCAGTGCGCACCAATGAACGGATAGCCCTTCACGCGCTTCAGCCAAATCGGGGCATAAGGTTCATGGAAAACGCTCTCCCATGCGGCGGCAGGATCCGTCCGAATCCAGCCCTTGCGAAAGGACTCCTTGTCGAAGAACCGCTTGTCGTAGCCGTCGTAATTCTGCCCCTCCAGGTCATGGTTGCCGTAGACGAAGAGCTTCTCAACGGTCCGCCCGTCAGGTGTCTTGTTTCCAGGGAAGACGCGCTCCCAGGCCTCCCCGACTTTCTTCAGCTGGGCGACCATGCCGTTGTCGGCCATGTCACCGGCGATGACGACCCCGTCCACACCCTGATCGCGAAACCATGTGAGCGCGTGCTCAAATGTCTGCGTGTCGCCAAACTTGTTGAAGTCGCCATCCTCCGCACAGATGTGGATGTCGGACAAGAGACCAAGCCTCAGGTTCGGCATTCGCACACGCCCGAGCGAAAGCCCCCGCGCAGGGCTACCGACTACGGCAAGGCTTCCCAAAAGCCCCCCAAGAAAAATCCGCCGCGTGACACCTTCCTTCATGAATTCGTCAGCCATTTGCCGTGACCTCCCTTACCAAAATCCCCATTTGCCACAGCCGATGACATAGAGTCCCAGCAGCAGGTTGGTGGTGACGTGCGCAAGAATGGCCGCACCAAGTCCGCGGCGAATCGCAAGCCACCCGTAGAACGCACCCGCCAGCGCACCGACGAGAATGCGGTCATGCTCAAGTGCAAAAAGCCCGACCATCCAAAGGAACGCCGACCAGTCAAATGTGGAAAGCGGCAGTTCAGCCCACCGCCTGGTCTGCAGGCGACGGTAGAGGAAAGACCGGAAGAACAGTTCCTCCGCCGGGGCAATGACGAAGGCGCTGCCCACGAGCCGCCAAAGGGTCAGGGGCCACCCGCAGACGGACGGGTCGTAGGGCGAGAAGGTCTCCGCCGAGCCTCCCCCGATAACAAGGAACCGACGATACCAGGCGAACGACTCAGGCACAACCCAGAGAACGCCAACGAGCACGCCGATGCCAAGTCCCCAGCCAGCCGTCGCCCACGGATTGCGCGCCACACGATCTGCCGCGCCGTCGGACAGCTTCGGGTAAAGGGCAAAGAGCGCAACAAACGAAACGAACGCCCGCATCGCATACCCAACAGCCGTGGATGGCAAGGCCATCATCAGCACCATCCAAAGGACATAGGGAACCGTCGCTCCCAACGTATCCCATCTTTCCCGCGTCATGTCAGTCCCCCTTCCGCTGGCCGTCTTCAAAAATTGAGCATCCCAACTCCCTGAGCGGCCGCAGGACAAAATCCCGCTCGTGCGCCCTCGGATGCGGCAGAATCAGTTCGGGCGTCTCAAGACGAAGCCCCCCGAAATCGATGAGGTCGATGTCAATCGTCCGTGGTCCGTTGCGGACGGTTCGCACCCGACCGAGGCTCGCCTCGACCTCGTGCATGCGCCGCGAAAAGTCGAACGGATCGAGGCGCGTATGCAGAATCGCCACCTGGTCCAGGAACTTCATCCCCTGGAATTCGGGCGGGACGCCCACCGGCTCGGTCTCAATGACCGAGCTCGCCCGTTCATAGCGCGTCATCGGAAATGCCGCGAGAGCCTCAATGGCGCGGCGCAAGTAGTCCGCCCGCGGCTCAATGTTGGACCCGAGCGCAACAAGAACCGTCCGCTCCGCCCCCAATTCACACCGCGATTGGTTCCGATTCGCTTCCATCACATCACATACCACAGGATGCAGAAGAAGTGGCAAATCGTCCCCGCCAGCACGAACAGGTGCCAAACCATGTGCGCGTAGGGCAACGACTTCCAAAGGTAGAAGACGCACCCAATCGTATAGAGGGCACCGCCTAACGCCAACCACATCGTGCCAAGCCCACTGAGCGAACGCACCAGCGGCACAATGGCCGCCAGTGCAACCCACCCCATCAGGACATAGGCGCTCGTCGAGATATAGCGCATCCGCCCCGTCGTACGAATCTTGAAGAGGATTCCAACGAGCGTCGCCCCCCACTCGATACCGAAGATGCTCCAGGCGAGGGCCGGATGCTCCGGACGAAGCGTCACAAGACAGAAAGGCGTATAACTGCCCGCAATCAGAAAGTAGATGGCCATATGGTCCATGACGTGCAGAATGCGCTTTGCCGGCGCATAGGTCACCGCATGGTAGGATGACGAGACCGCGTAAAGCAGAATCATCGACGCACCGAAAATCGCCGCGCTCGTCACCTTCCAGGCAACATCCACGCCACTTGTCGCGCCCTGCCAGACAAGCAACGCCAGCATGGCCGCACCCAAGTGCGAACCAACGACATGCGTCACGGCATTGGCGACCTCTTCACCTGACGTATAACCCTGACTCCTCTTCATCGGAAACTCCCTTCATGGCTTTCGGTAAAGCCGGCAATGGCAAAGACCATGAAACGCGGCATCCGCCAACTGCCCCCTGAACTCGGCACACGGACAGAAGAACTCCGGCGTCTTCGGCAACCGGCACGGGCAGTACCCGCCCTTGCGGGCAAGCCCCGAACGGATGAGCGAGACAATCTTGCGGTCCTCGTTCTCCCGAACCCCGTACCGAATGAGGAGGGCCACGGCCTCCGGCACGAGGTCGTCAATCGGCTCGCCGGCCGTCAGGCGACGACGGATTTCCGTCGACGATTCTTTCGTTCGTGGAAACGACTTGAATGTGCACAGCGTACGCAATTCGTCGTAATCCTTCCAGCGCGGCAGACCTTCAACGGAATCCTCCCCGATAAGGAAGAAGAGTTCCGCGTCCGGGTTCTCGGAAGCGATGGCGCGAACGGTGTCAATCGCATACGAGACCCCGCCGCGCACCAGCTCCCGGTCATCCACCTCCACCCTGTCCATGCCATTGAAAGCGGCCCGAACCAGCATCAGCCGGTCGAAGGTGCCATCGGGCGAGGATGCGACCTTGAAGGGCGAGACGGCCGCCGGAATCACAATCAGGCGGTCAAGATTCAGTTCCTCAATCGCCTCACGCACGACCCCAACGTGCCCCGAATGGACGGGATTGAAACTGCCACCGAAGAGACCAATGTGCTGCTTCATGGGACGACAGCCTTTCAGTCAAGCTTGCGACGAATCACGCGCTTCGCCTTGCCTTCCGTGCGCGGCAGCGTCCCCACCGGGAAGACGTCGCCCTTCGGAAGAAAGCCAAGCCGCTCGCGCAGGTGCTTCGCAACGGTATGCCCCGTCACGCCGGGGTCGGCCTCCACATTGACGGTCACGTCCGTCATGCCGTTGTGCTCCTCAAGGATAATCTGGAACTCGTCCCGAACGCCGGGAATCTCCATCAGGGCCTGCTCCACCTGACGCGGATAGAAATTGACGCCCTTCACAATCAACATGTCGTCCGTCCGCCCCGTGATGCGGTCAATGCGGAGCGAGGTGCGCCCGCAGGCGCATTTCTCACGCGACAGAATCCGCGTGATGTCGTGCGTCCGATAGCGGATGATGGGCATGGCCTCACGCGTCAGCGACGTGAAGACGATTTCACCGTATTCCCCGTCCGGCAACACCTTGCCGGTCACCGGGTCGATGATTTCGGTAATGTACTGGTCTTCCCAGACATGAATGCCCGCATGGGCGCGGCAATCCTGCCCCGTCGTCCCGATGCCGCCCGTCTCCGTCATGCCGTAGATGTCGAAGCACTCGATGTGGAGACGGCTTTCAATTTTCTTGCGCATCTCGTCCGAGAAGGTCTCGGACCCGAAGATGCCCACACGAAGCGAGGGGATGTCGTGATCGCCCGAGGGGTCGGCATCCAGCTTCTCGATGATGCGCGGCACATAAGAGACGACCGAGATAAATCCTTTCGTCTTGAAGTCGCGCATCAGCCGAATCTGCCGATCCGTATTGCCAGACGAGGCCGGGATGGTGAAGAGCTGGGCCTTGCGCGCCCCGTGGTAGCACCCGAAGCCGCCATTGAACAGGCCGAAGGTCGGCATGATCTGGACGGCATCGCCCTTCTCAAGCCCCGCCATCGAGTAGCACCGCGCCATGCACTCCGCCCACTGAAGCAGATCGTTCTTCGTGTAGGCCATCACGACCGGCGTGCCCGTCGACCCGGAGCTCATGTGGAACTCCATCAAATCCTTCCGGTCCACGCAGCTCATCTTCAGCGGATAAGCCTCACGGAAGTCGTCCTTCGTGAAAAACGGCAACTTCGCCAAGTCATCAAGGCTCTGGACGTCCTCGGGCGAGCCAATTCCGCCGCGCTGAAGCCGCGAACGATAGAAGTCGTTCGTCCACACGCGGCAGAGGGACTTCTTCAGCCCCTCCAACTGGATTTTCGCATACTCGTCCCTTGAGAGGGTTTCCGCCGCTCGATTCCACATACCCATCGAAGAATTTTCCTTCCTGCCGTTCTAACCGTGGACGATTAGCCGTTCATCGCGGCCTTCCGGCCGAGGGCAAACGCCTTCTCGTTGACCTCAAGGAGCTTCGCCTTCGGACCGGTCAGCATCTCCTTCATCGCCTGGAGCCAAAGTTTCTCGTCAAAGGGCGTCAGCGCCGAAAGCGCACCGGCCAGAACCATGTTCATCGTGCGGGCGTTGCCGACCTCTTCCGTCGCAACCTTCATGGCATCGACGAACACCGACTTGCGGAACGCCTGATGGACGCGCTCGTCAAGGTTCTCCACGGCCGCCTGCTGACCGGACGACACCGTCACCGGCACGAGGTAGAGGTCGTTGACAAGCGCAACGCCCTCCTCCGACAGAAGATGGCTCCAGCGAAGTGCCTCCAGCTTGTCGAACGAGACCAAGATGTCGCTCGTCCCTTCCTGAATGATGGGCGAGGCCACGTCGGCACCGAACCGAACCTGGCTGATGACCGAACCGCCGCGCTGGGCCATGCCGTGAATCTCGCTCTTCTTGACGTCCAACCCAGCCAGGGCCGCCGCCTTGGCGAGCAAATCCGCCGTCAGCAGGATGCCCTGTCCACCAACCCCGACAAGGGAAACGTTGACCGTCTTCATCCGACCCTCTCAACCGTAATCTCGGGGTCGATTTCCTGAAGGGCGACCTCAATGCCCTGCTTCAGCGTCATCATGGCAAACGGACAGGACCCGCAGTGCCCGACAAGCTTCAGATGAACAACCTTGCCTTCAATCTTCACAAGTTCCAAGTCCCCGCCGTCGTTCTGAAGTCCGGCGCGGAGTTCCTCAAGTTTCGCCTTGATTTGCTCTTCCATTTTCCTGCCTCCTTATTTGCCGCGTATTATACCAAAAAACCGCCTGCTCGGGGGTTTGCGCGGCGGCTCGCCCGACCCGGATGCGGCGGCGATCTCGCAACGCCTCTCACACGTCGACAAGCAGCTTCGCTGAGCCTGCCCTGCCTCGGCGGCTATCACTGACTGCGGACGGAGACCTCTCCTACGGCTGCGAATCGCACCGCACCTCTCGTGCGACCGCCGCGCTCACCCCCTCGCCCGAGAGGAAAGCCAGGCCGGCCACAGGCTGAAACGCGGCAAATGGTCTTGCCGGCCTGCCGTCCGGCAGGCCACCCAAACTGCCGCGCTCGCGCCTTCACACGCCTGCGCGGTGGGGCTTCTCCCCGCCCCTCTGCGCTCCGCCGCTCCCAAGCGCACCCTTGCGGGGGTTCGGGGGCGCAGCCCCCGTCCCTTCGCCGTTTTGCCGCGCCCCGCCCGGGCCTACTTCTCGACGCGAATCGTGTAGAACCCGCCCGCGCCGCCCCTCACCGTGACGGCGGGCGTCCACGCCTTGCCGTCGCCGACCTTCGGGAAATGTAGCACTCGCGCACGCACAAGCGAACTTCATGTCATCGATGAAGGCTCGGCATCAGCGTTTCACACAAGACTTACATCCGATTCCCATTGCCATCCTTCTTAACGAAAAGCGTTCCACCAAGCCACAGCAAAGCCCACAACGCGATGCATCCACCACCAATTGCCTCGTTATCGTTAGTATTTGAGTTCTCTGCGACTTCGGCCGATGTGTCTTGCGACACCCGCTCTTCATCGCTCTGCGCCGAGCCAATCATGACGATGCCGGTAATGAAGCTTGCCCACAATGACAGAAGCAAGAACATTCGCTTCGCATACATATAATGCGCACCCATCCACCCAAACAACAATCCAAGAATGATGAACTTCCAGCGCTTCTTGGCAGAATTCGACACTTTCTTTGCTTGAGACTTAGCCGATTTACCGCCCACATTAGGTTTCTTTGAGGACGGCTTCTTCTTAGGATTCGAAGATACCGATACGCCCAAAGATTGCACCATCCTATACAACACAGCACGAAATGCATCGGCAGGACGTTTAAGATTCACACTCTTGCTATCGGGCTTGATATCGGGTTCCTGAGCATATGCTCTCCCAGAAACCACGTCGATCCAAACCACCATCGTCACGTAGTCTTTCCAGCCTTCTAGACTTTCGGTCCAATATGATTCGGGCAACTTTACTTGATCAGGCCAAGTCGTACCCCTACACCCACCGTATTCATTTATTGGTCCGTGATCGTATCCCGGACCTACATAAAACCGTATCCTAAACCTTACAAAACGATCACAAACCTCCACACGAATTTTTTCATTCGTATAATGCGCACGAGAGTCTTCCGCCGATTTCTGGTTTGATTTTATCCTTGCAATTAAATCGCCAGCATACGATTCGCATGTAGCGAGATCGCTCTTCTGAATCCGGCATCTCCCATCATCCGACTTCACCTCTGCAATCAAGCGATATCCAGCAATAGACGACAACTTTGGAATAGAAATGCTAGACCCGTTACCCATTTTTTTCTCGGAAACCGCCCAATCAATAGCCGGTTCTGGGAGGTACGCTTCCATGTTCGGCATATACAAATCGAACTTCTCATACGTATCCACCTGCTTGTGAGCCTTTAACACCGCCAGCAACTTCCCGGAGCCATCGCATTTGTCGCACTTTACCTGCTGCGTGGCATACTGGTTGACTTGACTACGAGAATACCAACCTCCGTGGCCCTGACAATGATCGCAAAGCAATGCACCTTCTTTCCCAGTACCATCACAGTGCCGACACGTAATCCAACCTCTGTCTTTTTGTCCCTGAAAGACCTTACCAAGTTTAGTACCCTCGCCATCGCAAGCAGGGCAATCATCCAAAACACATGATTGCGGAATTATTTCACTACCAGAGGTCTTGCCTTCAAAAGATGGGAATTTACCATCTGACCACGGATCGCGATAATCCCTTTGATTTTTGGCTAGCGGAATCAAATCTGTTCGATCCTTTGGTTTGAATCTCAGCCTTTCATACCACCGAAGATCAGCAGCGACCTTCTGGGCTATGGAAACACATGGGAATACCATCGCCTCTACACTGATAATATCTTTAATCCCTGGCTTGCCAAGTGCATACATGGCCTTCTCAATTCCAGTTCCGGCAAGGTTCATCTCTACGAACCCGTCCTTTCGCAGGCGCGGAATCTCAAAGGATCCCCGGCGGACATCAATTTTCTCCCAGAGTTTTGCAATTGCCGCCGGTTCCTTAACAAGTCTTGGGGTAAGATCAACTTTGCTATTATTTACAGGGTTTCCACCTTGCGTGATGGCAGCACCTACTTCTTCTTCTGCCATTGTTGTTTCTTTAACCATAGCGACTTCCTTTATGCTGTTTCCCTTATGTATTTTGCAAGCGACCAGACAAGGGCGAATCTATACATCGCTTGTTTTTGCAGAATTAACGAATCAAATGGGATTCTTCCTTTGTCACGCCGAAGCAATATTCAGCCAACTCAATTTCTGCGGACATTGGAATGCAGTTGAGGGCGAGTCCGCATTTTTTGTAGATTGAGTCTTCCATATCCTCTACTGCATATTCCCTTCTCGGAACGGAAAAGTGACGCGGGGAATAAAAAAGTTTTCGCACCGCCCCCCCAGAATCGCCCGATGCGCTCTGTCCGAATGAAACGATATGTTCCGGAACTCGCATCATGTTCACTTCCCCTTCAAAGCGCTGCTCCCGACACAGGAGCAGACGAGGCAGGCACTGATGGCCGTCACAACAACCATTGCCACGGCAATTGCCCCGACATGAACATTCTGGACGAAATCGAGAATGCCGCGCCGCCCGATCACGCAGGCAACCGCATGGACGATTCCGATGACGCCCCACGCCACAATCGAAACCTGCCCCATGACGATTGGGATTTTTGAAACCGAATAGGCGCCGGCATACTGCGAAAACAAATCGGTGTCAAGGGGCCTCAACCGCCGGACGACGTTTCGATTGCCATCGTCAAGATACGAGAGAACCAGATCCTCGCCCGCCGTTCTCGCAAAGAGACCCAAGTCTTTGTATGTTTCCTGGAAATAGGCAATCATCGCCTCATACCGCTCAAACCACGCTTTCGACCCCTTGGCGGTCGTCGTCCACAGAATCGAAAAGAGCAAACCAAAGCTACTCGCGCCAATGGCCACAAGATGAAAGACATCCCAATTTCCAATGCCGTCGACGCTTTTCAGAATCAGCGTACCATATCCGGCATAGGTCAAGCCCATGAACGCGCCCAACAAAGTCAGCCGCGTCCACAGCATGTTGATTTCAAGATCGCGACATTTCCAAAATGACTCATAGATGGCGCGAGGAGTAATCTGCTGCTCTTTTTCGCATTGCATCTTCAGTATCCTTGGAAAGGCCCTCTAAACTCAGTTATTACCTGATTTGTGAAGGCTCTCAAGCGCGTTCATGACACGCCGAAGGTCATTAGTCCCGATCTTCTCAAAATCTTCTATCGATTCAAAACGGCGCTCAATTTGGTATCCGTCTTTAGACAAAGATACCTTAATCTCTCTCTCATTTGAACAACATCCCTTCACCACCCCAGCACCCAAAAGTATCCCCAACCCCAGCACAACCCCAATCGAAATCGCGCGCTTCAACCGAACGCCAACACTTTCCCATGTAGGAACATGCACCCATTCAAGTTCAAGAGAGGCAGTATTTGCAGAAGGTTTCTTAGATTCCTCCTTAACAAAATTCTTCAGTTTCTCGCAAGGACAACTCTCATTGCACGCTTCAAGACATGGAACATTGAGGCATCCAAGTCCCTTGGCCACCATATATTTCAATCGCATATCATCGTGCATCATCAACCCCTTTCATTCCTTCTCCCGCGACAACCTCCAAGGCCGCCGCCCACGCGGGAAAATGAAGTGGCATGCCTTTGCCGTACAAACTCCAACCTGGGCACAACTATGTGCCCCGAGAGGAAATAAAAGGAAAAATGTGCCAGATGGGCAACCGTACGGAGAATCCTGAGGATCCGCAGTCCAAAAGGCAAGAAGTGGCTCAGCCACCCGTCACACGCGCCTGTTACTGGGGGGGGGGGGGGGGGTAAACTTAGCAAACGGAGTCGCAGGCGCACCGTTTCGTGCGCTTATACGCCACCTCGGGCGAATCTCAGTCATCGCCGACTCCATCACAAACTCCGCTAATTCTCGCTTTCGGCGCATATTATATCATAAAACCGCTTGCTCGTGTGTTTGCGCGAAGCTGTCGCTCGGTCTCGGCTTCCACGGTTGCGCTCACCTCTCGCGCCTGGGCAACAAAAGTTTACTTAGCCTGTCCAGCCTCGACAAGACGGCTGGTTTCGGACGAAACAACTCCTACGGTGGCGCCCCGCGGAAGACCTCACTCGCGACACTTCGCGCGCACCCCCTCGCCCGAGAGAAGGAACAGGCTGACCACAGGCCAAAACGCGGCAAATGGTCTTGCCGGCCTGCCGTCCGGCAGGCCACCCAAACTGCCGCGCTCGCGCCTTCACACGCCTGCGCGGTGGGGCCTCTCTCCCCCACTCTCTGCGACCTTTGCGTCCCTTGCGGCTAAAAACCACCCTTCGCCTTTCCGTGGTTCGCCCGCAGGCCTCGGCCGGCTCAAACCGACCCTTCCCGTGTGCCGCACCCCCTCGCCCGAGAGAGGGACGGGCCGTCCTCAGGCGGGCGCGGCGATCTCCTTGAGGAGAGCCGTGCAACCGAGGAGAACGTCGCGATAGGTCGCGTCGAAGTCCCCCGTGTACCACGGATCGGCGATGGCGCGGTCAAGCCCTGCGTACGCAAGGAGACGATGAATTTTGCCGCGCGCGGCAGGCTCGACCAGTCTCCGAAGGTCCGCCATGTTGTAGTCGTCCATGCCAATGAGAAGGTCGTATGACTTGGCCTTCGAGGCCGTCAGCTGCCAGGCGGCACGGGGTGCAAAGGGAATGCCGTGCTTCAGCAGTTCGGCACGCGTGCCGGGATGGATGTCATTGCCAATTTCGTCCGTATGAAGGGCTGCGGATTCGATGACAAGGTCCGTGCGCCCGGCTTTTCTGGCCAGTTCCTTCATGACGAATTCGGCCATGGGTGAGCGGCAGATGTTGCCGTGACAGCAAAAAAGGATTCTCATACTGTGCAGTTCTTCGTTGGGAGGGATTGTGAAGAATGGTGGCGAGAAAGGGGATCGAACCCTTGACCTTAGGCTTATGAGTCCTGCGCTCTACCAACTGAGCTATCTCGCCAATAAAGGTGAACGCGTATATGATACCAAAAACGCCTCTCCGATGTCAACGGGGTATCCGCTTTTGGAGGTTCCCCATTTTTCTTCGCTGGCAAGACGTTGCGACGGTCTGCGCGGTTATGAGCCGATTTTTGGGAAAGAGAGTCGCCTTTCGAGTTCGATCTTCGGTATAATGCCGAAGTGCTAAACACCAAACAGGAAAGGCGACGCCATGCATGATACCACAATTGCGGCGAAACTGCTCGGGCAACTTGAATCTTTTCTGGGGAGGATTTCCCCCCATTTCCACAAGCCGGTCGCCCGTTTCATAGGCGACATGGTCTACGGGATCATGGCGGAGAAGGACGTGAAGCTCTCGTCCGTGGTCCGCGCGCTGAAGGAGGAAACCACCCCGAAAAAGGTCGAGGACAGGCTCAGCCGGATGCTCTCGTCGGACGGGCTGGAGGCGGGGCTGCACCGCCTCATCGCCTCCGAGGGCGCCAGGAGGGTCCACAGGAACGCGCTCATCATCCTGGACCCGTCCGACGTGCAGAAGCCCTACGCGAAGAAGATGGAGTACCTCGCCAAGGTCTGGGACGGGAGCAAGGGCGAGGTGGGCGACAACCTCGGCTTCTGGGGCTGCATGGCCGTAGCCCGCGAATCAGGCGGCCGCAGGCCGATTCCGCTGCACTTCAGGCTGTGGTCCGCGGACTCGCCGGGGTTCGTCAGCGAGAACGAGGAGGTGAAGCCCATCGTGGATGGAATCACCAGGCACACGAAGAGGCGGGGGATATTCGTGTACGACCGTGGCGGAGACAACATCGAGTTCTACCGCCATTTCCTCGGGAAAGGGCTGGATTTCATCGTCCGACTCAAGGAAAGGTACGTGCGCAGCTGGAAGCGCAACGTCATGTGCGGCGAACTCGCCTGGGAGTGCCGGATGCGCTACAGGGAGGTCGTGACGTTCGACCACCACGGGAAGGAGCGTCGCGTGACGATCGAGTTCGGCGCCGTGCCCGTGCGGCTTCCCGACATCCCCGACAGGCTCCTGCACATGGTCGTCGTGAGGGGGTTCGGGCAGAAGCCGATGATGCTGCTGACGACCCTCGCGAAGACAACGACGCGCGAGGCGCTCTGGCAGGTCGTGGAGGGATACATCACCCGCTGGAGGGTCGAGGACACCATCCGCCACGTCAAGCAGTCCTACAGCCTCGAGGACATGCGCCTGTTCAGGTACGCCAAGATCAAGGCCCTGGCCGCGATCGTCCTGACTACAGTCTACTTCAGCATGGCATGGAGCGGGAACTCGGAGAGGCACGACGTCATCGCAAGAAGCGTCGCGCGCATGTCGTTCAGGATACACGACGTGCCGGAATTCCACTTCTACGCCATCGCGGACGGAGCGAGCGACATCCTGAAAAGAGGCCGCAGGTGGCGCGGGTTCGACCCCGAGGAAGCCGAGAAGAGGGACGGGGCGTCGCTCTTCGCATTCTTCGGAATGAACACGGGATGACGAACCCCTCGCAACGGCCAATTTCTGCGTCTCGACACGGAACGCCTCGGTGCTCCTATTGTCGGATTTTCACTTGGCGCAAAACGGAAATCGCCACTTCACCCTTTGTTTTCAAGGGCGCGGCGATTTTCTTGCCTCAAAAATTGGGGAATCTCCAATGAACGGACTCCGCGCGGGACACGCAGGCCCCACAGTGGAGTCTTGGCTTCCAAGGCAAATCCGTGCCTTCAAGACATGGGGACAAGCGACCCTCGCCGACCTACCGTCGCCCCTGTCCACTTACTTCGCAATCTACACCCATTTTTACCCCTGGAGTTTACCATGCCTAGCGGCGGTCACTGAAATTCACTGAAGAGGGCGCGGCGGTTTCGTGTCCGCCGTCAGGCGGCTTTCGTGAATTTTCGTGTCAGCCCCGCAGGAACCGCTTGCTCGGGGGCTTGCGCGAAGCTGTCGCTCGGTCTCGGCTTCCACGGTTGCGCTCACCTTTCGCGCTTGGGCAACAAAAGTTTACTTAGCCTGTCCAGCCTCGGTGGTTATCACTGGTTTCGGACAGGACAACTCTCACGGTGGCGCCCCGTGGAAGACCTCACTCGCGACACTTCGCGCTCACCCCCTCGCCCGAGAGGAGGGACAAGGCCGACCACAGGCATCCCGCGGCAGATGGTTTTGCCGCGCTTGCGCCTTCTGAACGCCTGCGCGGTGTGGCTTTTCCCCGGCCTCCCAAGCAGGGCCGAATGTGCCATTCCCCGTCCATGCGACTGCCGTTCGCGAAGCCCCGGACAGGCCCACGAGCGGGCGGAGGGAGGAGCGGGTGGGGCGCGGCGACGGCGAACTGAGGGGTTCGCAGTCCCGAAGGGACGGATGATCCGACGGCGTGGGTGGAGGGAGTGCTTGTTTTCTGCCACAGAACACACTGAACGGTCTATCGACCGACACTGAAATTCACTGAAGGTTTTCGTGTTCTGCCCCGCAGGAACCGCTTGCTCGGGGGCTTGCGCGAAGCTGTCGCTCGGTCTCGGCTTCCACGGTTGCGCTCACCTTTCGCGCCTGGGCAACAAAAGTTTACTTAGCCTGTCCAGCCTCGGTGGTTATCACTGGTTTCGGACAAGACAACTCTCACGGTGGCGCCCCGTGGAAGACCTCACTCGCGACACTTCGCGCTCACCCCCTCGCCCGAGAGGAGGGACAAGGCCGACCACAGGCATCCCGCGGCATTCCTAAGAAACGGGCCAAACAATCTCATGACGACGGGCAATTCCTCCCTTGATTTGGTGAAATTCCTGTCATACAAAAGGGCAAGACATCTCATGAAGAAGGGTCGGACATCTCATGAAGAAGGGTCAGGGATCTTATGACAAGCGGAAACCACCATGCTGGTTTGTGAAAAGTAGCATGGTGGTTTGGACAAACCAGCATGGTGCTTTATCAAAAGTAGCATGGTACTTTCCCTTTGTCCTGTACATCTCCGCCCTTCGTTGTGACATGGTTGACCCTTGTTCATGAGATGTCTTGCCCTTTTGCATGAGAGGAATGACCCGCATTCATGAGTAGGACTCGCTCGTCTGATGTACAGGATCGCACTATCTCCTGTGGACATTTCGCCGCGCTCCTGTACTTTTGCCGCGCCGCGACCGTGGAATCCGCTTGCGGTCCATGCGTACGAAATGGTACAATTCCTCCCATTCCGGTTGATGAGGGACTGGATTTGCGAAGAAAGGAGTTCGGGTTCATGAGCAAGAAACTGGAGGTGTATGCCAACAGGAAGGTCCTGGAGTACCAGGTTGTCGACTTCAAGCATCCGATTCGGAAGACCGTGACGCATACGCCGAGGATACTGGGGCAGAAGACCGTCGGGTTCAACGAGCTGATCAAGGGTGCGAAGGATAGGGGTGCCACCATGGGGAGCGAGGAGTTCTTGAAGTCCCAGTTTGAGTGCGTGATGGGCCTGGTCCGGGAGCACCTTGAAAAGGGAAACGCCGTCAATCTGGATGGCTACCTTCGCCTCCAGCCGTTTCTGAAGGGGTCGGTCGAAAAGGATGGGAGATTGTCGAGCAAGAACAAGCTTGTCGTGCGCGTCAGCCCCCTTGCCAAGTTGGACCTTTCGACGAGCGACTTCAGCTGGCGGCTCAAGGGCGACCGCGTCAACCGACGTTAGGCCGATGCCGCCTTGGCGAAGGGACGGGGGCGGCGCCCCCGACCCCCCGCAGGCCGCCGCGCAAGCCCCCGAGCAGGCGGTTTATGGTATAATATCCGCCTATGAAATGGACTAAATCGCTCATTCAGACGCTCCGGGAGAATCCCGGTGATGCCGAAATTGACTCTCACAAGCTCCTCGTCCGGGCTGGGCTTATCAAGAAGCTCGCCGGCGGGCTTTACACCTATCTTCCCCTCGGCCAGCGTGCCTTTGCCAAAGTGACGCGCATTATCCGCGAAGAGATGGACCGTGCGGGCGCCCTTGAAATCACGATGCCCGTCCTCCAGCCGGCCGAGCTCTGGAAGCAGTCCGGGCGCTGGGAATCGATGGGTCCGAACATGTTCCGCGTCAAGGATCGCGCCCAGCATGACTACGCGATGAGTCCGACGGCCGAGGAAACCGTGACCGAAGTCATTCGCAGCGTCATCAGTTCCTACCGCCAGCTTCCCGTGACCGTCTACCAGTTCCAGTGGAAGTTCCGCGACGAGATTCGCCCGCGCTTTGGCCTGATGCGCTCAAAGGAATTCATGATGAAGGATGCCTACTCCTTCGACGTCTCCATGGAAGCCGCCGACAAGAGCTACATGGCCATGTTCGAGGCCTACAAGCGCATCTTCACCCGCTGCGGACTGAAGGCCTATCCCGTTGAGGCCGACACCGGCGACATTGGCGGCAAGTTCTCGCACGAGTTCCACGTGCTTGCGGACGCAGGCGAGGACGGCATCGCCTTCTGTGGTGCCTGCGGTTATGCCGCGAATCTCGAAAAGGCCGAGCGCAAGGTTGCCGAACGACACGACCCCGAATGCCCGGCCTACGAGGAGGTCGCAACGCCCGGGGCGAAGACGATTGACCAGGTTTCCGCGTTCATGGGCGTGCCTGGCTCGGCGTTCGTCAAGTCCCTCATCTATTCCGCCGACGGCAAGCCCGTCATGGTCTGCGTCGAGGGCGACAGGGATGTCAACGAGGTCAAGCTCCGCCACTTCCTCAATGCGAAGAAAGTCGAGCTGGCCGACTACGAAACGGTGCTCAAGGCTTCCGGCGCGAATGCCGGTTCAGTCGGTCCGGTGAAACCCGCCGACCAGTCGCTGAGAATCGTCTGCGACATCGGCCTCAAGGGCGCACGGGGCTGCATCGTCGGTGCCAACAAGGATGACTTCCACTTCAAGAACGTTGACCTCGCCCGCGACTGCTCGATTGCCGAATCGGACTACACGGATCTCATCGTGGTGAAGGACGGCGACATCTGCGCGAAGTGCGGCAAGCCCCTCGTCATCAAGCGCGGCATTGAAGTCGGCCACGTCTTCAAACTCGGCACCAAGTATACGGATGCCTTTCACGCGACCTACAAGACGGCCGAACTCAAGGAGCAGACCATGGTCATGGGCTGCTACGGAATCGGCATCAGCCGCACCGTTCAGGCCGTCATTGAGCAGAGCCACGACAAGGACGGCATCATCTGGCCGGCCTCGGTCGCGCCCTACCAGGTCGTCATCGACCTGCTCGATCCCGACCAGCCCGAGGTCGCCAAGACCGCCGAGACACTGGAAGCCAGCCTGGAGGCGGCGGGCATTGATGTCATCGTGGACGATCGTGCGGAGCGTCCCGGCGTGAAGTTCAAGGATGCCGACCTCATCGGATTCCCCGTGCGTGCCGTCGTTGGCGCGAAGGGGCTCGCCAATGGCGGCATCGAGATCAAGCGCCGCGACCAGGACAAGTCGCAGATGAAGATTGTTGCGCCCGACGGAGCCGTCGACGCCATTCGTGCGCTTCTCGCGTAATCCACGGAAGTAGAACGAAAACAAGCGGATGCAACCTCATGGGTTGCATCCGCTTTGTCTTTCAGGGTGGAACGGCCTGCGCCACTCGCGAGCGCGGCAGTTTCGCTCGTTCGCCGCGAATTATTTCTTGCCCATGCCAAAAAGACGGAGGGCTGAACGGAAGTCCGCCGGCAGGGGCGAGTGGACATTGATCTCGCTGTGCGGCTTCATGGGGTCGGGCAATGTCAGCGTCGAGGCATGAAGCATCTGCCGCGCAATGCGCATCATGCGCGGATCACGCGCATTCTTCAGCCCAAACACGCGGTCGCCGACAATCGGCGCACGCACGGAGGAGAGATGGCGGCGAATCTGGTTCGTCCGACCAGTCTCAATGCGCACACGCAGGAAACTCGCATCGTCCGATGCCGCCTCACGCGTCACTTTCGAGACGGCGGGCTGGTCATCCAAGGGCGTGTTAATCAACTGGTGGGAGTACTTGAACTTGCCGAGGGCAATCGCGTGATAGACTTTCGACACGCGATGCGTCTTGAACATCTCAATTGCCGCCAAAAGTGCCGCGTGGTTCTTCGCCAGCAAGAGGCACCCCGTCGTGTCGCGGTCCAAGCGGTGTACCGCCTCCAGCGTCGGAATCTTCTCCTGCTCGCGGAGCGTCGTCTCGACCGAATGCGGGTCGTCGCAACTGACGATCCCCGACGGCTTGTCGGCAACCAGGTAGTTCTCATTCTGCCAGAGGACGCGGATATGGCGACGCGGCGACGACTTCGCCACCGCCTCACCCCGCGACGAACCTGCACCATCGGACTTCGCGGACTGCCGAACCGCACCCTTGACGACATTCGCCGGGATTTCAATCACATCCCCCGTATTGAGGGCGAAGCGCGCAATCCACACGCACGTGCGATTGACCCAGACATTGCGCCCGTCAATCATCGCCTTGGCCGTCCGCCGCGAAAGTGAGAACTTAAGAGAAAGGAAGTCCTGGAGGAACTTGGGGTCCGTCTTGTTGACAATGAGCGAGGTAATGCCCGCCGAATGCTGTGGTGCACGACGCATAATCAATTAAACCTTCAAAATGCTGCCGACGACACCGACCGTACGGCTGCCAATTCTGTTCGGGCCAAGCTTGACCTCAATCTCCTCGCGGCCTTCGCCCTCCGTCTCCGCGACAATCCCGACGGTCGACGACTCGCCATTCAGGGCTTTCTTGAAGTCCGACGGCAAGGGATCATCGTCAATCAAGTCCGTAAAGACGAGCTTGCGGGCGGCTTCGGCATCTTCCAGCCCAAACATCTCAAGAAAGGCGTTGTTGACTTCGGTGAAATGCCCTTCACGATCGCAGGCGAAAAGTGCCGCGTTCGAGATGTCGAACGCGTTCTCCTTCGTCCGCAGGCGTTCGCGCAACTTGCGCCGGCGTTCCGTGTTCCGGACGGTGAAGACCAAGTCGGAGGGATCCATCAGGTCGATGACCGAAATCGTCACTTCACAGGAGAACTTTCGCCCGCCCTTGCAAATCCCATTGCCGTCGACCAGCATCCGATGATTCTCCTCAAGCCCGCGCCGAATGCGCTGGACGATTTCGGTCGAGAGGCCCGAAATGAACATCGAGATAGGACGGTCCACAACCTCTTCCTGCGTATACCCGAAGTGCTCCTCGGCACGCGGGTTAATCTCAATCACGTGCCCATTCGGGTCCGTAATGATAACGGCATCGTACATTCCCGCCAGGAACTGACGGAACAGTGACTTGCGATCTCTTGGTACAAATAACGGCATTTCTTAAATTATACCATATTAGACGATGAGCATGCAATCACCGTAGCTGAAGAACATGTACTGCGCACGAATGGCCAGGGCATAGGCGCACAGGACGCGTTCGCGTCCGGCAAGGGCCGAAATCATCATCAGCAGGGTCGACTGAGGAAGATGGAAATTCGTCAGCATACAGTCGCAAACCTTGAAGGTATAGGGCGGATAGATGAAGATATTCGAAGCACCCGACCCCGGCACGACGAGCGGCTCGTCCGAACCGTCTTCCCGCGGACGGTTCGCCACGGTCTCAAGCGTCCGCACGGTCGTCGACCCGACGCAGAAGACGCGTCCGCCGCGAGCCTTGCAGGCGTTGATTGCCTCCGCCGTTTCCGGTGGAACGGTGAACGCCTCGAAGTCCATCTGGTGGTCCTCGATATTCTCCGCCTTCACGGGACGGAACGTCCCCGGCCCGACGTGAAGCGTGACGGCCACGCGCTTCACGCCCTTCGCCTCAAGTGCCGCGAAAATCTCCGGCGTGAAATGCAGGCCCGCCGTCGGCGCGGCAACCGAGCCGACATGCTTGGCGTAAATCGTCTGGTAGCGGACACGGTCTTCGAGTTCCTCCTCACGCGTTCCCTCGCGCTTGACATAGGGCGGCACGGGAGTATGGCCGAACTCATCCAGCAAATCCATCAGTGGCCGCTCGCAGAGGAACTCGACCTTCCACATACCAATCCCCGACAGGGGCTTCAGCAGACGGACCTTCAGTTCGTGATTCGGGCCGAAGACGGCAATCTGCCCTTCGCGGCACTTCCGCCCGCTTCCCAGCATGCAGTTCCAGACGAGTTCCTTCGTCGTCTCACTCTCGGGAGCAGCCGCAATCATCAGGACCTCGACCGCACCGTCCGAATCCTCCCACTTGCCAATCAGCCGCGCCGGAAAGACCTTCGTGTCATTGACGACGAGCAAGTCGTTCGGCGTGATGTAGTCGACGATGTCGGCGATGTGACGATGCTCGATGACCCCCGTCGCACGGTGCAAAACCATCATGCGCTCCGTTCCACGCTTCTCGGCGGGGTGCTGGGCAATGAGCCGCTCCGGAAGCGGATACCAAAATTGTGATGTCTTCATCTCTTGGCCTTCATTATACCATATTCTGATGGATGGGATTACCGAACCGCAGGCCGCGACACTGTCCATGGAAAGGACGTGATGCGGATTTGCGTTGACCCAAGGGGTACAAGTTCCAGGTTCTGCACGGCCGAGACCTGCATCGCCGGCGGCACGGGGGACGGCGGCGGCTCAAGGATGCGCAACGAGAAGAGTCCGCCGCGATCGGGACGATAGGTTCCCCATCCGCCAAAGCCCGTTCGGCTCGCCTTGACAACCAGGCGGCAGGGGGCGGCTTCCTGCCGAAACGGATCCTTGATGGAATCCGCCGTGGCAGGCGTGAACGAAGCCGCGTCAAGGCTTTGGCCATCATCCGCCATCAGCAGCATCCAATTCCAGTCATCCTTCGCAAGATACTCGCGCACGGGGAAGCCCGTGCGATTGGATGATGTCGGCAATTCCCGAATCTCGGCGGCAGGAGCCGCGACATAGACGATTGGGCCTCTCCGCACGGAAACGCACTGGTTGAGGCCCCTTTCCGTCGTAATCTCGGCGGGGAAGGTCAAGGCGACGCAATCACCAGCCTTCCATGCGCGGTCAATCCGCACGAACTCACCCGCTCGTGCAGCGGGCACCTTCTCGCCATTCACACAAACTGCCGCGCCGCGACTCCAGCCTGGCACACGGACAAAGAGCGGCCATTTCGCGCCATCCGCAGAAAGAATCTTCAAGGCAACCGAATCGCCGAAAGGATACGACCCCTCCGTTCGAATGGTCGCACGCTCCGTTTTCAGTAATGAAGGCGCATAGGCAACTGCCGCGAGGCCGTCCCCCTTTCGCATCCAAAGCGACTGCGTAAACTTCGGCCACGCGAAGTGGTAATTGGAGCGACAGCAACCATATCCGGAATCTGGGCCCGGGGTGACCGCCCCGCCTTCCTCATTGCACTCGAACCCATTGCGCCCCTCCACGCGGCAATTCGGCTGATTCAGCACGAGGTAGTAGCGAACGCCACGCCCGTCATCGCCCAGAATGGCGGGCAGTGCATTGTACGCCACAATCTCCATGTCGTCCGCCGCCTTCAGATTCCCCGTTGCCGCGATGACATCGCGGCAGGAGAGAATCCGCTCCGCAATGGCGCAAAGTTCCGTTCCCTCCGTCGTATCCCGACCTGAGAGAGGTTCCGTTCCATTGAGCATTCGATCGGGGCGGCCGTGCATCTGCATGGCCCATCCGGCGGCATCGAACGCCGCGTCATACGCCAAACGGTCGCGCTCCTCGCCAAAAAGGCGGAACCGAAGAGCCGGGAACTTGAGCCCCTGCATAAAGTTCACGATGTGCATCCGATACCCCTCGGCCCAGCGTCCGTTCCCACCCTCACGGTAATAGGTCGTCCAATCGGAAGCCTGCGCTGTCAGCAATTTGGCAAAATCGAGCAGTTCTGGCGAACCCGTTCGCTTGTAGAGCCACAGAACCACCTCAAGTTCATCCCCCACCCGACAAGCCGCCCAGGCCGAATCGGCAAGAAGCGGACAGCCTGCAAGTCGCTTAGACTGGTAGGCAAAATAGCGGCGCAGGAATGGCTCAATGCGCACATCACCCGTCACCTCGGCCCAGTCTCTCAGGTAGTGGAGCACAATCATGTTTGCCCACCAGTTGTCGGCTTTCGGACCAAAGTCGCCAGACGGCCGTTGGGAGGCGAGTGCCGCGTCCACCCACCGCCGAGCCTTCTGCTTCAGCGCGGCATCGTCCAGGGTCAAGGCCAACGCCACCAGTCCTTTCGCGTAGTAGGGGCCTCGCTCCCAGGCATACTGGCCACCTCTCCCGGCATTGGTCAGCCAATCGGACGCCCCGATGTCGTCGTAAAGCTCCTCCGCATGCCCCGTCAATCCGTCGCGCTGCTTTTCCAGCTGCCGCAAAAGCCACCCTTCTGCCCGAACGCTTCCGAGTGGCAACACGTCCAACTCCGCCGGAGACGGAAGTGTACCCGCCAAAAGCGACCATGCACAACAGCCTCCAATAACGACACCTGCGATGGAAAAGATAGGCTTCATTCGGTCAATCCTATAGAACTTGAATGGACGGACATTATACCATATTCACCGAATCACCCGTTCGTGGTATAATAGTGGACATGAAATATGCACCGTCTATGCTGTTCGCCGTCCTCCTGTGCGGCACCACTTTCGCGAATGCCGAGAAAATCCCGCTTTTCAATGGGCGAGATCTCTCCGGATGGACATCCGTCCAGGACTACGACGTGACGGGGGGCTATGCGGCCTCCGAACCCACATGGTTTGTGACGAATGGCGCAATTCGTACAACGGGAACACCATTCGGCTACCTGCGAACGAAGCGGTCTGATTTCGGTGACTACACCCTCCATGTCGAATACCGCTGGTGGCGGCAGACAACGCGTCCAAACTCGGGCGTGTTCGTCCGTCTCTCGCGTGAAACGGGTTCGTTCGTACCGTCCTGTCTTGAGAATCAGCTTTGCCGCGGTATGATGGGCGACGTGCTGGCCCTGGGTGGCGCAGTGTTCGAAGGTTTCACCCCTCGTTCGGCCTATACGCCTTCCGATCCTCTGTCTGGCATCATCCGCTCCCCCAGGCACAATGCAGACAACGAAAAGCCCTTTGGCGAATGGAATGTGATGGAGATTGAACTTTCCGGGGATACGCTCGTCAACCGACTCAACGGTGTTGAGCAGAACCGCATTTCAGGAATCGCCGCGTTGCGCGGTGCCATCGCCCTTCAATCCGAGGGTGGGGCCATTGAGTTCCGCAATGTGTGGATTCAGGAGACCACCAAGGCCCCGAACGACTGACTCGCTCACGCGAGACTCAGACGACAGGCTTCGGCGAGATCGACCTTTACCTCGACCCCGAGTTCTGCCTTGATGCGCGAGACATCCGGGACATAATAATCCGCCGCGCCGGCAACCGTCTGGCCAAGGACGTGGATTTCGCTCGTACTCCCAAGAGCGCGGCGAACGAGGGCGGCCAAGTCTCGGATGCGAATCGCTTCATCCGAACCTACGTTGTAGACGCGCCCCGATTCACCACGCGCCAAAATCGCCCACAGCCATTCCACAAGGTCATCCGCATACAAGTAGGAGCGCATGGGCAATCCATCTCCCCGAATGACAATCTCGCGGCCAGCCTGACAGTCGGCCAGGAAGTTCCCAATGGCAAAATGCTGACCCCGTGGAAGATACTTCCCGACAAAGGCAAAGCAACGGGGAATCAGCGTAAAAAGTCCTGAGTCAATGGCCATTTGCTCGGCCTCCAACTTGGCCTTTCCATAGGTCGTCACGGGGCACGGTGCGCAGTCTTCTCCTATCGGCCCCTCCTGTCCTCTTCCATAAACGCCGCCGGATGAGACCATCATAAACTTCTCCGCGCCACATTTGGTTGCCTGACAAATGGCATTCGCCGTCCCATCAATGATAATTGAACGCATCTCCTCGTCGGGGACATCCACCCGCACCGGTGTTGCCGCATGAATCACCCAGTCGAAATGTGCCGACCCAACATCAAAGGTTCTCACATCCCCCGTAAGAATATGAACGGGAAGCAAAGGCGAAAACGCCGCGTCAAAACCATGCCGCGAGAGGACCGTTAGATCCACCTCAGCGGGATGCTGCGAAAAGTAGTCGATGATCGACTTCCCGAAGAATCCCGTTCCGCCCGTAATCAAGATGCGTTTCATGTGCACATTATACCAAATGTACGCCCCATACACAGCCAGACAAGTAAACGAGCACTCTAAAAAAAGGCCACGGACATCCCGTGGATGTCCGTGGCCTCCTGTTTGTTCCGCAACAGGGTGGATTACATCATACCGCCCATGTCGGGTGCACCGCCGTGTCCGCCACAGCCGCAGGCTTCCTTCTTCTCGGGAATGTCCGTGACCATGCAGTCCGTCGTGAGGAGCAGGCCCGCAATGGAGGCCGCGTTCTGCAACGCCGAACGCGTCACCTTGGCCGGATCGACAACACCCGCCTTGAGCAAGTCGCAGTACTCGCCCGTGCGGACATTGTATCCGTTCGTGCCCGTCGCCTTCTTCACGTTGGCAATCACGAGCGCCGCTTCCTGACCAGCGTTGTTGACGAGCTTGCGCAGAGGAGCCTCAATCGCACGCTCAATGATCTTCGCGCCAACGAGTTCGTCACCCTCAAGCTTGAGGGCCTCAATGGCCTTCTGCGCACGAAGGTAGGCAACACCGCCACCAGGAACGATGCCCTCTTCGACCGCCGCACGGGTGGCATGAAGAGCGTCGTCAACGCGATCTTTCTTCTCCTTCATCGCCGCCTCAGTCGCAGCACCGACCTTAATCAGCGCAACACCACCAGCGAGCTTTGCAAGACGCTCCTGCAGTTTCTCGCGATCGTAGTCGGAAGTCGTCTCCTCAATCTGCTTCTTGATGATGGCAACACGGGCCTCAATGTCCGCCTTCTTGCCAAGGCCCTCGACAATCGTCGTGTTGTCCTTGTCCACGACGACCTTCTTCGCACGACCAAGATCCGTGAGCTGGACATTCTCAAGCTTGATGCCGAGATCCTCGCTGATGAGCTTGCCGCCCGTCAGGATGGCAATATCCTCCAGAATCGCCTTCCGACGATCGCCGAAACCAGGGGCCTTGACGGCGCAGACCTGGAAGGTTCCGCGCAGCTTGTTCACGACGAGCGTCGCGAGCGCCTCGCCCTCGACATCCTCCGCGATAATCATCAGCGGACGACCCGTCTTCGCAACCGCCTGCAGGAGCGGGAGCATATCCTGAAGGTTCGAGATCTTCTTCTCGAAGAGCAGGATGAACGGATTCTCAAGTTCGCACTCCATGTCCTCGGGCGAGGTCACGAAGTAGGGCGAGAGGTACCCCTTGTCGAACTGCATACCTTCAACGACATCCAGCGTCGACTCAAGCGTCTTGGCCTCTTCGACCGTAATCGTTCCTTCCTTGCCAACCTTATCCATCGCATCGGAAATCATCTTTCCGATTTCGGTGTCGCCATTAGCGGAAATCGTCGCAACCTGCGCAATTTCATCGGCGCTCTTCACCTTCTTCGCGAGCTTCGCAATCGAGTCGGTGACGGCCGCCGTCGCCTTGTCGATACCGGCCTTGAGGGCCATTGCATTCGCACCAGCGGTCAGGTTCTTGAGACCTTCGCGATAAATCGCCTCGGCAAGCAACGTTGCCGTCGTGGTACCATCACCCGCGACATCGTTCGTCTTCGAAGCGACCTCCTTAACCATCTGGGCACCCATATTCTCGAACGGATCGGGAAGCTCAATCTCCTTGGCGACCGTCACGCCGTCCTTCGTAATCTGCGGCGAGCCAAACTTCTTGTCGAGAATCACATTCCGACCTGACGGGCCGAGCGTGGACGTAACTGCCGACGAGAGTTTCTCAATACCCGCGAGGATTTTCTGACGCGCATCCGCGTCAAACTTAATCTGCTTAGCCATTTTGTTACAGCCTTTCCTTTTCAAATGGGGAGGGGAAGGGAAGTCTCCCCCTCCCATCGCCATTATTTCTCAAGAACGCCCAGGAGGTCCTCTTCACGGACGAGCTGGAGCTTCTTTCCGTCAATCTTGACTTCCGTACCGCCATACTTGGGCAGAAGCACCGTATCACCGGCCTTGACGTCGAACGCAATCTCCTTGCCGTCCTTGTCCAACTTCTTGCCAACTGCAATCACCTTGCCCTGCATCGGCTTTTCCTTGGCCGAATCGGGAATAATTATACCACCGATGGTCTGTTCCTTCTCTTCAATGGGCTCCACGAGCACGCGATCGCCCAAGGGTCTAATCTTCATTTTATTCTCCTTTTATTTGCCTTTGCTTCAATCGTTTCGTTTTCGCCGCGCCTTACTTCATCGTGAAGTCGGCATCAACGACATCGTCGCCATTCTTGCCCTTACCGGCATCACCGCCCTGATTCGGCGGCGGTGTCCCCGCACCCGGGTTCGCATTGCCACCCGGCTGAGCCCCAGCCGCCTGACCGGCCTGCGCCGAAGCGTACATTTCCTGGGCAACGGGTTCCATCGCCTTCATGAGGGCTTCCTGTTTCGCCTTGATGTCGGCAATCGGAGCCGGCGGGTTCTTGGCAAGCTCATCCTTGAGGGCCTTGAGGGCCGCCTCAACCGGAGCCTTCTTATCGGCGGCAATCTTGTCGCCCGCATCCTTCAGGGTCTTCTCAACCTGGAAGGCAAGACCATCGGCCTTGTTGCGCTCCTCAACCTCGGCGTGACGCTTCTCGTCTTCCGCCGCATGGGCTTCGGCATCCTTGCGCATCTTTTCAATCTCCTCTTTCGAGAGACCGCCCGCCGCAGTAATCGTGATCTTCTGCTCCTTTTGAGTGCCAAGATCCTTTGCCGAGACGTTCAAGATGCCGTTCGCATCAATATCAAAGGTCACCTCAATCTGAGGAACCCCACGCGGAGCCGGCGGAATGCCGTCCAAGTTGAAGTTACCAAGGCTCTTGTTGTCACGCGCCATCTTGCGGTCGCCCTGGAAAATCGCAATCGTCACGGCCGGCTGGTTATCAGCAGCCGTCGAGAAGACCTGCGACTTCTTCGTCGGGATCGTCGTGTTACGCTCAATGAGCGGAGTCATCACACCGCCCAGCGTCTCAATACCAAGCGTCAACGGCGTCACATCCAACAGCAACACATCCTTGACCTCGCCCTTCAGAATGCCGCCCTGAATGGCCGCACCCATCGCCACCACCTCATCGGGGTTCACGCCCTTGTGGGGTTCCTTGCCGAACAGGCTCTTCGCCTTCTCCTGAATGAGCGGCATACGCGTCTGACCACCGACCAGCACGACCTCATCGACCGAAGACAAGTCGGCATCGGCCATGCACTTGCGGCACGGCTCACTCGTGCGGTTGACAAGATCCATCGTCAGCGTCTCAAGAATCGAGCGCGTCAAGGTCGTCGTCAGGTGCTTCGGGCCAGTCGCATCCGCCGTGATGAACGGCAGGTTGATGTCATAGGTCGTGGCACTCGAAAGCGCGCACTTCGCCTTTTCAGCCTCCTCTTTCAGACGCTGAAGGGCCATCATATCGTTGCCGAGGTCAATGCCTTCCTTAGCCTTGAAGTCGGCGATCATCCACTTCATAATCGCCTGATCGAGGTCATCACCACCCAAATGGGTATCACCATTCGTGGCCTTCACCTCAAAGACACCATCGCCAATATCAAGGATTGAGATATCAAACGTACCACCACCGAAGTCGTAGACCGCAATCTTCTCGTTTTTCTTCTTGTCGAGACCATACGCCAGCGAAGCCGCCGTCGGCTCGTTCACGATGCGCTTCACATCAAGACCCGCAATCTTGCCCGCGTCCTTTGTCGCCTGACGCTGCTGGTCGTTGAAGTAGGCCGGAACCGTAATCACTGCCTCAGTAATCTTCTCACCCAAGAAGGCCTCCGCATCCTCCTTCAGTTTGCGGAGAACCATGGCGGAGATTTCCTGCGCCGTGTAGACCTTGCCGTTCACCTCAACTGCCGCATCGCCATTCGGCGCCGCGACAACCTTGTACGGAACCATCTTGATTTCGTCCGTCATCTCATCAAAGCGACGACCAATGAACCGCTTAATCGAATAAATAGTCGAGTGGGGATTCGTTACAGCCTGACGCTTCGCCGCCTGGCCGACAAGAATCTCACCCGTCTTCGTGAAAGCGACAATGGACGGAGTCGTGCGCGCACCCTCCTTATTGGGAATAACGACCGCCTCGCCACCTTCCATCACAGCCATGCAGCTGTTGGTCGTTCCCAAGTCAATACCAAGTACTTTTGCCATATTTTCTTCTTCTTTCTGCACCCACCACGGGTGTCACCCATAGTGTAGCAGAGCGCATGCCATCCGTTCAAGACCTACATTCCGCCACCATTTTCCGCGAATAATGCGACAGGTGGGACATTCAACCGTAACAGAATGTCCCACCTGTCCCTGATTGGGCAATGCCCAAGTCCCGCATGAAAACTCAGTAGCCGAGATCCTCGTCAACAAGAATGACGTGCGTTGGTGTTGCAGTCGGCCGACGCTCAAATATGGCGATAACGCGGCAGATTCGGTCTGGTGAGTCGCAGTTTTCGCACCTTCCCGTCAGCGCACAGGGCGTCCGCTTACCCAATCGTCGGCAATTCGGAGGACAGGCGAACTTGCGAATGCGGGCGATTGCCGCGTCCACGCCCCCATCGACAATCTTATTTCGTCCCACGACATAAATGACGCGCCCTGGCCCCGTAATTGAGGCCGCCACGCGATTGCCGCGCCCGTCGATATTCACGATACGGCCGTCCACTGTCAACGCGTTCGCACTCAGGAGAAAAAGGTCCATCACCAGCTGGTGATCACGGATTTCCTTTCCTTCGGCGGCCAGCCGCTCGCGAACGCCAAGAGCCTTAATGGTCTCGCTTCCACCCCAGCCGACGGATGCCGCCGAAACTGCCTCACGAAGGATGAGTTCGGTCGCCGCCTCTTTGCTCGCCACAAGAGTGACCTCAAATCCACGCCGCATCAGACCTTCAGCCGCTTTCTTCATCATCTCATTCATTTCGACGCTCCTTATACTACTATATAATGTATAGGTGATTAAAGAACACTCATGGCAAGTGCAATGACAGTCGGCATCGTCACAATACTGAGAATGGTCGTGCCGCTTACAACGCCAACCGACAGGTCGACATCCCGACCATATTTCGAAGCAAACATCGTAACCGTAGCCGCAACAGGAGCGGACGCGGCGGCCACAAGGGAGAGCATCATGACCCTATCCAATTGGCCACGGAAAGGATAGAGCGCAAATGTCAGAGCCAATGGGCAGATGATGAGGCGCATAATCGCCGCCTCATAGGCCGACAGGTTGCGCACAACCGCCCCAAGGTGTGCTCCTGCCAAATAGTAGCCGATGACCAGCATCGCCAACGGCGTATTCAGAGATGCCATCATCCGAACTGGCGTGTGCACAATCTCCGGCAGGCTAACCGAGAAGAGGAAAAGCGGGAGCCCAAGCATCAGGCCAACCGTTCCTGGATTGACGAACATGACCCATGGACCACGGCTCTCCGCGCTTCTGCTATCCGTCCCCCGCATAACCCGCAAGCCCCAACTCCAGACCATCACATTGAAGACCGCAACATATATGATGCCGAAGAACACGCCTTCATCCCCCAGTACGGCCTGCTCAAGCGGAATGCCCATAAAACCCGCATTCGAGAAGACGACGGCCAACCGCAAAACGGTCTCTGTCGAAGCCCGCCCCGTCCGGATGAGAATGTGCGCCAATAGAATGAGCACCGCATGCAAAGCCAACGCAATCAAGAACGCCAGTCCCAGCTGCGCCAACATGGACGAATCAAACGGACGCTGAAATGCATCCACAATCAGGCACGGTGTGACGAGGAGAAGAAGAACATTGACCATTCCCCGCACGGCGGACGCGCCCAAAAGGTGCATCCGCCGACAAACGGCCCCAACACCAATCAGTGCAAACAGAACGGCAACCTGCCGCGCAACAACCAAGAAATTTTCCATACGGGCGGAAGATTATACCACATGGGGCAATCCCCATTCAGAGTTCCGTATACGAGTCAATGATTTGATCGGGGGCTTCGGCAAGCAATGTGGTACGCGGATTTGTAAACGTGACGGCAATGACCCGCATACCAGCCGCCTTGGCGGCACGGATGCCAGCCACCGCATCCTCGAAAACGGTGCATCGTCCAGCCGAGACGCCCAGTCGGCTTGCCGCAGCCAAGAAACAATCCGGTGCCGGCTTCCCGTGCGTATAGCACGACGCATCGATGACAACCTCGAAATCCTTGCGAATGGCAAGCCCATCCAGAACGAAATCAACGTTTTCCTTCGGACCTCCCGTCGCTACGGCACATGGGATGCCTTCGGCATGGGCACGGTCAAGGAACGCACGAAGCCCATCGGGCAAGCGCAAATGTGGCGCAAACAGTTCCCGATAGATTTGCTCCTTCTCCTCGCCCAACCGAGCCAGTTCATCCGGCGAAAGCGGACGACCGAAAATCTGCTCACAATAATAGGTATTAGGGGCCCCCATCCAATCAATGATTTCACGGGCTGTCAGTTCGTGCCCATATCGCCGCGAGAACTCCTGCCAGGCGATGATGTGATAGCGGCAGTTGTTGATCAATGTACCGTCCATGTCGAATATGTAGGCATTCGTCTCTTCTTTCATCTTCACTACTTCGTTTGTCTTTCTGTTTTCTATGATTCCACCGTCAGGGTTGGCGCGGCAGGGCCACCCGATTGCCCGGCAAGTAGCGCAACCGCCCCTTCAGCCGAAGGGTCATGCAAAGCGTGGCAACCTTTGACTCGGACAGTCCCGTGCACCCGACCAGATGGTCCATTGAAACGCCCGCTGCATCAACCTCCCGCATAATCATCGACTCCTCAAGTGAGAACTTCGGCGGCTCCACAACAATCGGCGACTTCTTTACAACGGGATTCGACGGTGCGGCATCCTCTTTTCCAACTCTCCTGCTACTCTGAGGCAACAAATTGGACATTGCTTCCTGCACATCCGCCGCGCATCGCACAAGCGTCACACCGTCTCGAATCAGTTTCAGGCAACCCGCGCTTGCCGGACTGTCCACTCGCCCCGGCACGGCCATGCACGTACGTCCAAGTGTCGTCGCGAACCCAACTGTAATCAAGGTTCCGCTCTTGGACGGAGCCTCAACGGCGAGAACCCCACTCGCAAGTGCAGCGACCACATGGTTCCGCTGAGGGAACGTCTGATTGTCGGGTTCCCGGCCAAAGGGGAACTCACTCACCACGGCCCCGCCCTTTTTTACGATCTCGCGGGCCAATTCACGGTTCTCCTCGGGATAGAGGCGATCAAGCGCCGAACCCAGCACAGCAACCGTCACACCTCCCGCATCCAAGGCTCCACGATGCGCTTCGGCATCTACGCCAAGGGCCAACCCCGACACAATACACCAACCGTTGCTGGCAAGTTCATACCCAAACCGATTGGCCTGATCGCGACCATAGGCCGTCGCACGACGTGTCCCGACAATGGCAATAGCCGCTTTCGAAAGTGCCGCGACATCCCCCATGACATAGAGCACGAGCGGATGCCCCTGCGTCTTCAGCAGAATCTCCGGATAATCTGCGTCCGCCGGCGTCAGAATCGTCACATGATATTTTGCAGCGATGGAGAACTCGCGCCGCCAGTCGATCTCGCCACCATTCCGCGCCACTTTCTTCGGAAAATTCTCCCAGGCGGCAACGACCGACCCATATCGAGACACCAGTTTCTCGACCGTAACGGAACCGACCCGCTCGGCGAGATTGAACGCCACATAGGCCTCTTGTTCAGTCACTCAAGTACCCCCTTGATTTCATCATCCAAATTATGATATACTTTCCGCCTGTTGAAACGGCCCCATCGTCTATCGGCTAGGACACGAGCTTTTCATGCTTGGTAGAGGAGTTCGACTCTCCTTGGGGCTGCCACTTCCCACTTGATCACTGAGCGATGGTTTTCCATCTTATATACCCGCACCTTCAATGAGTACGGGCGACGGGAAAACCCGTCGCCCGCCCCATGAACGTCAACCCTGCTGTTGCCGTTCCTTGAGGGCCTGACTGACCGCCAGCATACGATCCGACAAGTCCTCAAACCCGACATCCGTTGAATAGACATCCTTGTAGTACTGGTAGGCCTTTTCAAGATCTCCAGCCTCCTCGGCGCAAAGCCCCAGTCGATAGACGACTTTCTTCTTCAGGTCATCCATCGTCGGAATCTGGTCACGAGCCGTCTCAAGCTGCATGACGGCCATGTCGGACTGACCCTTCATCAGGAAGCACATCGCCAGGTAATAGAGTGCCCAAAGACGGTCCTTCGGACTCTTCTGCGCCAACTGGAGGTGCTCAAGCGCCTCGTCGTAATAGCCATAGGTGAAATACTGGACACCCAGTTCATAGCGCAAATGCAGGTCGTTCGGATAGCGCTCAACGCGCGCAGCGAGATCGTCAAACACAAACTGGTTCTTCTCGCCCTCAAGCTGTTCGGCATCCTCCGTCTTGCCCTCAGCCTTCAGCGCGTCAATCTGCTGGTCGTAGTACTGAACTCGCGTCTGGGAGAGCATCCGATCGAGTTCAGGGTCCATGGAACCCGCCGCCTCAATCGCCTTCGACAGGCAGTCAATCGCCTCCGCGAACCGCTTGTTCTGAACATAGAGTCGCGCCAGGGCGCGGCGGTAGTTCATATTCTTCGGTTCCTTTTCAATCTGCGCGAGCTTCTCGGCAATGAGCGCATCGGCATCCGAACCCGTCACGACCGCCTTGTTCGCCTGATCAAGACGCTTCGCCTGCTCCTTATTGGCGATGAGATTCTGGAAGCCGCCCTTCTTGCCGGCCGTCTGCTCCCACCCGGCATTCATCGTTGCCTGCGCCTCGGCATTCTTGAGCAACTGCATCACACGTTGGTCGCCGGGCTTCAGTTCCGAGAGCTTCTGGTAGGCATCGCGGGCCTTGTCCCACCGCTTGGCCATCGTGTAGTAGGTTGCCACACGTTCCAAAAGCGAAGGATCCTTATTGCTACATTCATAGGCCGCCTCAATCGAAATGGCGGCGTGATCCGCCTTTCCAGCGGCCTCAGCCGCCTTGACCGCCGCCTCGATGTTGTCCGCATCCAACGGATTCTGGCAAAGGAGTTTCTCAGCCTCAGCCATCGCCTCAGCTCCCTTGCCCTTCTTGGCGAGACCGAGAATCTTCTGCCGCGCCAGCATATAGCCAAGTTTCGCACCGAAGCCGGCTTTGCCGTTCTTTCTGAAGTTAGCAATCTGAGCCGTCCGCAACAGGCGCCGCGTCTCAAGGACATCCGGTGCTGCCGCAACCGCCTCCATCAGCATGTCAACCGCAAGGTCATACCGACCCGTCTCAAGGGCCTGCCGCCCGCGATTGGTGAAATTCTGGGCCTTCTGCGCCAAATCGACTGCCATCTTTACACGCTCCTCTCGCTGTTAGGGCGTCACCGCCAAACGCCCATCGTCCTCGGGAAGGTCGAGAATGCCCTTCTGCTTATAGGTCTTCAGCATGAAATGCGTCGAGGTTGACAGCACACCGTCAAGCGTCGAAAGATCCGCCGCAACGAACTGCGCCACATCCTGAAGACTGTCACCCTTGACAAACACCAGCAGATCATAGCCGCCAGACATCAAGAAACAGGCCTCAACCTGCTCGAACTTCGAAACCTTCTCGGCAATCTTGCCAAAGCCACAATCACGCTGGGGCGTAATCTTGAGTTCAATTACCGCATGTACTTCGTTCATGGTCTTCTTTCCTTCAATGCTTTAAACTGTCAAAACTTGAGCGCAAGGACATCATCCATAACGCGTGCGGCGATTTCTTCCGCCACACGACCAGATGCATTGCGCATGCCCGTCATCAGGTCGCCGCTCGTCCCAAATGGAACGGATGCCTCGTAGACACGGTTGTCCATCAGGACCTTTCCATTCTTGTGGTCGATGACTGAGACCACCACCTGCACGGAAAGACTCTGAATCGAGTTCCGTTGTCCCGTTGACCGATCGCTACCCAGATGGCTTGATCCAGCCGACTTAACAACCCCCTGAATCTCAAGAACTGCGTCATCGGCGGACTCAATCCTAAAAGTTCCCTCACGCTGAACCTCGCGCAATATCTGCCGCGCAACGACATTGCCGAGTTCCGTCACCTTACTCTCATTGCGGAAAGTCGGAACCGAGATTGTGCGCATCTCCGCCGGAATGGACGATGTCCATGTGTAGGATGCACAACCAGCCAGCGCGACTGCCGGAACAACCATCTTCAAGAACTTCCGAATCATTTCTCCTTGCCCTCCTTCAGTATCGCCAGCCGCTCACGGACTTCCGCCGCATGTGCACCCGTCGGATAGTCCCGCAGATACTTCTCGTATGCATTCACCGCCGAGCGCAGCGTGCGCGTACGCGAATCGTAGAACTTCGCCGCTCGATAGGCCTCTGCCTCAAGATCGCACTGGACACGATCCAGCATCTCGGCCAACTCCTCCCGAGCACTCGCTGAAATGTCCTCGCGCATGGCCAACTTGAGGTAACCGATGGTGTCGTTGACACGCAGCCGGTTGTACCCGTTGTCCTCCAGAATCTTCATCCGGACCCGCGCCTCGCGCACCAAAGCCTCCTTGGCCTCTGGCGACTCTGGGTAGAGGTTGCGCAGATTCTCATAGACCTCGACGGCGACCTCATACTTTCCCTCGTCTTCGCGCAGTTCGGCAATCGTCAGGAGTGCCTCCGGCACAAATGCCGCGCCGGGCGACCGCAGGACAACCGACTCGTAGGCGCGTCGCACATCCACCGTGTTTGCAAAGCGGAAGAAAAGGATGTGCTTGCCTTCCTCGCGCATCAGGTTCGCCACCTTGTACGCCTGCGCGGCAATTGCGTCATAGTCGCATTCAAGCGAATAGAAGTCGAGCAGATACCGATACTCGGCAAAAGCCTCCTCGTAGTCGAGGTCGTGCACAAGCAGCAGATCCGCCAGCGCTTTCTGTGCCTTCACCGCCTCGGGGGCTGTCGGCCAGTACCGCACAAGCGCATCGTACCCACGCCGCGCCGCGCCCCATGACTCCTCACGTTCGCACGCCTGCGCCCAAGCGAACTGATCCGCCGCATTCGTCATCTTCGGGCCAGTCAGCCAAGCAAACCACCGCGGCTCCTTCTTCGACGGACGCACAATCTCGTCCTCGCTGTCGAAACCCGGGTAGGCATCGGTCGCATACCGAACGCCAGGACCAGGGCTGACGCCTGGCTGATCCACCGCGCCAACCGTGCCAAAAGCACAGGCAACTGCAAGCAATAAGAACGAATTTCTAAACTTCATACGCTTATTATACCACAATTCAGGACACCCTGTATCAACAGGCACAAACCCAAGGACATGAACCGAAGGCCGCCGCATCAATACAAAAGCGAACAGTTCACAACGAGGCGAGAAGCCCTCCCGAAAGAATGAGATGCTTCTCACGCGCCGAAAGTGTCGTCCGCACTTCAAACGAACCCTTCGTGCTCTTCACCATCAGAACGCCATCACCCGCAACGGCCTCTCGAATGCCCTTCAATTCAAGTCGGTCGCCCGCTTCTAACTTGTCGTAATCCTTTGGATCGGCAAACACAAACGGAACGATTCCGAAATTGATGAGGTTGGCACGGTGAATGCGCTCAATGGATTTTGCAATCAGAGCCTTCACGCCGAGATACATCGGACAAAGTGCCGCGTGTTCACGCGAACTGCCCTGTCCATAGCTTTCGCCGGCCACAATGACGTTCACCAAACCCGCCTCCTTGTTGGCGAGGCAACGGTCGTGGAACGTCTTGTCGCACGGCTCAAAGACGTATTTCGCATATTCCGGCACATTCGAGCGAAACTTGAGGCGAGCCCCGGCCGGCATGATGTGGTCGGTCGTAATCTTGTCACCCACGCGGATGGCGACCACGCCCGCGAGATTCCGCGCAAGCGGTTCGCCTTTCGGCACGGTTGCAATGTTCGGACCTCGAACAATCTTCGTTCCCTTTACGCCCTTCCCGGCCGTCTCGCGATAGAGGAACATCGTGTCGTCAATCGGGAACTTCTTCGGCGCAGGAACGGCCGTCGTACCCTTGCAGACCGTTACCTCGCCCGCCAGAGCCGAGGCCGCCGCCGTTTCGGGCGAGACAAGATAGACCTTCGCGGACTTCGTTCCGCTACGTCCTTCAAAATTGCGGTTGTTCGTTCGCAGCGACACGGCATTCGTTGACGGGCTCATGTGCGCCCCGATGCAGAACCCGCAGGCGTTCTCAAGAATGCGGCACCCTGCCTTGATGAGAATGGCCAGCGACCCATCCGCCGCCAGCATATTGACGACCTGACGCGAACCACAGGCAATGCCGACCTCAACCTCATCCGCCACATGCTTACCCTTCAGAATCTGGGCCACCGTGCGGATGTCGCGGTAGGATGAATTCGTACACGAGCCAATCATGATCTGATTTACCTTCGTGCCGACCATCGACTTCACCGTCACAATATTGCCCGGGCTGTGCGGGGCCGCCGCCAGCGGTTCCAGCTTCGACAGGTCAATCGTGAAGGAATCATCATACACCGAACCGGCATCCGCAACGATTTCCGTCCAGTCCTTGCCGCGCCCCTGCGCCACGAGGAACTGTTTAGTCACGGCATCGGACGGGAAGACGCTCGTCGTCACGCCGAGTTCCGCACCCATGTTCGTAATCGTCGCACGCGAGGGCACATCCAAAGTCTCAACGCCCGGCCCGCAGTACTCGAAAATCCAGCCAACATTCCCCTTCGTGCCAAACTTCTCCAGCACCTTGAGGATTACATCCTTGGCACTCACACCACGCTTCAGTTTGCCCTTCAGGTAAATGGCGCGAACCTTCGGCGTCGGAATGTGAAACGCCCCGCCGGCCATGGCGACGGCGATATCGATGCCGCCCGCGCCAATGGCAATTTGCCCGATGCCACCGCCCGTCGGCGTGTGGGAGTCGGACCCAAGTAGCGTCGTCCCAGGCTTGCCGAATCGCTCCAGGTGGAGCTGATGGCAAATCCCATTACCCGCCTTGGAGTAGATGATGCCGTATTTCTTGGCGATGGACGCGAGAAAGTCATGGTCATCGGCATTCTCAAAACCAATCTGCACGGTATTGTGATCCACATAACTCACGGCCAAGTCGTTCTTCACATGGGCTACGCCCATCGACTCAAACTGGAGATAAGCCATCGTGCCAGTCGCATCCTGCGTCAGGGTCTGGTCAATGCGAATGCCCAGCTCGGAATCCGTCGCAGGGTTCCCCTCGACGAGATGCTTCGAAAGAATCTTCTCAACTACGGTCATTGGCTTCGTTTTCATGGCCCGATATTATACCATAAAGCGCACAATGGGGCGAAGAACGCTACAGGAACATTGTAAAGTCTCATGGCATATCCAAAACGGAAAGAACCGAACCCGAGAAGAAGGGCCGTAAGAAGGCACAGCCCCACGGCATAAGTACCGAAGAATTGCGGCGGCAAAGCTAAAAGGCTCACTTGCTCAACGGAAACCAAGTGTCGACACGGCGGTCAGCCGACGATGATTCCGCCGCCGACAATCTCATCCCCCCGATAAAAGACTGCACTTTGTCCAGGGGCGACGCCCATCAGGCCCTCCTTCGACTCAACACGAGAACCTGTCCATGTCACAGGCCCTTTCGGCTCCCCCGCACTGCGAATCTTGACGGACACATCCAAAGGACCGTCCGCGACTCCCGGAAAACGGACGACGGAAGCAATCTCAAACGAATGCACAACCGCCTGTTCCCTGAAACCAACGATGACTTCGTTGCGGCTGGCATTCAGGCGGATGACATAATAGGGCGTTCCGCCACCAATTCCCAACCCCTTGCGCTTACCCACCGTATAATTCCAAAAACCACGATGTCGTCCGAGAATCCGACCATCCTCCGTGACGATATTGCCCGGGCATTCTGCCGCGCCTACGATGCCCATGGGGTCCCCGCCGCAAAAATCCTGGCTGTCAGTCTTGTCAGCAACGGGCAGACCGAATTCACGCGCCTTGGCCCGAACAGCCGACTTCGTCAGGCCGCCGAGTGGAAAGATGGTACGCGCAAGAACATCCGCCGGAACCCGATAGAGAAAATAGCTCTGGTCCTTCGTGTGGTCAGCCCCCCGAAAGAGGCGTCCCCCCTCCACTCGCGCATAATGTCCCGTCGCAAAAGCTTCGCATCCACACGCCGCGAAGGCCAGGCGCGGCAAAAGACCAAACTTGACCGTCTCGTTGCATCTCACGCACGGATTCGGTGTCCTCCCCGAAAGATAGGTCTTCTTCAGATAGGAGAGGACATTCGAATTCCATTCCGCCGCGAGGTCGAAGAGCTGGAACTCAATGCCCAAATGCGCGGCGGCGGCCCGCGCTTCCGCAATCGCGGCAGATTCGCCCGACCGACCGAGGGCCATCGTCACGCCAACGACTTCAAAGCCCCTCTCCCTCAGGAGAAGGGCCGTGACAGCGGAGTCCACGCCACCTGAAATGCCAACGGCGACCTTCACTGGATGCGCACGGTTCGCGACTCGTAGTGGCCCGGCTGCCACGTGCGGACCGTCGTCCCGTCCGCATTCACCGTATCGACATACCGTCCCTCGACCCAAACATTCTGCGTCTGATAGACGGGTTGAGGTTGAACGACCACGGGTTGCTGGACAACGACCGGCTGCTGAACAATGACGGGCTGCGGCGTGACGACCTGCACGGGCACGACCGGTTGCTGGACGACGACCGCCGTCGGCTGAGCCACGGCCCCCGCCACAAGCCCTGCGACCGCACCACCAACAAATCCCGGCCAGAAGTTACTACCGCCGCGCCCCCACATACTCCCATGCCGAGGGGGCGGCGGTCCAGGACGGAAACCAGGACCACGATGACCGCCGTGCGCAAAAACTGCCGCAGAAGCCAGCCCAACAAGTGCCAAAATCATCATTTTCTTCATCATCTCTTTCCTTTCCATTAAGAAATCAAACACCTAGTCCCGCCGCTCGGGATTGAGCGAGACCTGGGAGAACCTCCACTTTCCATCCTCATCCTCCACAAGGACGCACGAGAATGTACGCTCTGACGTCCCCGCCGTCGCACCCTCAAAGTCCGATCCACTCAGATCAAGGACACCAACTACGGTCGCTCGTCCCGAATCGGACTCTATCTCAAGATCCTTGAAGCGTACGCTCAGGACACGCGCTCCCGAACGGTAAGCCAGAACGGAACCTGCGAAATCATCCCGCGACAAAACCGTCGAAACGGCGAACTCCGGAATTGAAAAGCGGCACTTATCAAGGACAAAGGATGAAAGGGACTGCGCCCGCAACGCCCCTTCCATTACCGTCTCGGACGATTCCCGCGAGGCCATTCGCTCAATGTCGCGGAAGAGGCCCTTGATTCGCGCCGTGTCCGAATGCGTATAAAGCCAGAACCCGACGGCTACGGCCAAAAGAGCCAGAAGAATCGCGAACCTCTTCATCATCACCTCTCCGCCCCATTCAGTCAATCCCGAGCTTCGATTTGGGAGGAACGCTCCCACGCCGCCCGGGCGCGAAGGAACAACCAGCCCGTCAAGGGAACGGTCAGAATGTAAAGGAGTCCCAAAACTCCCATGGCCAACCAAAAGTTCGGCACAAGCAGGGCAATCAGCAAGAGGAACCCGACCATCACGGGCAAGAGATACCGCCGCGGAATATGAATCGCCTTTAGCGAAATCGTCGGCAAACGCGAGGCCATCAGCGACCCAACAAAAAGAAGCATGAAGATTCCTGTCAGCGGATTCTGAAGGAATGTCGCGAACGGCATCGAAATCTCCTTCGCATCAAGCGCAAAGGAAAGTATCGCCGGCGTGAGGACCATCCAGCAACCGCCAGGCGCGGGAACTCCTGTGAAGAAATGCTTCCAGTACGGCATCGTCGGCTGCTCCAGCATTGTATTGAAACGGGCCAACCGAAAGCAGTCACACATGGCGTAGTAGAGCGCACACCCAAGGACGATGCGAATCTGCTGAGGTGAGACGAGCGTTCCATCCGCCAGCACATGGGCGGGACCACCCGTCATCCAGTAGTACATGAACATCGCCGGAGCAACGCCGAAATTGACGAAATCCGCCAGCGAATCCAGTTCTGCCCCCAGTTTGGAACTCGCCTTCAGCAGTCGTGCCACCCGACCATCCACACCATCACAAAGGCAGGCCACAAGAAGCGCCCAAAGGGCCGGCATGAAACGTCCTTCGCTGGACAGGGAAATGGACGTAATACCCGCGCACGCGGCCAATGAAGTAATCAGGTTCGGGACAATCGCCCGAAGAGGAATCTGCTGCTGAAGTTGTTCGTCGCTCATGACAGATGCGCAAGCACCGTTTCCCCGGCGACCATAATCTGGCCGACGCGGACTTCAGGCTTTACGCCCTCCGGTAGGTAAACATCAAGTCTGGATCCAAAACGAATCAGTCCGAAACGCTCGGCACGATCAAGGTGCGCACCCTCCTCAACCTGGGGGACAATCCGCCGCGCCACCAACCCAGCAATCTGCGTCACGCCATAAACCTGACCATTGTCCGCCTTCACGAGGTAGTTGCAGCGCTCGTTTTCCTTCGAGGCCTTGTCGAGCGACGCGTTGAAGAACTTGCCCGCCGCAATATACTCAACCCGCTCGACCGTACCAGCCGTCGGCAGACGGTTCACGTGGACATTGAAAACACTCATAAAGACCGAAACGCGCCAGTGCTTTCGCCCATCAGCCAGCCCATCCGGCAATTCCTCCTCGCTGATGAGGCAGATGCGCCCGTCCGCCGGCGAGAGAATCGCCTTCGTATCCTCGGGCGGATAACGGTCCGGATCCCTAAAAAAGAGGAAGACCCCATACGCCAAGAGGAAGAAGGGAATCGTCAATACCGACAGAATCGGCAGAAAAACCGCCGCCGCCACGGCAAAAAGAATCGCCAGAACAAGCGCAATCACCCCAAACCTCATCCCCTCACGATTGATGTGGGGGAAGAGGTAGGCGCTATTCGAAAAGTCAGGCTTCGGCTCGCTCATGACACGGAAATCTTAATGGCTCCCGGATTCTGTTCGGCGGCCGGACGCGGCGCTTTCGGCGCATTCTTGCGCGGCGGACCAATCAGGGCACCGAGAACTCGACCAAGCGTCTTCGGCGCCTGCTCAACGAAGCACTCGTTCGCCAGGGCCTCAAGTACGCGGTTGATGACATCCTCGCCCAATTCACGGTGCGCGTTCTCGCGACCACGGTACTGGAGCGTCAACTTCACCTTGCACCCCTCACCCAAGAAGCCACGAATCTGCTTGAGCTTGTAATCGAAGTCGTTCGTATCGGTACCAGGGTGGAACTTGATTTCCTTGACCTTCTGCACCTTCTGCGACTTGCGTGCCTGCTTCGCCCGGATGGACTCCTCGTACTTGAACTTACCGTAGTCCATAATCTTGCAGACTGGCGGCACGGCATTCGGCGTAATCTCCACCAAATCGAGCCCCTGTTGATCAGCAAGACGCTGCGCTTCTCGCGTCGGCATGACGCCAAGCATTTTTCCCTGAGCATCAAGAACGCGAACCTGCGGCACGCGAATCTTGAAGTTTACACGAGTGAACTGTGCGATAACCCACCTCTTTTATTTGGTTTATGATTCTCGTATTGTATCAAATTCCGCGCCTCCTGTGCAAGTGCAGAAAAGAAATCGGAAAATTGTAAAACCGAATGGGTCCGTAAAAGAGGAAGGAACCTCGCCCGACCGGGAGCGCAGAATCCCGACGAGCACGACGGGGCCGTCAGGCGGGACCTGCGCATCACCCTGCGCCCGTTCGCGCGGATGCGAGCTCCCGCGACTGCATGAATCGATGCGGAAATGCTCATCACAAACGGGGTTTTTGACGATTACAGAGAGTGGAGAGGCTTGTCTCCACGAGTGAAGACAAGCAGGAGAACGGGAAAGCACCTTAGTCCTTTGCACAAAGCACTAAGGTGGTTTGATCAAAGCACCTTAGTCCTTTGAAGAAACCTCCTTAGTCCTTTCCCTTTAGGTTGCGCAACCTAAACCCTTTGGGTTGCGCATCCCAGACCCCTTCGGTTGCGCAAGTTAGACCCGTTGGGTTGCGCATCCCAGACGCTTCCCTTGCCCATGCCAACCCGTTCTCTTCAGGCACGCCGCGCTGGGACTCCTTCGTTCCCCGTCGACGCGTGGATGATAATCCGCACGGCCATCCCGTGTCTGAGGGCATTCTACAGCCACATCGGGAAGCGCGGCATCGAGAACTGCCACCGCCTCGTCAGGCGGTAGACACCCCAAGAGTACGGGCTTCTGCCGCGTAACAAGGCGCGGAAATCTCTTGAGGACTGGGGACACCTTTCACAGGAAATCACTCAACGGAGAAACGGCGTATGCTTACGCTCCATGTCTTGCCAAGAAGGATTAGGGACTTTCTGCAGGCCAATGGCCCTTTCAAGTCATCAAATTAAAGGTGGCTTTGCAGGACGACAAAGAGCAAAGGGATGCCGCGAAGCTTCCGCGGCATCCCCGAATCACCGAAACTGATGGTTTCTCTTATTCCCCGAACACCCCATCCAACGCGTCGGACATCATGTCGACGGCATCTTCGAGATCGCTCTCGCCCAGCACCAGCGGCGGGAGGAAGCGCACCACGTTGGGGCCCGCCGTGAGCGCAAGCAACCCCTGGTCGCGCAACGCGTCCACCACCGGTTTCGCCTCGCCATCCACGACAAGACCGAGCATCAGCCCCTTGCCGCGCACTTCCAGAAGCTTGTCGTACTTGTCAACGAAGCCAAGCAGGGCCTCCTTCAGAAGGTTGCCAATCTCGGTCGCCCGGGCCAGCAGGTTCTCGGACTCGATAACGCCGATCACCGCCAGCGCGGCAGCGGCGGCCACGGGATTGCCGCCAAACGTCGACGCATGGGCCGACAGCGTAAAGACATCCGCCAGTTTCGCATTCGAGACGAGCGCGCCCATCGGGATGCCGTCGGCAATCGCCTTTGCGCAGGTGAAGAGGTCGGGCTTCACATTGTAGCCCTGCCAGGCAAACCACGTGCCCGTACGGCCCATGCCGGACTGCACCTCATCGCAAATCATGAGGAGGTTCTTCTCGTCGCACAGCGCACGAATGCCTTCGATGAACTCCGGGGTCGCCGGTGTCACGCCACCTTCGCCCTGCACGGCCTCAAGCATAATGGCGACCGTCTTCTCGTTGACGGCGGCCTTCACGCTCTCAAGATCGTTATAAGTCGCGTAGGCAAAGCCGACCGGGAGCGGGTCGTACCCTTCCTGGCACCACGCCTGGGCCGTCGCCGCCACCGTTGCAAGTGTGCGCCCATGGAACCCCTGGCGCATCGTGACGATTTCATAGCGTCCACCGTTGGCCGAGCCCCACTTGCGGGCCAACTTGATGGCGGCCTCGTTCGCCTCCGCACCCGAATTGCAGAAGAACACCTTGCCACCCAGTCCCGACAGGGCAACCAGCTTCTCGGCAAGGCGCGTCTCAGGCTCGTTTGCAAAAAGATTCGAGGAATGCGTCAGCGCGGCGGCCTGATTCTGGATGGCCTGAACGACCTGAGGATTCGCATAGCCCACATTGTGAACGCCAATGCCCGAAGTGAAATCGTAGAAACTCCGACCGTCCACATCACGCACCGTCACACCCTTGCCGCTCGCCAGCACCACGCTCGGCGCATATGTCGGCATCAACTTCTCCTGATAAAGGTCAAGGATTCCCTTCGTATTATTGCTCATTCCGTTATCTCCGTTCCCACGCCCTTACGCGTGAATATTTCCAACAAAAGCGAATGCGCCATCCGTCCATCCACAAGCTGAACCTTATGAACGCCGGAGCGAATCGCATCTTCGCAACTCTCGATTTTCGGGAGCATTCCTCCCGCAATCGTTCCATCCGCCTTCAGCGCAGCCGTGTCGCTCAGGTGAAGCGTTGAGAAGAGCGTCGTCGGGTCGTTCGGGTCCTTCAGTAGGCCTGGAACATCCGAAACCAGCACAAACTTCAGGACCTTCAGGGCCTTTGCAAGCGCGGCGGCGGCAAAATCGGCATTGACATTATAGAGATGGTCGTCGTCGGCTCCCGTGCCGAGCGGCGTGATGACGGGGATGATGCCCGCATCCAGCATTTCGGTCACGACACGCGCATCGACTTCCGTCACCTCGCCCACATACCCACGGTCGGGCGCGGCAATCTTGCGTGCCGTGAAAATCCAGTTCCCGTGCAGGGGACGGGCATTCGAGCCGCGCAACTGCAACCGGCGGACCAAATCAGGATTGACGACCTTGTTGAGCGTCCGGCGGACAATCTCCATCGTCGTCTCATCAGTCACCCGAAGGCCGTCCACGAACTTCGGCTCATGACCCGACTCACGAATGGCCCGCGAAATCGCCTTGCCGCCGCCGTGCACGATGACAATCTTCATCCCAACGGCATGCATAAAGGCGATGTCGTCCATCAGACCATCGAGATTCGCCTCGACCTCCATGACGGAACCGCCAAGTTTGACGAGGACGACCGAACCTCTGAAGGCCTGAATATACGGCAAAGCCTCGGTGAGAACCGCGGCTTTGGCCATTGCTGTATCCATCATCTCCATAGGGGTGAGTATTATACCATACGCACGGGCTTTTGTGTTATTTCACTTACGCCTGCATTCATTCACCGCGATTCGTGACAAAAAAACCGCCACGAATAAAAATGGCAGAAACACGAAACCGACAGGAAAAACGAATGCATTCACACCCACCCATAAAAGCCGCCAGCCATCCGCAAGGAGTGGCTGGCAAACATCACATAATTGCAGCGGTTAGCGACACCGCACCCTACTTCAAATCGCCTGGCTTCCAAATGTCTTCCCCATGCAAGTCAAGCCAAGTGATGACATCAAGCCAATGCGTTAAGTCCTTCGGGCGGTCATCAAAATTGTTCGTTCCAAACGAGAATTTAGCCCCCATTTGCTTGGCAAGGCGCAGAAACTTCGGCCGGGGGAAAGGCGATGCCGCCTGAATCTCAATCGCAATACCCCGCTCAACGGCCTTACCAATCACCCGCCGCATCCGTTCTTCCGTCCAGAGCCGATCGTAGTCACCGGCAATTTCGACCGGCAGATAGGTCGGGTTCGCCAAAATGGAAATCGGCTCGGAAAGAATCCTCAGGTGGTGATTCACATAGGCTTCCATCCACTTGTCCTCGTCAACAATCTTCTGCGGATTCCAAAGGCAATTCTTTCGCCAGTCGGAATCATTGCCAAAAATCATCGTATCCGCAAGGATATAGTCAAACTTCTGCCGCGTCTTCGGCGCAATCTGCTCAAACCAATCCCGGTCATTCACCTGGATGCCAACTGGCATTCCAGCGCTCGCCGCACGGGCTTTCGCGGCAAAAGCGCACAATTGCGCGTCCGTACTCGTCTCCCACTCCCGCCCATGATTGTCCATGGCACTTGAACGGACAATCCACGCCCGTTCTCGCGAAACGCATTTCTCTGGGGTCATGCCGCCCCGAACATGGAGATGGTAGTCAACGATCTCAATGCCTCGCCGCGCACATCATCGGCCAACATCCGGTTGACATCGGTCATTGGATAGTCCGAGGGAGCACCCGCCGCCTGCAAAAAGAACGGCAGGCCCATCAGCCCGCATAAACAAGCATTCGCGATACTTTCATTCCCCATCCTTCTTATGGGTTTCAAAACAAAATATCCAAAAACCGTCCACGCGGAACAAAGCGTCAAAACGATGTAGGCGCATTATCCCGTCCGCGTCACTTGCCGGGGTATTGCACGAGCGAGGCGACGTCGTAGCCAGCAAGAATGCCGCGCCGTGCATCAAATCCCGCCAGTTCAAGCGGAAAGACCATCTTCACGACCTTTCCACCCAAGCGCTCGACGAGTCGCGCTCCGGCTGCCGCCGTCCCGCCCGTCGCCAGCAAGTCGTCGATGAGAACAACCCTCGCACCGGGCTTGACCGCGTCCGCATGCATCTGGACGGTCGCCGTTCCATACTCCAGCTTGTAGTCCTCGCTAATCGTCGCACGCGGCAGTTTGCCAGGCTTGCGAATCGGCACAAACGCCTTGCCAAGCCGATCGGCAAGGGCTGCACCGAAGATGAACCCGCGCGACTCGGGCGCGACGATGAGGTCAAACTTGACACCCTCCAATGCTCGCACGAGAAGATCAATCGACAGTCGGAAGCCTTCCGCCGTGTCGAAAATCCCCGTCACGTCCCTAAACAGGATGCCGGGCTTCGGGAAGTCGGGAATCGAATGGACGCACTCCGCCAGTTTCTGCGCCTCGCGGTCGGCGACGGATGTCGTATTCATGCGGCAGACTTCTTCGGCCAGAACTTGTCGCTCAGCTTGGAGGGAATACCAACTTCGGTCTTCTCGAAGTTGTCCGCCAGGATCTTCCACCCGAGGTCCAAGGCCTCCTCAAGGGTGATGTTGACCGAAAGGTCCATCATGTTCTTCTCAAACGCCGCGCCATAGGCCAGGAGTTTCTGGTCCCAGGCAGACATCTTGAAGCCCATGGACTGCTTCTCGACCGTCTCCTTGTACTGGGCGTAAAGCTTGATCATTGCATCCATCACCGTGCGGTGGTCTTCACGCGTGTTCTTGTTCACCTGCTGTTTCAGACGGCTCAGCGAACCGAACGGCTCAATGCGCCCGTTGCGCAGGTAGAACTGACCCTCGGTAATGTAGCCCGTGTTATCCGGCACCGGGTGCGTCACGTCATCGCCCGGCATGGTCGTCACCGCCAGAATCGTGATGGAGCCAGCCCCATCGAAGTCCACGGCCTTCTCGTAGCGCGAGGCGAGCTGGGAATAGAGGTCGCCTGGATAGCCGCGGTTCGATGGAATCTGCTCCATCGTAATGGCGATTTCCTTCATCGCGTCCGCAAACGACGTCATGTCCGTCAGAAGAACGAGGACATCCTTGCCCTTCAGTGCGAACTTCTCGGCGACGGCGAGCGAGACATCCGGAACCAGCATACACTCCACGGTCGGATCCGCCGCCGTATGGACGAACATCACCGTCTTCGCGAGCGCACCCGACTTGTCGAGCGTATTACGGAACTTCAGGTACTCGTCATACTTCAGTCCCATGCCACCGATGACAATCACGTCCGAGTCGGCCTGGAGGGCGATTCGCGCCAGCAGTTCGTTGTACGGCTCGCCCGCACGCGCAAAAATCGGCAACTTCTGCGACTTCACGAGCGAGTTGAAGAGGTCAATCATCGGAATGTTCGTGCGCACCATCTTGTTCGGCATAATGCGCTTAGCCGGGTTCACCGACGGCTGTCCGATGGGCGAGGGATTCTCGGTAATCGCAGGGCCACCGTCACGCGGCACACCCGTACCCGTGAACGCCCGGCCAAGAAGCGCATCCGAGAACGGGACCTTCATCGTCTCGCCCAGAAAGCGCACCTTCGCCGCCGTATCCACGCCACGCGCACCCGCAAAAATCTGCAGCGTCACGTTCGGCCCGTCCAACTTGATGACCTGTGCCAGCGACGTTCCGGCTCGCGACTCGACCTCGGCGATTTCGTTGTACTTCACGCCTTCGGCCCGCAGCGTCGCCACCGAGCCCGAAAGCGCGTCAATCTTGTGGTAAATCTTGTTGTTGAACATCGTCTAACTCCTCATGCATGTTCGTTCGCGGATGCCGCCGCAATCTTGCCCTCAAGAGCCGCCTTCTGCGTGGCGAATTCCTCCGACGTGAACGGCTTGTCGTTCCAGTCGATGAAGTTCTGCTGCAGATCCATGAAGAAGCCACGCGTTGCATCCTTGTCCTTAAAGGAATAGGTCGCAAGCAGGGCCTTCTCGACCACGCCGAACATCACCCGCTGACGCTCCACCGGAGTCGTCGCATCGGATTCGCTGAACGCATTCTGCTGCAGGTAGACCGCGTCGAGGAATTCCGCCTTGAGATAGGTTGTGAAGTCCTCAAGGGATGTCCCCTCTTCGCCGACGACTTTCATCATCTGCCCGATCTCGCTGCCCTTGCGGAGAATTGCGCGGGCGCGTTCGACGCGATCCTGCTCAATGACCGAATTGTACTGGCTCCACGAGTCAAGCGGGTCAATCGCCGGGTAGCGCCGCGCATCCGAACGCGCCCGCGACAACCCGTGGAAGCCGCCCACGACCTTCAGGGTCGCCTGCGTCACCGGCTCGTCGAAGTTGCCGCCCGCCGGCGAGACCGTTCCGCCGATGGTCACCGAACCAATCGAGCCATCCTTCAACTTCACGCGTCCGGCACGCTCGTAGAACGCCGCAATGCGCGATTCCAGGTAGGCCGGGAAGGCCTCCTCGCCCGGAATCTCCTCCAGTCGGCCCGAGAGTTCGCGCATCGCCTGCGCCCACCGCGAGGTCGAGTCCGCCAGTACCAGCACGTTCAGCCCCATCTGCCGGAAGTACTCCGCCAGCGTCACCGCCGTGTACACCGATGCCTCACGCGAGGCAACCGGCATGGACGAGGTGTTGCAGATGATGATCGTGCGCTTCATCAGCGACTGGCCCGTCTTCGGGTCCTTGATTTCAGGGAATTCCTTCAGCGTCTCAACAACCTCGCCCGCGCGTTCGCCGCACGCGGCGGAAATGACGACATCGACCTTCGCATAACGCGCCGTCGTCTGCTGCAACACCGTCTTGCCCGCGCCAAACGGACCGGGAATGCAGTAGGTTCCACCAACTGCAACGGGGAAGAACGTGTCAATCGTCCGCACGGTCGTCTCAAGCGTCTCGGTCGGGGCAAGGCGCTCGGTGTAGCAACGGATGGGCACCTTCACCGGCCAACGTTGCATCATCTGGACCTTGACATCCTTGCCTGCGTCGTCCGTCAGCGTTGCAACGTCTTCCGTCACCGTGTAGTCCCCCGCCGGCGCAAGTTCCTTCACAGTATAAACGCCGCGGAAGGCGAACGGCACCATAATCTTGTGCCCCGGCATCGTCTTGCCGTCGAAGATGCCCTCCGTCACCCAACCGAGGGCTTCGCCCGCCGTCACGCGCTGGCCAACCTTCGCGGTCGGGTGCCAGTCCCACTTCTTGTCACGCGGCAGACCCGGCAGGTACATGCCGCGCTGAAGGAAGTAGCCCGCATCCTTTGAAATCTTTCCCGCCTCCTTGGCGAGTTCGGCGAGCGGGTTCTGCAGGCCGTCGTAGACCTGCGCCAGCATCCCCGGTCCGAGTTCCGCCGCGAGCAGGTCGCCCGAGAACTCAACCTTGTCATCCACCGCAAGATCCGTCGTCGCATCGAAGACCTGCATGTCGCACCGTGTGCCGCGCACGCGGACGATTTCGGCCATGAGCCGCTTGTCGCCGAGGAGGGCGTACCCGACCTCGTTTTGTGCGACGGCCCCGTCAAAGACGACGGTGATCATATTGCCGTTGACGGCTGCGATTCTGCCTGTTGTCATGCTTCTTTCTCCGTTTCAAGATTTTCGGGCGACCGCTTCGTCTCGGCGGTCAGCCGGTCAAATGCCTCGTTCCCCTTCTCACGCGAGATGCGCGTACGCCGAAGGGCAATCTCCAAGCGCACCGCATATGTCGCCAGCGCACCCCTGCCAAGCGGCGAGGCGAGCGCCGTCAGCTCACCGGCGGCATCCCACCACACGCGATCCAGCAATTCGTCGCGCCGGGCAATGTCCTTTTCCTGGAAACACGCGAGGACGCGATTCTTCCAGTAGAGCGAACAGCCCTCCGCCGGACGCTTGTAGCGTTCACCGCCGCGCGCCTCGGCGACCGCATTGCGCAACTGGGTCTCCAAATCAGTCCAAGTGCGCGGGCGCGGCACTTTTTCGCCCCCCCCGCAGGCCTCGACGAATCTCGCCCATGTCAAGGGCGCGGGCTGGTCAAACGCCAGCACCGGAAGGCTTGAGACAATGTAGTCAACGCTCATTTCACCAACTTCGCAAGGTCGGGACGCAGCCGACGCGCCAGTTCTTCGGTCAGGACGGAACCCGTAAAGGCATGCTCAACGCGCCCGCCATCGGTCTTCACCGAGAATCCCGTTCCGAGCGTCTCGTCCATGACGACCGTCAGGTTCGTCTGCGCGGCCAACTGGGCCTTCAGGGCCGGGGCGAGCTTCGCGGGAACGGCGACTTCCGCCGGACCCGTCAGGCCCTTGACCGCCTCGGCAACCAGCGCAACGACCGTCTTCTCTTCGGCCAAGGCACGATCCACGTCCTTCGCCAGCAACTTTTCAAGGAGAGCCGTCACGGCGGACTCGACCTTGAGCACCGTGTCGCGAGCGGACTGGCGGATCGTCTCCGCCGCGCGCGCCGCATAATCCGCCGCCGCCTTCTCGGACGCAGCCTTGGCCTGGGCGGCCTCCTCATTCGCGGACTTCACGATTTCCGCCGCGCGCTTTTTCGCCTCGGCGATGATTCCATCCGCCGTCGCCTGCGCCTTTTCGACGCCTTCGCGGTTAATCTTCTCAAGCAAACTCTGCACGTCTTCTGCCATTTCAATCTCCTAATGCGGGATGATTGGAAGTGATTATACCGCTTTTCGCCGCCGAAAGTCAAGGACGAACGCGGCATTTTCGAATAGGAAAAACTGCACAACCAAATGGGGCGGCAAAAGTGGAAAGATCCGCCGTGGTTCATTTCCCTTGCGGTTCGGCGGCTCGGCGTGAAAACGACTGCCCCATGGCTGAAAAGCCCTCCACCGCAGGACCTTGAGACTTGTAAAATCTAATGGACCTACACGAAAGAAGGGGCAATCTTGGGCCCGTCCACCAGCGCGGCAATTCGTGCGGCAAGAGACGGCAAGTCGGGATCCCGCGCACCGCACGTCGCAAACGCGGCAAATGCAGCGCGATTCTGCCGAATCCACGCATACGCCCCCTCTAAATCGGCAACCTGCTCGCAAATTCCATCCCCCAGCCGTGCAGCGAGCGCATCCGACTGAATCGAGCGATCGGCCGTTCCACCCGCATCGTACACGGGCAAAAGAAGAAGCTTGTCCTGTGGACGGACGACCTCGGCGAACATCTCAACCAGCGGATCCAGCATTTTCCGAAGCGGCGCATACCCATGGGGCCGCCAAACGACGCACACGCCGCCCGGATACGCCTCCGCCAGCGTCGTCCACATGGCCCGCAGTTTCTCGGGATTGTGCGCATAATCGTCATAAACGCACGTTCCATACCGCTGAAGACGCCGCTCGACCCCGCCAAAATGGCGCAACGCCTCGCGCGCGGCGGATTCGTCGCACCCGAGGGCGACCGCCATGCGCAACGCCAGCCACGCATTGTGCCGATTGTGCAGCCCCGGTATCGAGACATCCGCCTCACCAAGCCGAACCCGACCGTCCACGACCGGCCCCGGGAGACCCTCGATGAACGCGTCAAAGACCTGGTCCATCTCTGCCTTCGAGTAGTGGTCGGCACTGGCGTTCGTGACAATCGCCGCGTAGGGATGGAACGCGACCAGGGATCGGTCGCTTTCATCGACCTCGGCAACGGCATAGTCGCCGCACCCCACGCGGACGGCCCCTTCCCATCCGGGCACATTCGCGCCATTGACGCAAAACGGGTCGAATCCACACTGGACGAGGATGTGCCCAAGCATCGCCGTCACCGTCGACTTGCCGCACGTCCCAACAACGGCCACGAGCCGATGCCCGGACAGGGCGGATGCAAGGGCCTTCGCCCGATGGACAACGGGGATTCCAAGTTCCCTCGCCCGACGAAGTCCTGGATTGTCCGCCTCAATCGCCGTCGAGACAATCACCTCACCCGTCTCGGCATCCACCCCACTCCCGTCATCCGGAAAACACGCAATGCCAATGGAACGCAGGAAGGTGATGTTCTTCGTCGACAGGTTGCGATCCGCCCCCGTCACCCGCTCGCCCAGGCGAACGAGTGTCGTCGCAAGGGCGCTCATCCCAACGCCCCCAATGCCAATCAGGTGCCGCTTCATCACTTGGCGACTTTCCCGCCCGCCAGCGTCTCGGCAATGTTCAGATAATAGGCCCGAATGCGCTCATAGGCATTGATAACATCCAACTCACCCAGAACGCGCAACGGGGACTCCGGGTCGTCCGAGCCGATGCGTCCGAGCTGCGTCCGACGGCACTCGCGGATAAACTCGTGAATCTCCCGCGACTCCGCCTGGACGGCCTCCACGTCAATCGGCACACGCGGCGAACAAATCCAGGGAGAAACCTTCTCGGCGAACGCATTCACACGGTCGTGGACGGAGAGGAGAACGGCCACCGAAGCCTCTGAAATCCGCTGCTTGCGCGTCCTGAATCGACGAACGACACGCAGAATCGCCGCCGATTCGTCCGAAACGGACTCCAACTCGTCCGTAATGCGCAGGAGCCGCCGCGCCCGTTCCGCGACATCCCATCCGAGGCGCTTCGTCATAATCCCACCAAGGAACTCGGTCACCTCGCGCTGCACGTTGTCCAGAATGTCCTCGCGATGGATGATGTGATTCTCCATCTCCTCGTCGCTTGTGCCGGCGATGACCTGCCGCGCACAGTCCAGCAACTCAAGATTGCTCTTGCGCATGAACTGGACCTCCAACAGGGCCTGGTCGCAGGCGATGACGGGCGAGAGACGCGCACCGACCTTCAGTGCCGACAGGTGCGGCTTCTCATTCTCCGGCTGTTTGACCAAAAACTCAATCAAACGCGCAAAAGGCTTCACAAATGGAAAAAGCAACACCCCACGGCAAACAGCAAAAATCGTATCCGTCACGGCAATGGGTGCCATGATGTGCGTCAGGACTTGTGCCGGATGCCCCGACACAATCATCGTCTCGGCAACATTCCAGTTCGGAAAGAGCATCTGCCCGCCCTTCACGAACAGGGGGAACAACGGCAGAAACACAATCGACCCGATGATGTTGGACAGCGTATGCGCCAGCGCCGTCCGCCGCGCATCCGCCGTGCCGCCGATCGCCGCGATCCACCCCGTCGCCGTCGTGCCGATGTTCGCCCCGAACAGCACGGCAATCGCCACCTCGTAGGTAATCAACTTCTGGGCCGCCAGCGTCATGGCAATCGCAATCGTCGCCGCCGAGGACTGGATGACCGCCGTCAGCAACATCGCCGCGAAGGCAACCAGCAGCACACCCGGGATGGTCTCACAGCTCATGGACGTGAAGACTTTCGCAATCTCGGGATTCTCGCGAATCGGCATGACGCCCTTCGACATGAAGTAAAGGCCCAAGAAGACCAGCCCAAGGCCGATGACCGTCAGACCGAGGTTATGGACGCGTTCGCCGCGCAAGAAAAAATACATCGCGCCGCCAAGCGCGATGCCAATGAAACCAAGAACCTGGGGATCCGGCGCGTAGGCGATAATCCAAATCGTCGCCGTTGTGCCGATATTCGCGCCAATCAACACGTTTATCGCCTGCGGCAACGTCAGTAGGGCCGTCGAGACGAAGCCAACGAGCATCACCGTGATGATTGAGGACGACTGGACGATGACCGTCGAGATGATGCCCGTCCCAACGCCCACAAGCCGTCGGCTCGTCGCATGGGACATGAACTTGCGCAAGCCGCCGCCCGCCGTCGCCTGCAGCCCCTCCGAAAGATGCTTCATCCCCAACAGGAAGAGGCCAAGGCCTCCGCAAACCGTCACGAGGATCAGAAGAATATCTTTCATATCGAAAAACCGATGAGGAGAAGACCAAGCCCCCAGACCGCGCACACAAGCCCCAACGCCTTCAGCCGAAGGGGCGAGGACTGGAACCAGCGCATCCCGCGCTCAAGCCGCCAGGGGTAGAACATACCATACATTCCGAGAACGGCCCCAATATAGGCCGTCACCACGAAAAGGTGCACAGGCGCGGCACCGCTCTCGGGCAGGAGCAACCGCGTCACCTTGAAAAGTTCAGCCGGTATCAGCATCAGGATGCCCGTCAAGGCCCGGACGGACAAGTTCTTGGGCATCCAAACCACGGTCAGGAACGACAGCACCGCCGCCAAAATCCAGACTTCACCGGGAAAACGCTTGAGAATCATGTCGAAAACGTCAATTCCAATCGTGTCGCACTCGTACGCCGTCCAAAACCAAGCGACGACCGTCAGAAGCACGGCAACAGCGCGGGAAGTCTCAAACCAGTCAATAAAACGGGACATTCGACCGCTCAAAAGAAGCGAACCCCCGCCAAAGGCGAGGAGCGGTAAACCGAGAATCAGGCCCCAAGTTGCGATCATGTTCTCACTTTGAAGATTGGAGGTGGGAAGCGGAGTTGAACCGCTGTAAGCGGATTTGCAGTCCGCTACCTAACCGCTCGGCCATCCCACCGGTCAAGTGGTTGATAGTATATCATTTCCCGCGCCACGCCGTCAATGGGGGTCTGAAAGAAAATCAAAGCGCGCATACGCGGCAAAACAGGCCCGCAGGAAGAACTAAAGTAGCAGAAAGCCAATTGCGATGCCCAGCTTGCCGCCAATGACAGCACCGGCGATCGCATTCACCAGCGAAAACACAACGCCAACGATGCACAGGAACAGGCTGACGCTTTTCCTTCGTCTGGCACTCATCACCATTCCGACGACGGAAACAGGCAAGCCGATGGCGGGTACGATCCACAAGATCAAGTTCGCAATCCCAAAGGCCAGCGGATCTGGACTGTTGTCAAGCGGCCTTGCATCGTCGTCCTCCATCTGAAAGCCGTCTGCCTTCTCTCGACGACCGAGAACAACGACCGCACCACACGCCGGACAGATTTCCGCACCCTCGTCCATTGGTGCACCACATTCGATACAAAACATCTGTTTCTCCCTTAGTCTTTCAGTTTATCAATGTCTCTACCCCGACCTACGCTTCCCACACCGCACGACCTCTTGGTTGGTTCAGTCTTCGTTCTGACACCCAACCCAAGTCGAGCGAGAGGACAGGCAATGAGTGGCGCACCCATCCGTGCGCCTGAGGCGGACATCTGATGCCGCCCGAATCCCCCGCCAATCTCCGTAAGTTCGTCATAATGTCTAAATGATAGCACATTTCTTGATTCACAGTCAATGGGGATTGTCATATTTTATAAATGATTTTCAACGAGTATCGTTCCGTCGGACTGTTCCACTTCCTCAGGACGCTCAGCCCCTCGACACGGTCCTCCAGACCTCGCGGCCGCGCGGCACTTAGACGTAGACGGGAATATAAATAGACCGCGCACGCGTACGCGAGGGGGACGCGACTCCGGCGTGTTCCACTTGCAATCCGAAGAAGTTCCAGTTGCGCAACTGCCACGCCACCGCAAGATAGGAATGCCACACCACACATGGTCGGTTTGACGACCAAAAGAGTCTCACTCCCGCGACGGACGGACTAATGTGACTACAAGAACAACAAAAAGAAATTCTCCGCCATCAAATAGGCGGAGAACTCAAAGTGGTGCACCTGGAGGGACTCGAACCCCCACGCCGAGGCAGTGGAACCTAAATCCACCGTGTCTGCCATTCCACCACAGGTGCGTAAACGGCTATTTGCCGAGTTTCTTCTTGTGCGCGAAGAAAACGTTTACCTTGTTCGTGAACGAACTCGCTTCAGGGAACGTGCTTGATGTCGCCAACTTCTGGAACTCCTCAAGCGCGGCTTTCTGCTTGCGATCAAGATTCGCCGGGACCTCGAAGACGACGCGTGCGTCCAAGTCGCCGGCGAATCCGCCGCGAAGGCTCGGCACACCCTTGCCGCGCAGGCGGAACGTCTTGCCATTGGGAGTTCCCGCAGGAATCTTCAGCCGCGCCGCGCCGTCTGGAGTCGGCACGTCAATCGTCCCGCCGAGGGCGGCGACAATGGGCGAAACCGGCACATCAACAAACAAGTCCTGACCGTCACGCTCAAAGAGATCGCTCTCGCGAACGTTCAGTAGCACGTAAAGGTCGCCATTTTCACCGCCGCGCAAACCGGCGGCACCCTTGCCAGCAAGGCGCAGGCGCGAACCCGTGTCGACACCCGCCGGAATCTTCAGGGAAATGTGCGACGGCGTCGCAACCTGCCCCGTTCCGCGGCACTTCTTGCAGGGCTTCTCAATAATTGAGCCTTCACCACCGCATGTCGGGCATGTCTGCCGAACCTGGAAGAATCCACTCCCAGCGACAATCGAGCCACGCCCCTGGCAGGTCTTGCAAACGACGCGCTTCGAACCAGCCGCCGCGCCCGTACCATGACAATCGGGACACTGCCCCGGAATCGTCAGGTCAATCGTCCGCTCACTGCCGAAAATCGCCTCGTCAAAATCAATGTCCAACCGATAGGTGAGGTCATCCCCACGGCGCGGTCCCTCTGGGTCGGCACGACGCGCACGGCCGCCGCCACCGCCAAAGAAGCTGGAGAATCCGCCGCCACCTCCGAATGAAGCCCCGCCACCAAAGAAGGAATTGAGGATATCACCCAAGTCCACATCCTGGAAATGCGAGAAATCGCGGTTGAAGTCAAAGCCTCCCGGCCCGAAGTTCACGCCCTGATGGCCGAACTGGTCATACCGCTGACGCTTCTCGGCATTCGACAAGACCTCGTAGGCTTCGGAAATCTCGGAGAACTTCTCCTTGGCCGATGGGTCGTCGGGATTGCGGTCAGGATGATACTTCATCGCGAGCTTGCGGTAGGCGGACTTAATCTGATCCGCCGTCGCATCTTTCGCGACGCCAAGAACCTCGTAATAATCTCTCTTCTGCGCTGCCATTGCCACACCTTCGCGAGCCCGTTACTGGGGCTTGCCAGACGAAACGACCACCTGCGCGGCACGAAGGACCTTCTCCTTCAGCACCCATCCTCTCTTGGCCTCGTTCGACACCTTGCCCTCTTCAACGTCCGCCGAGGGCAAAGAGGCAATCGCCTCCATCCGCTCGGGGTCAAGGACCTTGCCGACGGAATCAAACGGCTCGGCCCCATGCTCCTTCAGAGCCTTCAGCAGGGAGTCGTAAACGAGCTGGACACCCTTGACGAAGTCGTCGTCCTTATCCTTCGCATTGGCGAGGGCCAGGGACAGGTGATCCACCGTGGGCAGAATGTCCTTCAGAATGTCCGCTTCAGCAAAGCGATAGGTATCCTCGCGGTCGCGGGCGGTCCGCTTCTTGAAATTGTCAAAGTCGGCGAGAAGCCGGGCGTACCGATCTTTCCAGTCCGGCTCCGCCGGCTTCTTCGCTTCCTCGGGCGCGGCTTTCTCGGCCTTCTCGGAAGCCTTGCTCTCCGCTTCAGGGGCGGCGGTCGGCTTTTCAGCCGCCGCGTCCCCCTTGGGAGTGGACTCCTCGGAAACCGAAGCCGTCGCCTCTTTCTTTTCTTGTTCTTCCATCACACCGACTCTTCTTCTCAGAGCTCGATCTGACCGGCCTTCGCCAGCATCTTGGCCTCAACGGACTGAATCTCGGCAAAGCCCTGCGAGCTGTGCGGGTTCAAGCCATTCGACGCCTCCATCGAGCTGTCGGCCTCATTGTAGATCGTCGCCTTCAGGCCCTTGAGGGACTCGAAGAAGATGTTGCCCTTGTAAAGCCCAAGCGTCACCTCGGCCGTTGCCTTGTCGGCCCAGACCTGCACGGCCGCACGAGCCGCACGGGTCGCCGGATCGAACCAGCGGCCATCGTAAATCTGGTCGGCGATGAACTTCGAGAGATGCTGGAAGAACTGGGTCGACCGGCGATCCATGACACCCTCATAGATGTACTTGAGACCCCACGAGAGAACTTCCATACCAGGAGCCTCATACACGCCACGGCTCTTCGTACCGATGATGCGGTTCTCAAGCGCATGCTTCATGCCGATGCCATTGCGTCCGCCAATCTTGTTCATCTCAAGCATGACCTCGTACGGCGTCATCTTCTTGCCGTTGACCGCCACGCAGCGGCCCTTGACAAAGGAAAGCGTCACCTTCTCGACCTTGTTCGGGGCCTTCTCGGGCCACACGCCCATCGTGGGCTTCACGATGCGCATCGACGTCTCCATCGACTCAAGATCCTCGGCCTCGTGGGAAAGGCCGGCGAGGTTCGCATCCGTCGAGTATTTCTTCTTCGTGCCCACGAAGGCGACGATGCCGCGCTTGGCGAGGAACTCGACCATCTGCGTGCGTCCGGGGAACTTCTTGAGAAGATCCGCATCACGCCACGGCGCATACACGCCGAACTTCGGGTCCATGACGTTCACATACCGCTCAAAGCGCATCTGGTCATTGCCGCGCCCCGTTGCACCGTGCACGAGCACCGAGCAACCGGCCTTCTTCATCGCCGGCAGGAGCTTCTGGACGGTCACCGCACGGGCGATACCCGTCGAGTTCCAGTAGCCGCCGTCATACATCGCCTGGCACTTGACGGTCTCGAAGCAGATGTCGGCCATTTCCTTCGTCACGTCGACAATCGTCGTATCCACGCCCGTGGGGGCCATACGCTTCTTGATGTCGTTGATGTCCTTTTCATCGGGCTGGCCGACGTTCGCGCTGAACGCCTTAACCTTCACGCCCGCGTCAAGAAGGACGCAGCAGATTGTCTTCGAGTCGAGGCCTCCGCTCACGCAGACGCCAACTGTCTTACCCTTGAGTTCTTCGAGTTTCATGACATAGTCTCCTTGAAATCAAGTGCGTATTATACCATAATTATGTTTTCAGCGTACAACGGAATCAAAACAAGTGGAAATTGCGCAATCCAAGAGGAAGCCCTCAGAACGCTACACAAGGAAGTCGGAGAACCTGAGAACGAGATCCGAACGGCGCGCGTACCCGAGGGGCGCGGCAGACGCGAGGGAACGCGGCACTTCGAGATGGATAGGGGCATCTTGAATCACGGTGATTTGCGTCCGCCCGCTTCCTTGAGAAAATGAAAAGTTTCGCCCAAAAAGATGGGCGTTTTGCACCAATAGGAAGGGTTGCTCTGCCCATAAGGAAGGGCTGCGTTGCGGAATACGAAGGGAAAGCACCTTAGTCCTTTCAACAAAGCACCTTAGTCCTTTGAGCAAAGCACCTTAGTGCTTTATCCAAACCACCTTAGTGCTTGCCCTTCCTGATGGGCATCAAAACCCGTTCCCTTCGGGATATCCGCCCCTCTTCCTGCGGAAAAGAGAACGCTTTCGTCCCGATGGGAGCGCGTCTTCGTAGGCACGAGCCCGTCCTTCCTTCCCAATAGGCAAGTTCTCCCCACGGCACACGCGGCAAAACTAAACTGCCGCGCTCGAATCTCCCATGCGTAAAGTTTGCCGCGCTGGAAACGATTCCACCCTATCCCCGACGGGAAAACTCGCACCCGCAATAGGACTGACGGTAGAGGCCCAATTCCTTCGCCCGGGCGACACTCTTCTTGAATCCGTCTTTCTTCTTGAAATCACGCGGCAAAAATGAGACCCCGACGGAATCCGCCGCTGCCTTCCCCATGGCAAAGACGATGGGCGAGGGTTTGTGAGGACTAATCGTCAGCGAAGTCGTCACCTCCGCAAGTCCGTGTGCCGCCGCATAACGGGCCGCCTTCAGCAAATTGTAGCGGTAGCACCGTTCACACCGCGCCCCCTTCTCGGGCTCCCCCTCAAAACCCCGGGCGACACACGCCAGCCACTCGGCGTGGTCATAGGGTTCAACAACGAGTTCCACACCCTCGGCATCGGCCAGTTGGCGGGCCGCCTCCAACCGCCGCGCCCATTCCTCCTCCGTATCGATATTGGAATTGGCAAAGTAAAGAACCACTGAACGGCCCTCGTCCTTGAGGACGGGGACGCAGGCGGACGCGCAAGGTCCGCAACATGTGTGCAGGAGCGTCGGGCTGGCGTTCATAACCAAAAAAAAGAGGGACGCCCGATCGTTCGCCGACCAAGCGTCCCCTTTCAGCGAGGGATGAACCTTACGCCTCCGGCTTGGTCTTCTTGAGACCGAGGCCGCGGCTACCCTCCTTCCACTCGCCGCGCTTCTGCAGCAAGTTGACGCGCTCAAAACGCTTGAGGACGTTGCGCTTGGAAGTAATCTTTCCTGAACCCTTAAGAGATGCGTGCTGACTCATTGTCTTTGTATCCTTTCAACAGAACAGGCGCGTATTATATCATTTTTCGCTCGTGGTTTCAACCGGGGTCGCCTCGACCGGCGTTTCTTCCTTGGGAAGGAGGTGCTTGAACTCGTCGGACGTGGTAACGCCCGCGGCTTTCAAGGCCTCTTTTGCCAAATCCCCGACCAGCTGGCTCTCACTCTGACGCTTCAGGAAGCGGACGACATCCTCCAGCGCAGGAACCTCCTGCTTATCGGGCGTCTTGATGAGGATGTGGCTCGCACGGACCTTCTCGGGAGCGGCCGGCGTGTCACCCTTGGCCTCGACAGCGGGAATCTTCTCTGACACGAGGATGAGGTGGTAGCCGTACTGGGTCTTCACGGGATCCGAAACCTTGCCGACCGGCAGGGCAAACGCGGCCTCGTCGAACTCCTTGACCATCTGACCGTGGGTGAACTCGCCGAGGTCGCCCCCCTTCTTGGAGGACGGGCACTCGCTTTTCTCCGCCGCGATCGCGGCAAACTTCTTCGCCAGGTCGTCAACGCCTGGCTTCGTCAGTTCCGCGTGGATGGCCTTGATCTTCGCCAGGGCATCCGCACTCGTGGAGGCGAGGGCATTGTTGTTGGAGACGATGCCGTCAATCACCTTCTGCGCCTCGGCCGCGAAGTCCATCCCCTTCTTCGCAATCGCATCGTCAATCATCTTCTGGATGAGGATGCCGTTGTTGAACTCCTCCATCATCCGATCCTTGCCAAGCGGGAACTTCTCCGCCGCCTCGGCGAGAGACTTCGGGGCATCGGGACGGCCCGCAACATTCTTCAGGAACTCCGCCTCACGCGCCGCGCGATCGGCCTCGGTCACGACAAAACCCTTCGCCTTCGCCAAAGCAACGAGCGCGTTCTCATAGAGGAACGACTGCGCCATCTGGTTGCGAATCATCTGCCGCGCATAATCCTTCTGAGCAGCAGGAATCCTGTCGCCCTGCGCCTCAAGAACCTTCTCGACATCAATGTCGATCTGTTCAGACGTCAGCGTCTTGCCATCCACAACGATGGAGACCTCGTTCGCCTTCTTCGCAACATCCACCGTCTCGTCCTCGTGCTTTACGCAACCGACGACCATCAGACCGGCAAGTGCCGCCGTACCGACCAGGTGCAACTTATTCATCTTCTTTACTCTTTCTTTCATTCGTTTTCCGAAATCATCCTCAGGACCACCCTCCGCACATCGGAGGCACAATCCAAGTGGAAAGTATAGAATACACCAATTACCCTCGCCGCGTCCAGTAGAATTTTTAGATTTTTTTCGTCCCGTGGACTGCGCAGGCACGCGGCAACTTCGCGTGAAACGGGGATTCGCCGCTCTCCCCGCAGGAGAAAGGAGCCTTCCGCAAAGGTTAAACCCGGTGTTAAACCAATCAAATCAAGGACCTTTAGTTCAAAATCAAGCAGATTCTGAATTCGAACGACATCCGTACCTGCCGCCGAAAGCGCCGTCAGCGCCGCCGAAAGAAGATCATACCAGTCGCGGCAGTCCGGCCCACTCGGCGCAAGTTCCGCCGCGAGCCGCCGGAACCATCCGGCCAGCGCGAGCGCACGAAAGTCGCCGCGCAACCCATCGCGCCGCTCAAGCGGTGCGCATTCGCGGAGGGCGCTCATGCCATTTTTCTGCCGAACGTAGCGGACGATTTCGCAGGTGTAGTTGAGGTCGTACTGTCCAAGAAAGGCACTCTTCGGGCGCACGGCCCCCTTGACTACCGTGACGACCGGACCGGTCGGCGTCAGCCACCGCACAATGTGGCTGGTCCGTGACCAGGGGTGCAGGTCAAGGCAAATCGCCTCACTCTTGACCGTTTCGCCCGCCATCAGACCAAGTCCCCATCCCCGTAGAGAACGCCCCCATGCGCGGCTCTCACCTGGAAGCGCATGGACTCCTTGCGGTGCGAGACGAGCGGACGCATTCCAACCAAATCGATCTGCGAACGCTCGAACCACAGGTACTCGGACGTCCAGCCCTTGAGGGCCGATTCGGACTCCACGACCACATCGACGAACCGCCCGATAAACCGCTTGGCAAACTTGCGCCGACTCTCGTCCGCCAGCGCCGCCAACTGCCGCGCCCGCTGGCGGCGGACATCTTCCGGCAGTGCGCCCGGCAAGCCGGCCGCAAGCGTCCCCGGTCGCGGCGAATAGGGGAAGACGTGTGCATTCGCGAGAAGATGCCGCGCAAGAAACCCCTGGGTTTGGCGGAAGTCGAGTTCCGTTTCGCCGGGGAAGCCCGCAATCAGGTCGCACCCGATGCCAATCAGCGGCATGGTGTGAACCGCCGCGGAAATCAATGCATCAACATCCGCAATGAGATAGGGGCGGTGCATGGCCGCGAGAATGCGATTCGAACCCGACTGAACGGGGATATGGAGAAACCGGCAAATGTTCGGCCTTTCCGCCATTGCATGAACCGTCTCCTGTGCACAGGCCCCTGGCTCGAGCGAACCAATGCGAATGCGACACGAGGACGAGAGGTCGGCAAGCGATGACACGAGTTCGGGGAGCCGGCGACCGCCCGACGCATAGAGCGACAGGTTGCAACCCGTCACGACAATCTCATGATAGCCGCTCTCGATGAACCGCCGCGCACGCTCCAGCACATCGTCAAAGGGGATGGAGACGGATTTGCCGCGAAACTGCGGCACAATGCAGAACGAACATCTCCCCGAACACCCATCCTGAACCTTGAGGTAGGCACGGGCCGTCCGCGTCGGAATCGCCCCCACCGAGGACTCCGAAAGCGCGGGCGGCGAACGACGCTTGGCACTGGGCAGACAGCCAACAACGACAATACGCTTCGCCGGATACTTCTGTTCAAGATGGCGAATCAGGCGTTCACAGTCCTTCTGCGCCCTCGCCGTCACCGAACACCCACGAACCACAATCAGATCGGCATCCGCATGTGTCGAAACGACACGATGTCCCTCGGCAAGATAGCGAGCCTCATCCTCCAGTGCTTCCGCACGGTTGAGCCGACAGCCAAAAGTCTCAAAGCAGATGTTCATTTGAGGCAAGTCTTCATGACTTCGGCGGCCAGAACCATGCCGAATGTCGCCGTCACCGTCATCAGACTCCCCTTCGTACGGAGGTCGGGACGGCGCACGGGGAGTTCATCCGTCGTGACGCACATGAACTTGGAGGATGGAAACCGCTCCAGACGACGAAACTTCTGCCGAAGGGCACGGGCAAGACCATCACCCGCAATCCGATCGAAGCGACGCACTACCACTTTCGTCGGATCGAACCGAAGTGCCGCGCCCATTGAACTGACGATTGGAACGCCCGCCGCCGTTGAGGCGAGAATCAGTTCCGCCTTGCAATCCACTGAATCGATTGCGTCGGCAATGGCATCCACCGCACCGCCGCAAGGTACGCCCCCCACATAACGTTCGGGAATTGCCACAATATCCGCGTCCGGATTGATTTCAAGCAGGCGGTCACGCATGACAAGCACTTTCGGCTGGCCAATCGTCCGCGCCGTTGCCGGACACTGACGGTTCACATTGCTCGGCGCAACCAAATCGTCGTCAATGAGCGTCAGGTGTCGAACGCCCGTGCGCAACAGGGCCTCGGCACACCAACTGCCAACGCCCCCGACACCAACGACCGCCACGCGTACCTGCGCGAGACGGTCGAAAGTCTGCTCACCCAGAAGGGCAACTGAACGGGAGAAGTCAACTGCCAAGGCCGCCTACTCTTCCGTCGACGAGGCCTGGTCGAGATTCTCAATGTCGGGGAAGAGCCGCTGCGCCGTCTTCGTCATCGCCTCGTCATCGAAGCCCTTGACGGCTTCCCGCACCATCTGCTCACTGCGCGCCTGCGCCCCCGGAACATCCGAACAGATGAGACGCATCGTCAGTGCCGCGCCGAACATCGCCTCGGTCCATGCCTTGGCCGACAACTTTCCGTCGCCGGACTTCGAGGCCCCCTTCCCATCCACAATATACTTGTTCAGCAACTCATTCAGATTGCCCGGGTATTTCTCGTAGAACTTCTGCCATGTCAGCTTGCGTGACGAGGCTCCATCCGCACCGACCAACGTAATTTCCTTCTTGTTGGCGGACTTGACGACGCAGCCACGCAACGGCTTTTCCTTGCTCCTGACGCGGAACTTGTACCCGACCATGTTCTGAATCAGGATTTCCTGGACGGTCTTCATCGCCTCAACCTTACGAATCTCATCATCCGCCGCGAGCGATCCCTCGGCCGTCGTGAACTCGGACTTGAGGTCTTTCAGCTGTCGAATGGCGTGTGTCCAATCCAGAAGGCGGAAGGTCTTCGTCGCGGCAATTGCATCAAACTTCTCGCGAACGGACGCCGTCTCTGCCTCAATCTTCTGCCGCCGCTCCTCCTCGAGTTTCTTCTGGCGGGCCGCCGCGTCGGCCGCCGCACGCGCCGCCGCATCCTCACGCTCCTGACGGAGTTTCTCAAGGCGCAGTTCCTCCACCGTCTTCTTGATAGCTCTCTCGCCTCGACTGTTGATGAAAGAGATGCCCTTCTCAACATTCTCAACATCCTTGGATCCACGCGCCTGCTCGTACATATCCTTGGTGTCCTGCGACAACTTGCCGAGAGCCTCCATCGCCTCCTTCGTCTGACCCACAACCCCATTGGCCTTATCGCATTCGGCGACGACCTTCATCATTGCGAGATGAATACGAATGGCACTCGCCTGACAGCTGTAGGCTTTCTCCCAGATGGCCTGCATATCCTTGACGACTGCCGGCAACTTGCGCGATTCCGCCGCCGGGGCTTCGGTTGCCGCAGGTGCTGGCGCAGTCGCAGCCGCTGGAGCCGCATTGGTCGCGCCCGTTGACGCGGCCGCCACCCCATTGGTTGCCGCCGGGGATTCCGCAGTCGAAGCAGCCGCGTTGGTCGAGGCGATGAGATCGAGCAGCTCCTTCGTCGGCGGCAGTTTCAGATCCGCCGCGAACTCAGGCAACAGTTTTGAAAGTTCGCCCGAGGCCTTCACACACCCGTCCGTCGCCTTCTGGGCAAAGGCCGCAAACTTGTCGGCAAATTCCGCCGCCGCCTTGCGGGTCGTCGCAACGGCTTCCCGCGCATTCTTGCAGTTCGTCTCAATCGTCGTCTGGTAGGCCGCATCGGCCGAACTCCGCTCGTGCGACTTGTACCACACGAGTCCACCCACAAGACCACCAACAACGACGATAACGCCGATGATGACTCCGGCGACCTTCGCGCCAAGGCCGCCACCCTTCTCGTCCTCGTCATCCTCCTCGTCCTCCACAGGCGGAACCGGGGCCGAAACCGGACGCTTCATCGTCATCGTCCGCTTGCCGTGAACCACCATCCGCTTGCCGGTCGGACGCACCATCGTTCCCGTCTTCGCAGGAGTTGCAACGGATGCCGTCGAGACGGCCTGGGTCGTCGTCAAGCCCGTCGTCATGACCTTCTTGAATTCTTCAATCAAGGCTTCGAAACTGGGGAAACGCTCCTCCTTGTTAAAGGCCAGCATCGTCATAATCAGCGCGTCAATCTGCGGGGAGAGTCCCGGGCGCACCTCGCTCGGCTTCTTCGGCATTCCCTCAAAGCGCTTCTTGACGACTGATGTCGCATCCTCGCCCTCAAAGGGAGCGACGCCCGTCAGGGCATGGTAAAGCGTCGCACCGAGACTGTACATATCGGCCCGATAGTCGACGACCTCCTTGCGAACCTTCTCGGGCGAGATGTAGTAGGGCGTTCCCCAGATCTCGTCCGTATTCTTCTGCATCCCGGCGAGACCGAAATCAACAATCTTTGCATTGCCGTTGGCATCCAAGAGAATGTTCTCAGGCTTGATGTCGCCATGAACAAGCCCCTGATCCGCCGCGCAACGGAGAGCCTGCGCGACCTGCTCACCAATCTTCATGATGCGCGGCACATCCGTCTTGCCGGGGGCATTACGCATCAGCTGGTCAAGCGAGCCGCCAGCGACCAGTTCCATTGCGATGTACGGCATCCCGTCGGCAATGCCATAGGAGTAAATCTGGGCGATATTTGGGTGAATCAACCGAGCCGCCGCCTGGGCCTCGTGCTTGAACCGTTCAACGAACTCGGCATCCGAGCCGTACTCCTTCAGCATGACCTTGACGGCCACGGGGCGATCCAGCATCTTGTCGCGTCCCATATAGACGCCACCCATACCGCCGCGCCCGAGTTCCCGCTCCAGCAGGAAGTTGCCGGTCTCACCGAAAACACTTGGTGTCGGAATCAGCTGCTCGCTCATCTTATTATCCTCCATCCGTTAAACGGCCAAAATACGACACTGCCCAGCCCGCGCAGTTTAGTGCCAGGGACTGGCCCCCAGTAGCGGCTGTCGAAACTGTTGTTGAAATTGTCCCCGCAGGCGAAATACTCGTCTTCGCCCATCGTCACGGCACGAGGACCGCCCTCAATCGGGTGCTCCAACTGATATGTCATGCCCGGCGTCGCCTTCATCCGCTTGATGTAGTGCGTCCCCTGCTGAAGGCCTTCGATACCGGTTGTTGAGAAAATCATCACGTCATTGACACGCGGGCGGCGAAAGTTCCAGATCCAGCGATTGACGAAGATGAAGTCGCCCGTCTTAATCGTGCCCTTCCACAGCGTCTCACCCTCCCGAAAGTAGCGTCCCTGAAGCGCGGCACAGGCATCCGTTGGCAACTTGAAGACCTCGGGGGATAGCCCGACGGCGACATCGGCGAACCCGTCGTTACGCGGCGCAAAGCGAACGGTTCCGCTCGCCGGCGCACGGTAGTCGACGACGCGCTCGCCCGTCCAAGCCCACTTGAGAAGCGAAAGGGGGAAAGTGTCCCATGACCCTTTCTCGGTTCCGGCCTCCGTATGGTAACCCCAGAGGGTCGGCTGCATGGAGCCGGTCGGAATGTTGAACGGCGTAAAGAAGTAAGCACGGAAGGCCATCGCGACCGAAATCGCGACGACCAGCGTGTCCAGCCACTCACGGCCGTAATCCTGAAACGACTTTCCCTTTTTCGCGCTCACTTAGGTCCGGTAGTTGGGGGCTTCCTTGGTAATTGTGATGTCGTGCGGACGCGCCTCGCGCAGACCCGCCGTGGTCACGCGGAAGAACTTGCCCTTCTCCTGGAGTTCGGCAATCGTCCTCGCACCGCAGTAGCCGAGCGAAGCACGGAGGCCGCCACAGAACTGGGTCATAATCGACTTCACGTGACCCGAGTACGGAACCATGCCCTCGATGCCCTGCGGCACGAGGTCATCCTCGGACTCGTTATCCTGGAAATAGCGCGCACGCGATCCCTTGCCGTTCTTGAGCGCGGCAAGCGACCCCATGCCACGATAGACGACATACTGACGGCCGTTCGAGTAGATTTTCTCGCCCGGGGACTCCTCGGTACCCGCAAGGACGGACCCCAGCATCACGGAGTCGGCACCCGCCGCCAACGCCTTCGGAACATCGCCCGAGAGCTTGATGCCACCGTCGGCAATGACCGCAACTCCCGTGCCGCGCAACGCCTTCGCCGCGTTGTAGACGGCTGTCAGCTGGGGAATGCCCACGCCACAGACGACACGCGTCGTACAAATCGACCCAGGCCCGATGCCAACCTTGACGGCATGCGCACCGCACTTGGCCAAGGCCACCGCCGCCTCGCCCGTCGCAATGTTTCCGGCAATGACATCCACCTTCGGGAAGTGCTTGACGATGTACTCCGTCATGTCCATGATGCCCTTCGTGTGCCCATGCGCCGAATCGACGACCACCACGTCAACACCGGCATCCGCCAGTTTCTCCATGCGCGAAAGGTCGCCCTTGCCGCCCGAGACCGATGCCGACACACGCAGGCGGAACTTGTCATCACAGTTGGATGGCGCGGCGGCGTTCTCAACAATACGGCTGACATCCGTAAAGCTGTAAAGACCAACGATATGGCCATCCTGATCCACGAGCGGCAGCTTGCCAATCTTGTTCTCGCGCATCAGGTCGTAGGCCTCCTTCAGCGTCGTCCCCGGCTTGGCCGTCAGCAGGCCCTTCTGCATCACGTCCTTCAGTTTCGCCGCGTTCATCGGCGCAAACCGCATATCGCTCGACGTAATCATGCCGACAAGACGGTTCTGGTCGTCCAGTACCGGGAAGCCGTTGAACTTCAACTTGCGAGCAATCTTCTCGCTGCGCAGGTAACCGATGTCATCGTTCTCATGAAAACAGACCGGGTTCTCGATCATGCCGTTGAGGTGGTTCTTCACGAGGCGGACCTGTGCGGCCTGCTCATCCTCCTCCAAGTTCTTATGAATGCACCCGATGCCGCCGGCCAGTGCCATGGCAATCGCCATCGGGGCCTCCGTCACCGTATCCATCGCGGCAGACATAAACGGAATTTTCATCTTCGTGCGCGACGTCAGTTTCGTCTCAAGAGAGGCGTCGTCTGGCAAAAAGTCCGCATACTGCGTCACCAGCGTCACGTCATCATAGGTCAATCCCTCGTAGGGGAAGGCCTCCATAAACCGATCCATATACGTATTCATAATCTCAGTCCATTCCAGTTCTTGATATTAGTTAAAAGCCGCCGCGATGCTCGAAACAGGGGTCACACCAACGAACTCCGCCGTCTTTGCTCCATTATTATAGCAAAAAAGGGCAGGGATGGACATGACACCAAACTTTGCCGCGAGTTCCGGAGCCTCATCCACATTGACCTTGACGATGGTCAAGTCGGGCATTCTCGGCTCAAGTTCGTCTGCAATCGCCCGTGCCATCATCTGGCACGGTCCGCACCAGGTTGCCCAAAAGTCCAGCAGGACCTTTCCCGTGGCAATCGCATCCTTGAGTTCCGCCTCCGTCTTTACTTCCTTGTGCATGACTGCCCCTCCTTTGAATCCTTGACAATCCAGCCAGCGACGGCGATTTCGTCGCGCAGGCGGTCGCTCTCGGCCCAATTCTTCGCCTTGCGGGCCTCGGCTCGCGCCGTCAGCAGGGCCTGGATCTCGCCCGGAATCTCAGCCTTCGCGACCTTGCCGAAGAAAATGACGCCCAGCACCTCGTCCATGCGCCGGAAAGCCCCCAGCACAGGTCCGCCACCATGCGAATTCGTCTCGCGCACGAGTTCGAAGAGCGCGGCAAACGCCTTCGGCGTATTGAGGTCGTCATTCACGGCCGCCGTAAAGTCGTCCACGTGCTTTTGCGCCCAGTCGGGAATCTCACCCTCCGTCGCCTTCTCCACGCAGGCATCAATGCGGGCGAGCGACTTTCGCGCGTCGTCCAGAGCCGAAAAGGCGAAGTTCAGCCCTTGCCGATAGTGAGCGTTGATGAGGACGTAGCGAATCTCCCGCCCTGTATACCCCTTCTCAAGCAGATCACGAAGCGTAAAGAAGTTCCCCGCCGACTTCGACATCTTCTCGCCGTTCACCCGCAAATGGGCGCAATGCATCCACGTATTCACGAACGGCTTGCCCGTCGCCGCCTCAGCCTGTGCGATTTCGTTCTCATGATGGGGGAAGAGATTGTCAATGCCACCCGTATGGAGGTCGAATGTCTCGCCGAGATACTTCATCGACATGGCCGAGCACTCGATGTGCCAACCCGGACGACCGCGTCCCCACGGAGAATCCCAGCCGACTGGCCCGTCCGACGGCTCCCAGGCTTTCCAAAGCGCAAAGTCCCCGACGTTCTCCTTGTCATACTCATCCGCCGCGCACCGCGCCCCCGTGCGCTGATTGTCAAAGTCAATGTGGGCGAGCTTCCCATAGCCCGGGAATTTGCGAACGTTGAAATAGACCGACCCATCCTCACTCCGATAGGCGATGCCCTTCTCCACGAGTTTCTCGACTATCGCAATCATTTCGGGAATGTGATCCGTTGCCGCCGGATAGACCTCGGCGGGCTGGATATTGAGTTTCTTGAGGTCGGCGAAGAACGCATCCTTGTAGGTCTGCGTATAGTCCGTCAACTTCACATTCGCGGCATTGGCGCCCCGAATCGTCTTGTCATCCACATCCGTCAGATTCATCACCTGGCGAATCTTCATGCCATTGAACTGGATAACACGGCGCAAGATGTCCTCAAAGGCGTAGGCCCGAAAGTTCCCGATGTGCGCAAAATTGTAGACGGTCGGACCACAGGTATAAAGGCGAATCTCGTTGTCCTTGAGTGGCTTCAAGTCCTCGATGGAACGCGTCAAACTGTTGTAGACTTTCATACTCATTTCAGTTCCAATGCTTCTCTAATTGACTTTTCAAAACCCTTGGCAAGGGAAACCATTCCCCAGTCGTTCGGATGAACCCCGTCCACGGTCCCCTCATCATCCACATACATGCCGCGGCGCGGCAAATAGACAAGATGATCCCAGCCTTCGGAAAGAAGCTTTTCGTAAAGTTTCCGAATCGTCCTGTCCATTGACGACTGCCACTCGGAATGAACGCTATAAAATTCAACCATCACAATTGGCACACCCGGACGCTTCGCACGAAGGTTGCGAATGAACGGCTCATACCGTTCTTCAACAAGGCTGTCGTTCATATTCCACAGTGTGTCGAGGACATAGCAACTCGCATCAATTCGCGCAAGATGCTCGCTCATCTCAAACTCCATCCGCCCAGAGCCGGAGAAGCCAAGATTGACAACGGGGACATCAAGTTCGCGCCCAACGATATTGACGAACGACATGCCCGGGCGTGAGCAGCACCCCCCATGGGTAATGGACGTCCCATAGAAGACTACCGGCTTGACAACCCCATTTGACCGAGGCGCAAGTGCCGAAACCGTCGCATTCGTCTCAACGCCAAGCGTCACGGACTTGACACCATTGTAAAGCGGAAGGTTGATGAGGCAAGCCTCGCCCGGCGTCCAGGGGATTTCAAGCGTTCCACCCTGGCGGGCATCCCAAATCCGCCCCGTCTTGACATACCGCCACCTTCCGTTCGCCGCATCCCGCCGATAGATGTCAACTCCACTGACGCCAGTCGCCGGCATGTGGTCCATCGACAGTCCCGCATTGTAGGGTATCCACTTGAGGGCAAGCCGCCGCGAATCAGTCGTAAAGCGGAACTGCATTCCCGCCGTGTGATGCTTCATCGTACGCACACCGGCATTGACGTTCGTCGTCACATCCGACGGCAGTCGGTCGTAGTAGTGGTCGACATCCGTGAAGGCCCGTCCCTCAATCGGCAGGCATCGGCCGTCAATCCACTTCATGCCGTTCGTCACAACAACGCCATCCTGCGCCATCGCCGCGTCAAAGCGAGCGATTTCGCTCTGTTGTGCACAAAGCGAAATCGCGGCAAACGAGACGAAAATTGCGAGAAGCCGAACCATACCGAACAATGTACTCCGCTTTCCGTTAGACAAGGTCCAACTGAGCCAGCGTACCCCGCAGGATCTCCACATTCTTTTCGGAGGTCTCGCAAAGCGGCAGGCGGAAGGAACGCTCAATGCGTCCCATGAGCCACAGGGCCTCCTTGACCATCACGGGATTCACGTCAATGAAAAGGTTATGGAAAAGAGGATAGTACTTCGCGTGATAGGCGCGGGCCTTCACGAAGTCACCGGCCAATGCCAGGCGAATCATTTCTCCCATTTCGCGCGGAATAACATTCGACGCGACGGAAATGACACCCTCGGCACCAACCGAAATCATCGGCAGAGCCAACGAGTCATCGCCGGAGAGAACCGTGAAGTCGGGCACAAGGTTCTTGATGGCCGACACGCGTTCCACGGAACCCGCCGCCTCCTTGATGGCGACGATGTTCGGGTGCTTTGCCAAGCGCGCCACCACATCCAGCGGAATTTCCTTACCCGCCCGCCCCGGCACGTTGTAGAGTACAACCGGCAGACCAAGGTCGGCGACCGTCATGAAGTGCCGGTAGAGCCCCTCGGCATTCGGTTTGTTGTAGTAGGGCGTAACCTGCAGGCTGGCATCGGCCCCGCCCATCGAAATGGCCGCCCGAGTAAGCGAAACGGCCTCGGCCGTTGAGTTCGCTCCCGTTCCAGCGACAATCTTCACCTTGCCGGCGGCAAATTCAATGGTCTTCTCAATGACCTTGTGGTGCTCCTCATGGGAAAGCGTCGGCGACTCGCCACTCGTACCGACCGAGCAAATGCCCTCGACACCACCTTCGACCTGTTTTTCGACAAGCGCACGGAGCTTGCCGTAATCGACCTGTCCGTCCGCCGTAAACGGCGTAATGAGCGCAGTTATGGTACCTGATAGTTTCATACCTATATTATATCACGCCCCGCCCCTTCGCGTCCATTGCAGAAAGTCTGGATTCTCCCCAGTTTTGAAAATGACGGCCGCCCACCTGTTTCCATGGGGTCGGTCAATTTTAGGGGTCAAAAACTCCAACGACACTTTAATTTGCCCCGCCCGGGGGAATCCCCGGACGGGGCTTGCGGTCAGAGCGTCAGCCCAAGACCGCTGCCGGTAATCGAGCAGCCCGTCAGAAGACCGCCCGCCGAACCCGCAAGAAACGGCCAGACGGCCTT